>JBKICP010000001.1:0-36205 GCA_046567085.1 Acidobacteriota bacterium
CATGGTGGCGCGCTGGCTGGGCGTGGCCTGCAGGCTGAGGAAGGGATCCTTGGCGGGGAACGCGGGGCGGAAGTCGGTGTGTTCGCGCGAGGCGTACCACCAGACGAGGCCGCCGATGCCGGCAAGAAGGAAGATGAAGCTGAGGATGCTCCAGAGAATGGCCGAGGACGGGGGCACGTTGTCGACCAGCGATTCGTGCGGCCAGTTATTGGTGTAGGTGACGCTGCTGCCGGGGCGCTCGGTGTGTGCCGCCCATGAGGTCCACCAGAAGAAGGCGGCCATCTTGTTGAGCTTCACCGGATCGGTGAGCGCACCTGCGGGAATCGCGTACTCGCTGCGGCCGGTGCTGAAGACGTTGGCGTAGTAAGCGGCGAGGAACTGGAAGGCTTCGGCCTGGTCCGCACCGATGACGATGCGATGGGCGACGGGATCGTAGGTGTTGGTACGCATGACGCGGACGAGCCGCGCCTGCAGGGCCGCCTGGTGATCCGCATCGAGGGTGGGAAAGCTGGAGGCGCCTTCCTGCCTCGCCCAGAGATCGAGGAGGAAGAGGCACTCGTGATGCAGCCAGTCGGCGGTCCAGTCAGGAGCCAGGTAAGCGCCGTGGCCCCAGACAGTGCCGATCTCCTGGCCGCCGATGGATTGCCAGACGCCCTGGCCATCAGTGATGGAGGAGCCGGTGAAGAGAAGCTGCCCGCCGGTGGTGTAGACGTCGGGCAGGGGCGGAGCCTGGCTGATCATCCTGCGGCCCACACCGCCGAGGACAGCGAAAGATCCAACAATAACGATGGCCAGAGCCACCCAATAGCGCTTATAGGACATGATTGCCTCGTATGAAACGTCGGGGATCGATTGATGTGCTGCTCATCCTGCAGCCAACGTAGCGGCTCATGAAGGGGAAAGCAGGGACTTAAGTCACAGGCCGGGGAGCTGAATGACTTTTCCTATCTTCGGGGGCAGGGCTTCGTGGAAAAGTGATCGATATCACACCCAGCCACGGGCACGCCGAAGAGGTAGCAAAGATGCGGGGACTCCTGGTACATTGGCGGGGCAGCATTTACTCAAGAGCCAGGGAGAGATTATCCCAGGGATCTCGTTCCGGAGGCGCGCTGGCATGTCGTTCCGCTCGGTGTTCATTGCTGTCGTTCTCGGCTTTTCCCTGATTCTTGCGGCCTTTCTGGTCGATCGCGCCCGCCCGCGTGCGGAGACGCAGCAGCCGACGGCAGATTTTGTGCGCGCCTCGGGAAAGTGCGCCGAGTGCCACGCGCGCCTGCAGTACTCGGTGGTGCACGAGTACGAGATGTCCACGCACGCGCGCAAAGGCGTGAACTGCCTGGACTGCCATCAGCCGACGGCGGGGCAGGACAAGCTCGACCATCACGGTTTCGTGATCGCCAAACACCTGACGGCGGGGAATTGCCGCTCGTGCCACGAGCAGGAGTACGACGAGTTTCTGCGCAGCCGGCATGCCGCGCCGTCGTGGGCGGCGGTTCACGGCGAGCAGGGGCTGACGCCGCAGGAGGTTTCGTTTTCGGAGACGTATCAGCCGGGAGCGACGCGGCGTCCGGCCAATGTGCTGGCGGCGCACGAGGGGATGCAGGCGATTGCAGGCGGCTGCGACCAGTGCCACTCGATCGGCAAGCCTAACGACGATGGGACGATCGGGACCTGCACGGCGTGCCACTCGCGGCACACGAGCAGCGTGGAACTGGCGCGGCTGCCGAGCACCTGCGGGCAATGCCACATGGGGCCGGACCACTCGCAGATGGAGATCTACACGGAGTCGAAGCACGGGGTGATGTTCGCCGCGCAGCGCAATCTGCTGAACCTGAAAGCTCCGCCGAGGCAGCTGACAACGCGCGACATGTTTGTGCCGACGTGCGCGACCTGTCACATGTCCGGCATCAACGGGCTCAAGGTCACGCACGATCCATCGGACCGGCTGTCGTGGTTCCTGGCGGCGGAGATTTCGACGAAGCGGCCGAATTACGCGCGGGCGCAGGCGGCGATGAAGCAGGTTTGCGAGCAATGCCACACGGCGGCGACAATCGACCGCGTCTACACGCAGGCCGAGCAGGTGCTGGCGCAGACCAACGCGCGCGTGCAGCACGCCCAGCAGATTATGGCCAGCCTGCACGCGGATGGTTCGCTGAGCGGACCGCCATTCTCGCAGCCCATCGACTTTCTCTACTTCAATCTGTGGCACTATGATGCGCGCACCTCGAAGCATGGAGCGTTCATGGGCGGTGCGGACTTCGTGCAGTGGCACGGGAACTATCCGATGCTGGAGAAGACTGTGGAACTGGAGCACATGGCGGCAGAACTGAGGCGGCAGCATGGACGCCCGTAGCCGGCTGGAGCCCTGCCGGAGACTGCTCGTGCATCCGCGCATGCGCTGGGTGCACGATCCGCAGCTCTGGGTGGAGCTGTTTGCCACGGCAAATCTGGGCATTCTGGCGGCGGACATCTATATTGCTCACTCGGTAAATCAGTTCGGGGTGAAAGCCGAATACGTACCGCTCTACTTTTCGATCGCGGCCTCCGTGGTGCTGGGTGTGGTCGTGGCGCTGGGATGGCTCGCGCAGATGCGCCGCACGTGGAAGGTGACGGGCGCGATCCTCGGATGGACGGCGATTGTGGTGGGGCTGGCAGGGGTGCTCTACCATCTCGACTGCCGGTTTTTCGCAGAGCGCACGCTCAAGAGCATTACGTATGCTGCGCCATTCGCCGCGCCGCTCTCCTATACGGGGCTGGGTTTCCTGCTGCTGCTGAACCGGATGGTGGCGCCGCGCACGGCCGAGTGGGCGCGGTGGGTGATCTTTCTCGCGCTGGGCGGATTCTTTGGGAACTTCGTGCTTTCGCTGACCGATCATGCCGAGAACGGTTTCTTTCTCAACACGGAGTGGATCCCGGTGATCTCCTCGGCGTTCGCGGTCGGCTTTCTGACGGTTCCGCTGCTGACGCGGGTGACGCGGCGCTATCTCGACTGGTGCATGCTGATCATGGTTGCGCAGGCGCTGGTGGGCGTACTGGGCTTCTGGTTCCATCTGCGGGCGAACCTGATCGAGCCGGGGCACTCGCTGTTCGACAAGCTGGTGAATGGCGCGCCGCCGATGGCTCCGCTGCTGTTTCCAAATCTTGTGGCCCTGGCGTGGATCGGGTTGTGGGCGCTGATTCCGCATTTGCCGGAGGGCCCGAGCGGGCACTCGTGGCTGGGGTCGACGTGGCTGTGGGCGCACCCGGGGCAGCTTCCGGAGGGCGGGAGTGTTCCGGGCTTTGAAGGCGCCGGCGACTGATCAGGCGGCCTGGGGCGCGGCCTCGTGCCGATCCGCAAAGATGCTCGGCTCCAGCGCGAAGGTGAGCACGAGCTGCAGGGCGAAGAGAAGCACGGCGCCGAGTTCGAGGCATCCGGAGTACGGCAGCAGTTTCCATGCGAAGCTCCACAGGCCTTCGTAAGCAAGCGGCTCCATGCTGACGCGCAGCGTGCATCCGGCGGCGAGCAGCAGCAGGGTGGCGAACATGAGGCCGCGGCTGCGGATGCCGCGCACTCCGGCGAAGTGCGGTAGGATGCGAGGGCCGACGGTCATGACCATCATGGCGGCGAAGCCAACGGTGAGGGCGTGGCGCGATCCGCCCCAGATGCCGCCGTGCACATCGGCAGCAGCAGCCCAGATGCCCAGCAGAGAAGCGGCGATGCTCCACGCATAGGCAAGGCGGAGAAAGACGGGGAAGCTGCGGTGCAGGCCGATGGTCTTCGCGGGACGCTGCGGTACTTCGAAAACGCGGATGGCCATGGCGGCCAGGATGGCCGCGACGAACAGGAGCAGGGACGCGGGAAGCGCCAGTCCTGCCATGCCGACGATGACGCCGAGCAGGTCGAGCGAAACGGCAAGCTGCAACAGCGGCCCGCGCACGGCATCGACGCCGAGGAAGATGGGCAGCCATCGCGCGGAGAACCCCCAGACGAGGGGCGCGAGGAATCCCCAGCCGAGGAGGACGAGATAGCGCTGATCGAAGTTATGCGGGAAGGCGGGGCTGGTGCCTGCGATGGCGAGGCGAAGGCTCACAACAAAGTTGATGGCGACGGCCAGGAACAGCGCAAGGTTGCTGACGAGGACGGTCTGCATCCAGGGCTCGATCCTGGTCCTGGACTTTTTTTCGGCGGGGTGCGAGCCGGCGGC
Organism: Acidobacteriota bacterium; assembly: GCA_046567085.1. Lineage (GTDB taxonomy): Bacteria > Acidobacteriota > Terriglobia > Terriglobales > Acidobacteriaceae > Palsa-343. Next base: position 4,182 of record JBKICP010000001.1, read on the forward strand.
TTCCGGAAGCTTGTGCTGGCTTGCGGCGTAGAGGAAGAGCACGATCGCTGTAAGTTCGAGCAGACCGGAGAACGGCAACATCGCGCGCCACTGCCACATGTAGGCGCCGGCCAGCCAGTGCAGCATGAGTCCGGTTGCCCAGAGGGCCCAGCAGGTGAGCGGGAGGCGCCCGCTGTTGGCGCGGGTGCGCGGCTGCGAGTAGAAGCCGATGCCGAGCACGAAGCTGCCGATCCATCCGAAGACCTGCGAATGCCCGTGCGCCTGAATCCACGCGGGCGACAAGCCGGTGAGGCCGTGGTGCGCGCTGATGAAGAGCAGGTTGGTGAAGCCGAGGATCGTGCCTGGCAGCACCATGAAGAAGAGGCCGGTGACAATCCAGAGCCGGAAGAGCAGGCTCTTGCGGCGCTCCCAGGCGAGCCGGGTCACCTGCTCCGACGCTGTGGGTTGAAGTTCGGCAACGGTTTCGATCAGGGTGACTGGCATCGCATCTCTCCGCTTACAGGATCGAGCGTAGAGAACGGGCGGCAGCCCGGCAGTGACTTTAGTCGCGCGCCGCTACGGATTGGCTTCGAGAATCGCCGTCAGGCCCGGGAGGTCGCGAACGACGATGCTGCGCGCGTCGACCTGCAGGAGGCCTTCGGCCTGCAGCCGCATGAGGTTGCGCGAGACGAGCTCCCGCACCGTGCCCAGCTGATGGGCGAGATCCTGGTGAGTTCCCGGCAACTGGAACTCGATGCCCTGCGCGGTCTTTGTCCCCTGGCTTTGCGCGAGGCGGACGAGGGCGGAAACCAGACGCTGGCGGACGGTTGCGAACGACAGCTCCTCGATGATGCCCACGAGGCGCCGCAGGCGCGCACCGACGACGGCGAGCATCTTCAGCGCGACTTCCGGATGCTCGATGCAGACACGCCGGAGATCGTCGCGCGAGATGAAGAGGATCTGCGCCTCTTCCACCGCGCTTACGGAGGCTGGATAGGCTCCGCCGTCGAAGACCGGCAGCTCGGCCACGGAGCCGCCCGGGCCTTCCACGGCCAGCACCTGCTCGCGGCCGCTGGCTGAGCTTTTGAAGATGCGCAGCTTGCCGGTAGCGATGATATGCAGACCTTTACAGGGGTCGCCTTCGGAGAAGAGCAGTTCGCCCTGGGCAAATTTTTTGCGCACGGCGTGCGCCGCCAGCAGGCGCAGCTCATCGGGGGAGAGCCCGGAGAAGAGCGAAACGGCGCCGAGGAAGGATGCCACGTTTCCAGGTTCGGTCATCGGAGGAATTTTAGCGAAGATTGGATTCGAGTGACTTAAGTCGCAGCGGCGGCAGACGGAGATGCCTAGAGTCGGCTGCAGGAGATTCTTATGACCACCGCAGAAACCACGGTTCGCGACATCGCTCTGGAGCAGCCTGCTTCCATCCGCGTCTTTGAGAAGTTCGGCATCGATTATTGCTGCGGCGGACGAAAGCCGCTCACGCAGGCGTGCGAGGAACGCTCGCTCGATCCGGGAGCCGTGCTGGCGGCGATCGAGAGCGCAGCGCATGGAGGCGAGGACGTCGGTCAGGAATGGACTACGGCCTCGCTGGAGTCTCTGTCCGCCTTTATTGTCGGTACACACCACGCGTATATCCGCCGCGAGATTCCCCGGCTTTGGCAGCTGGCGCAGCGCGTAGTGGCGCGTCACGGGGATACGCATCCGGAGCTGGCCCAGATCCAGCAGCTGATCCGGAGTGCGGGCGAGGATTTGATCCAGCATCTGGCGAAGGAAGAGCAGATTCTGTTTCCATCGATCGTCAATATGGAGCGGAATCTTGCCAGCTGCGGTCCGCGCTCGCTGGGCTGCTTTGGTTCGGTGCGCAATCCGATCCGCGTGATGATGGCGGAGCACGATGCGGCGGGCGATGCGCTGGCGCAGATTCGCAGACTGAGCCGCGACTTTACGCCGCCGGAGGGCGCCTGCCCGACGTATCGCGGGTTCTATCACACGCTGTCGGAGTTCGAGCAGGACCTGCACCGCCACGTGCATCTGGAGAACAACGTATTGTTCCCGCGCGCCATTGAGATGGACGAGAGCTGCGGATAGGCGAGCGGGGATTAGATTCTGTCGTGATGTTCTCGCGGCATCCGGGTTAAGCGGACACCGGATGCCGCGATTATTTTTCCGCACGGGGAGCGATGGGCGATTCACGCTTTTGCTCCCCAGCATGCGGAGTGCCAACAAGCCCCGATTCGGCAGGGCCTGCGCTTCGAAAGCGGGATATGCGCCGGTTTGGCAGAGGATGGCGGCTTCGGCTGCGGCGCGCGCTGTCCCTTTGCGCAACGGCCGCCGGGCGCGATCGCGCCTGAACTTGCAGCCGATATCGTTATCTCATTTGTAATTATCGCCACATGTATTGACTATCTTGACAATCATGATGATCCGCGACTAGGATTCGCCCGTGAAACTTTTCCAATAGAAATATTCAAGGGGGCTTCATGTGTCGAAGAATCTGGGGACCCTGTCTGTGGCTGGCATTGAGCATCATCCTTTTCCCCGCACCGGCAGCTCTGGCACAGGCCGGAGCCGCTGCCATTTCCGGAACCGTAACGGATTCCACTGGGGCGACGGTCGCAGGCGCGTCGGTTGTTGTCAGGAACGAGGCAACGGGTGTTTCACAGTCGATAACCACAGATGGCAATGGCTTCTACTCAGCCGAAGGGCTGCAGGTGGGCAGTTACAGCATTGACGTAAAGAAAACGGGATTCAAGACCGGTGTGATCCAGCATGTGTTCGTGAATCCCGGACAACGGCGGGCGCAGAATCTGACGCTCGAAGTGGGCCAGGTGAATTCGCAGGTTACGGTGACGGCCGATGCTGAGCAGGTGAACACGCAGAGCTCGGAGAGTGGCGGGACCATCTCGAGCAAGCAGATCGACAATCTGATGCTGAACGGGCGGAATTTCCAGACCCTGGCCATTGCGATCCCCGGTGTCAGCAGCACCGCCGGTGCCGATGCGCTGAACGGGGGCGGCCTGGAGGGCGGCACGACTCTGATTGTGAACGGGAACTCGGTGGAGTACACGACTTATACCATCGATGGGACCTACAACATGAATTCGGGCAATCTGTCCAATATCAACATTCTTCCGATTGTGGATGGCATTGCGGAATTCAGTGTCCTGAAGGACAACTACAGCGCGAAGTATGGCCTGGCGGGCTCGGGCCAGGTGGTCGTGATTACCAAGAGCGGCACCAGCGCGTTTCATGGATCGGCGTGGGATTATCTGCGCAACAACGCATTCGATGCGAATAACTACTTCTCAACGACGACTCAACCCCTCCATCAAAACATCTTCGGATATACCCTGGGTGGGCCGATTATCATTCCCGGGCTCTACAACACCCACCGCAATCGCAAGACCTTCTTCTTTGCGAGCAATCAGTGGTATGCGATCAACCAGGGCCAGGTGTCGCGTGGCTCGGTGTTTTCCGGAGCGATGCGTAACGGGGACTTTACCGGCAGCCCGACCCTGAAAGGGAACCTGACTCTGGATGCGCACAGCCAGGCACTGCTGGCCTCCGAAGGCAAAGGGAACTGCATTACGGGACCGCGCACCCTGAATCCGAGCTGCTTCGATCCGGTGGCGGTCGGGATTATGAACGCCTATGTGCCGCTGCCCAATAATCCCGGCGGCGGGTTCCTCAACTACATCAATCAGGGATCTTTGACGACGAGTCAGATGGACGATCAGTACCGCGTCGACCATCAGATCAACCAAAACAATCAGCTGATGGGGCGGGTGATGTACGAACAGGTGAAGAACGGGTTCCCTTTCGATAACTGGAATGGATTGCCGTACAGCACGATCACCGACAGCTTCTATACCACGGCATTGAATGCACTGGTAAGAGTTTCGACCAACATCACGCCGAACGTGATCAACGTAGCCAGCGTCGCCGAGACCTACGACAAGCCACGCATCCAGCCGAATAAGGGCGGCACGATGCCAGCGGGGCTCTCGGTGATCCAGGCCTTTCCGAATGCTCCGACTCTGAACCGCATTCCCAATGTCAGCATTTCCAACGGCTGGTCGGGCAATGGCATCGGTACTGAGCCGATCACGGCATCGGATGGGGAAGGTATCGTGCAGGACGATCTGAGCTGGGTCCATGGCAATCATGTATTTCAGGGCGGCGCTCTCTATATCTTCGGAATCAAGCGGCAGAATGTATTCACCAATCCGCAGGGGTCGTTTACCTTTTCCGGAGTCCACACGGGCGATCCGGCAGCGGACTATCTGCTGGGGTTGGATGCGACGTACTCCCAGGCGAGTTCGCAAAAGCTGGGAAGTTATCACTACCGGCAGGGCGAGGCTTATATCCAGGACGACTGGAAGGTGAATCCGAAGCTCACTCTGAATCTCGGCCTGCGCTATGTCTACTTTTCAAACGACACGGTGAGCGGCGACCAGGTGACGAGCTTTAACCCGGCGTTCTATAGCTCGGCGGATGCGCCGGTTGTCAATCCGAACGGGACGCTGGTGGTCAATTCCGCGAATCAACCGCTGACTTCTTCGGGAACCATTGCCAACCAGCTGAACGGACTGGTGTTCGCAGGGAAGAACGGGACACCGAGCGGATTCTTCACCCCGGTGAAGACCAATCTGGGGCCGCGGGTCGGCTTTGCCTACGATGTTTTCGGAAACGGGAAGACGGCCGTGCGCGGAGGATTCGGGATGGGCTACTCGCGCATCCCGCTGGAGCAAATTTACAACGCATTCGGCCAGAATCCTCCCTACAATCTGAGCGCCAACGTGCTCAATAGCCTGCTGAGTAACGGCGCGGCCGGCACGGCAGCTGCGCCCACGACGCAGACGCTGGACAATGCTCCGCTCTCCTTTACTCCGAGCAAGATCATGTCGTACAGCCTGACAATCGAACAGCAGGTGGCGCGATCGATGGTGGCTTCGGTCGCCTATGTGGGCAGTCAGGGCCGCAATCTGATGACTTTCCAGGGCGGTTACGATTTCAATTTTCCGCTCCCGGTCTCGGCCCCAAGCATTGCCGGATGCTTGCCGGCAGGTCAGGCAGGTGCTGGAAACTATAACTTCGATCCTTGCATCAATGCGGGGACCGTTTCCGGGGACTACACCCGTCCCTATAAGGGTTACAGCACGATGAACAATGTCTACGACGAAGGCAGTTCGAACTACAATTCGCTGCAGTCGTCGCTGGGCTACAGGGCGGGTAACTCGCAGTTCAGCGTCTCCTATACGTATGGGAAAGTTCTGGCGACGGTGGGATCGCATTCTCCGCGCGGTACAACGTCACAGGGCGCCATCCCACAAAATCCACGAAATTTCCACGCTGAATATGGACCGCCTTCCTACGACTTCACGAACGATATTTCCGGGACCTGGGTCTATACCATTCCCGGATTTGCCCACAGCGACCTGTTGAAGCGCACCGCCCTTTCTAACTGGAGCCTGGGCGGCCTGGTGCTGCACCAGAGCGGATTTGCCATGAGCCCCGGGCTCAGCATCAGTACATCTGGCCTTGCGACACGTCCGGACCAGGTGTCGCCCTACCGGCGTACCGGAAGGCTGCAGCAGTGGTTCGATACTTCGGCGTACACGGCTCCGCCGTATGGATTCTTCGGCGATGCTTCGAACGGGCAGGTTCGAGGTCCGGCGTATACGTCGCTGAACACCGCGCTATATAAGACTTTCCCGCTGGCCGAGCAGGTGCGTTTGCAGTTCAGGGCTGAAGCTTTCAATTTGTTCAACCATCCGAACTTTGAAGCTGTCGATACCAGTCTTGGTGATGGCAGCTATGGGCAGGTCACCAGTGCAGGCGATCCGCGGATTCTGGAATTTGCGCTCAGGGCTGAATTTTGAGCGTGGGCTGGGGCTTCGAGGCATCTACACCACGAACGTGATGCTGCCCGGGGTTCCAACCGGGGTATAGTGCCCGGTGAATGACAGAAGGCCGCTCTCGGGGTGGATCCGGAACGAGGTGATGTTGTCGCTGTGCTGGTTGCACACGTACAGCAGGTTTCCGCCCGGGGCGATGCGGCATTGCGCCGGGTAGTCGCCCAGGGTGGAGGTTTCGGCCAGCCAGGTCAGCCGGCCGTCGGATCCAATGGAGAAGACGGCAATCGTGTCGTGGAGACGGTTCGCGGCATAGAGGGTCTTGCCGTTCGGTGCGATGAGGATTTCTGAAGCAAAGCTGGTTCCGGAGAAGCCGCGAGGCAGTGCGGAGAGCGTCTGCTGCACGTTCAGGCGTCCCGTCGCAGGCTCGTAGTGGAAGAAGACGACGGTCGAGGACTCTTCCTGAATGGAATAGAACCATCGCCCGTTGGGGTGAAAGACGAAGTGGCGGGGCCCGTCTCCGGTGGGGAGGGTAACCCATGGCTCATCCGATGCTGCGGTGAGTTTGCCGGTATCTCGATCGAAGCGCCAGGTATAGATCCGATCCTGTCCCAGATCGGTGGAGAGGACGAAGCGGTTCGCCGGATCGGGGGCGATCATGTGGGCGTGAGGTGTGTCGTGTCCGCTGATGGCGAAGCTGCCGGCGGGAGCGTCGGATGCGTTTGTGCTGCCAACCGATCCTTCATCGCGGTGCACGTCGGAGGCTTCTCCGAGCGAGCCGTCGGCATGGATGGGCAGCACGGCGATGCTGCCTCCGCCGTAATTCGCAACGAAAGCGAAGTTACCCGAGTGATCGAGGCTGAGATAGGCGGGGCCGGCTCCCGCGGAGCTGACGGTGTTGAGAGCGCGCAGGGTGCCGGAAGCGCTGTCAATGGAGAAGGCGCTGACGGAGCCATTTTTGCCCTCGAAGTCGGCAATTTCATTGACGGCATAGAGGTACTTCTTCGAGAGGTGGATGGCGATCCACGAGGGATTCGGCGATGGGGTTGCCGGTCCGCGAGGGGATAGCTCGCCGGTGCGGAGATCGGCTTCGAAGAGTTCAATGCCCTTTCCATTGGCGCCGGGGCCTGGCAGAGTGTTGTAGGTGCCCACATAGGCCAGGACGCGGTCCGGCGCGGATTCACTGAAGGCTGAGGCTGTCAGTCCGCGGGTGGCGGCCAGAGCGGCTGCGCCACGAATGAACTTGCGACGGGAGACTTTGTCCGACATTCTCATTTTTATTGCAGACCTCTTGTCATAAGAATCACAGGCCGCGCAGGCATTGAACTGCGGACTTACAGGGCCAGGGACACCGCCAGTGTCAACAGCAGCGCGGTGACGGAGATGATGGTTTCGGAGATCGACCAGCTTTTCATTGTTTCCGGCACACTCAGGTTGAGATATTCCTTGACCAGCCAGAAGCCGCCGTCGTTGACATGGGAGAAGATGAGCGATCCGGCGCCGGTGGCAATGGCGAGCAGTTCCGGGTGCGGGTAGGCGCTGCGCAGCGCGATGGGCGCAACGATTCCTGCGGCGGTGCTCATGGCCACGGTGGCGGATCCGGTCGCGAGGCGCAGGAGCGCGGCGAGTATCCACGCGAGCAGGAGCAGCGATACATGTGTGCCGAGGGCGGCGCCGACGATGGCGTGCGAGACGCCGCTGTCCTGGAGGACGCGTCCGAAGCCGCCGCCGGCGCCGACCAGCAGCGTGATGGTCGCGGTGGGCGCAAGACATTCCTGGCTGAAACGGAGGATGGTTTCGCGGTTGAAGCCGCTCATTCTGCCGAGGGTGAAGAAGCTGAAGAGAACGCCGATGAGCAGCGCCATGTCGTCGTTGCCGAGGAGGCGGAGCGCTTCGTTCGCGGCGCCTCCGTGCACGGTGCCGGCCCAGCTGCCAATCAGCATGAGCGCGACCGGAAGCAGGATGGTGGAGAGGGTAAGTCCGAAACCGGGCAGGCTGCGCTCTGCGCCATGGTCCACGAATTCGGCGGCCATGGGATTCTCCGTGGGAATCCGGACATGAGGCGCGATCAACTTTGCGTAGAGCGGTCCGGCGAGGACGGCGGTGGGAATGCCGATGAGCAGCGCGAAGAAGATGGTGCGGCCGACATCGGCGTGAAAGATGGTGACCGCGAGCATGGCGGCGGGGTGCGGCGGGACCAGTCCATGGACAACGGACAAGCCTGCCACCAGGGGCAGAGCGACGAGGATGAGCGATTTGCCGGTGCGGCGCGCTACGGTGAACGCGATGGGGATGAGCAGGACGAAGCCGACTTCGAAAAAGCAGGGCAGTCCGACGAGCAGGCCGATGGTCATCATGGCCCACGTCACGCGCTTTTCGCCGAAGAAGTCGATCAGGGTATGGGCGATTTGATCGGCGCCGCCGGACTCGGCCAGCATCTTGCCCAGCATGGTCCCGAGCGCCACGATGATCGCGATGTGCCCGAGGGTCGCGCCCATGCCGAGTTCGAAGGAGTGGATGCCGGCCGTGAAGGGCATGCCCGCAACGAGAGCCAGTGCGAGGGAGACGAGGAAGAGCGAGATAAAGGGATTCAGTTTGAAGGCGGCGATCAGCAGGATCAGCCCGATGACCGCCACCAGCGCTGCGGTGAGCAGGAAGAGGCTGTGAGGATCGATCATCGACAGACGGTGCACCTCGCTGCGCAGGTGGGTTGGTAAGAGGGGAGGAGTTCGATGCTCAGGCGGCTGCGGGTTTAAAGGCGACGCAGTCGATTTCCACTTTGCAATCGACGACCATGCTGGAGACGACACAGGAGCGCGCGGGCGGATGCTCGCCGAAGAAGCGGCGAAAGACGGCGTTGAAGGCCTGGAAGTCGCGTGGATCGTCGAGCCAGACGCCGCAGCGCACAACGTGTTCCGGCCCATAGCCGGCTTCGGCGAGCACTGCCAGCAGATTGCGGATGGCCTGTTCTGCCTGCACGGCAATGCCGCCCGTGACGACCTCACCGTTGACCATGGGGACCTGCCCCGAAACGTGCAGCCAGCCCGCGGCCTCCACGGCGCGTGCAAAGGGCAGATGCTGCCCGCCGGTGCCCTTGCCGCCTTCGGGTCCATACCGTTTGATGCTCATGCCATCGTCTCCTTGTTCTTTATTCCGTCCATGCCGATGCGCCGCGCGGCAGGAAACGTCCTGCGCGTTGACCGGTCGATCCTTTTGCGGTCCACGAGAGAACACCGTTGACCCAGACGCCTTCGATTCCCTGAGCGGGGCGCACTGGATCGGCAAAGGTCGCCGTGTCGACGATGGTCTCCGGATTGAAGAGGACCAGGTCGGCAGCGAAGCCCTCGCGAATGCTGCCGCGCTGGGTGAGTCCGAAGCGCTGCGCGGGGAGCGCCGTCATTCTGCGAATCGCGTCCGCCGTGGTGAACAGCTTTTCATCGCGGCTGTAGCGTCCGAGGATACGCGGAAAGGTGCCCCACAGGCGCGGGTGCGGGCGCGGGTCGTCGGGCAGGCCATCGGAGCCGAACATGGTTGCGGGGTGCGCCAGGATGCGGCGCATGTCCTCTTCCGCGATGCTGTGATAGATGGCGCCCGCCGGCTGCAGCCTGCGCGCCGCATCGATCTGCTGAAGGCCCCAGGCCTCCGCGATTTGCGCGAGCGACTTGCCGGCTTGTTCGGGGTGAGGCGTGCTCCACGTGATGGTGATGCTGACGCGCGGGTCAACCTGGCGCAGATCGAGGGTGCTCGAACCGGCCGCGTACGGATAGCAGTCGCAGCCGGCGGGTTGCGACTGGCGTGCGTTTTCGAGTGCCTGCAGAACTTCGCCGCTGCGGCCCCAGTTGGCGATGCCCGCGCATTTGAGATGGGAGATCACGACCGGGACGCGGCTTTTGCGGCCAATGGCGAACGTCTCGTGCATGGCATCGAGGATGGCCTCGGACTCGCTGCGCATGTGCGTGACGTAGAGCGCGCCTGCCGATGCGAGCGGTTCGGCCAGCGCCATGACTTCCGCGGTGGAAGCGGCGTTCGCGGAAGCATAGGCCAGGCCCGAACTCAGGCCTAGTGCTCCTCCGTCGAGAGATTCGCGCAGTTGGGTGCGCATCTTCTCGATCTCCGCTTCCGTGGCGATCCGATCGAGGCGATCCATATGGTTGTTGCGCAGGGCGGTGTGCCCGACCAGCGCTGCGATATTCACTGCCGGCTGCGCTGCGGCGATGGCGGCGACGTAAGCGGCAAAGGTCGGATAGCGGAAATCGTCGGCACTTCCCAGAAGGTTCATCGGATCGGGAACGCCGCTGCGCAGAACCACGGGCGCTGCGCTGATGCCGCAGTTCCCGGTGATGACGGTGGTGACGCCCTGGGAGAGCTTGGGCAGCATCTCCGGTCGCCGGATGACCACGGTGTCGTCATGGGTGTGGACATCGATGAAGCCGGGTGCGAGCGCGAGGCCCTGGGCCTCGATCACCTGAGAAGCGCGAGCCTGGAGAGAAGGCCCGATCTCGGCGATGCGCGCGTCGACGATGGCAACGTCGAGCAACGCGGGGGGACCACCGCTGCCATCGAATACCTTTGCGCTTCGAATCAACGTGTCGCAGGGGAGCATGCCGGTCTGTCAGAGTATAGAGCACGGGCTCATGGCAAAACGCGCTTGTGTGCGTGCTGGTGGAATCGTCTGACGCCGACGTGCTCTTATGAGGAAGAGAGGTGGACTGCATGCAGCGGCTTTCCGATTCTGTCGGCATTCTGAACAAGGGTCTTGGGTACTTCGAAGGGGCGGTCGATGCGGAGCAACTCGCTCGACGGAACTGGAATTTGCTGCGCGAAGACATCAGCCTTCCGGCTGCAGTTCTGTATCGGGATCGGCTCCAGCACAATCTGAACTGGATGCGCGGGTTCATCGCCGCTTATCGATTGCGCCTCGCGCCGCACGGCAAGACGACGATGGCGCCGCGGCTCTTCGAGATGCAGATCGAATCGGGGGCATGGGGCATTACGCTGGCCACCGCGCAGCAGACGCGGGTCGCGTGGGCGCATGGGGTGCGCCGGGTCCTGATGGCGAATCAGCTGATCGGAAAAGAAAACATGGCCATCGTGGCACGCCTGCTGGAAGACCCCGGGTTCGAGTTCTACTGTCTGGTGGATTCCGCCGCTCAGGTCGATCAGCTTGGAGCGTATTTCTCGAAGAGAGGGCGGCGTCTTCAGGTGCTGCTGGAGGTGGGCGTCCATGGCGGCCGCACAGGGGTGCGGAACGAGGAGCAACTGCGGCTGGTCCTCGAAAGCCTGGCGCGGAATCGAGAGGCGATCGCACTCTGCGGCGTTGAAATGTACGAAGGCGTTCTCGATGACGAGCGCGCGATTCGGGAGTTCCTGCGGCGCGCTGCGAGCATTACGACGCAGTTGAAGAGCGAAGGCCGTTTCGAGTGCGCTCCTGCGATTCTTTCCGGCGCGGGATCCTCATGGTACGACGTGGTTGCCGAGGAGTTTGCGCAGGCAGGATTTGGCGAAGACATCGAGCTGATTTTGCGCCCCGGCTGCTATCTCACGCATGACGTCGGGGCGTATCGCCGGGCGCAGACGAGGATTCTGGAGCAGAATCCCGTGGCGCGCAAGATGCACGAAGGTCTGCAGCCGGCGCTTCAGGTGTGGGCGTACGTGCAGTCGATACCGGAGCCGGAGAAAGCCATCGTCGGGCTGGGCAAGCGGGATGCGGCCTTCGATTCAGGGCTTCCGGTGCCGGCGCTGCATTTTCGTCCGGGCGCTTCGGCTCCTCAAAGTGCGCCGTCGCACTGGGTAATGACAAAGATGATGGATCAGCACGCCTATTTGCAGATTGGCGGCCGGGACCATATTTGTGTGGGAGATATGATCGGGTTCGATATTTGCCACCCGTGCCTGACCTTCGATAAGTGGCGTACCCTGTGCATCGTCGACGCGGAGTATCAGGTGGTCGAGGTTGTGCAGACGTTTTTCTAAGTCAACGCAGACCGGCGGTGGGATTCGGACGTTTCTGAGTCAGGCTCCATCGTGGAGTCGGTTGCGGGAGTGCGGCAAGGGGAGTTCGCATCCGCGGCGAATCGCGATGAGCTCGGCAACGATGGCAACGCCAATTTCTTCCGGCGTGGCCGCCCGGATGTCGAGGCCGATGGGCGCATAGACGCGCTTCATTCTTTCAGGGGCGATGCCTTCTGCCTCCAGCTGACGATAGATGGCCAGGACTTTGCGCGCGGAGCCGATCATGCCGATGTAATGGGCCGGCGTGTCGAGGGCCCAGCGCAGGACGCGGAGATCGTAGCGATGGCCGCGGGTGACGATGACGATGTAGCTGGAGTCGGCGGGAGTCAGGCTGGCGGTGATTTCATCCAGATCGCCGGCCAGCGTCTCTTTGGCTTCGGGGAAGCGCTCGCGATTGCTGAACGGTTCGCGGTCGTCCACGATGACGGTCTCAAAGCCGGCCAGGGTCGCCACTTTGTGCACGGAGAGACCGACATGGCCTCCGCCGAAGATGTAGAGCCGCGGCGCGGGGGTGAGGGGCTCGACGAAGACCTGCAGGGAGCCTCCGCAAACCAGGCTGTTCTCGTCGTCGGGCTGCTGATCCAGGTTGAAGTTGAACGTTCTGGGTTTCCCATCGCGCATCACTTCCATGGCTCCCTTCCGCACATCGGACTCGACGCAGCCGCCGCCGACGGTGCCGGCAATGGAACCATCGTCGCGCACCAGCATCTTCGAGGCCATCACGGAAGGAATGGAGCCGCGCACATTGACGATGGTCGCGAGCGCGCCGCGTCTTCCTTCGGCTTTCAGCCTGGAGATTTCATCGAATATATTCATTGGTTCCACCTTTCGGGAAATCGAGTGCGGGAAACAGTTAGCGGCAACCAATAGCTCACCAATGTACCATCGCCAGTTCACTGGCTCCAGAGGGCCGCAGACTTCTCGCGAAGCCGGCGGACGCAGGCCGGCAGGGCTGCAAGGACATCCTCGATCTCGGCGGAGGTGTTCTGTTTGCTCAGGCTGAGGCGCAGGCTGGATCGCGCTTGTTCTCCGGTGAGGCCCATGGCGATCAGCACGCCGGAAGGATCGCCGCCACCGGCCGCACAGGCGGAGCCGCGCGAGGCAGAAATGCCCACCTCATCGAGCGCCATGACCAGCGCGTCTCCGCCGACGTGTTCGAAGAGGATATTGCTGGTGTTGGCAACGCGCGGTGCGGCGCGGCCATTCACGCGGGCTTCGGGAACGAGTCGTGTCACCGCATCCTCCAGTCGATCGCGGAGGGCTGCCAGGCGCTGGATGGAGCCATCGCTCAGACCGGCGAGCGCGATTTGACTGGCAGCGCCGAGGCCGGCGATGGCGGCGACATTCTCGGTTCCTGGCCGGCGGCTGCGTTCCTGATGACCGCCGTGCAGTTGCGGGCGCAGCGGCGTTCCGCGGCGAACAAAGAGCGCGCCTGCGCCCTGAGGGCCGTGGATTTTGTGCGCCGAGAGAGTGAGCAGGTCGCAACCGACCTTCTCCGTTGCGATCGGCACCTTGCCCGCCGCCTGAACGGCATCGGTGTGAAACCAGACGTCGGCTTCCGCTGCGATGCGGCCGATTTCCTCGACGGGCTGGAGCACGCCGGTTTCGTTGTTGGCCATCATGACTGAGATCAGGCGCGTGTTCGCGCGGAGTGCGGCGCGGATGCTGTCGGGCTCGACCTGGCCTCTGGCGTTGATGCCGACGCGCGTGACCTCGCAGCCTTGCTTTTCCAGCCAATGGCAGGTGCTGAGGATGGCGCTGTGCTCGATGGCGGAGACGATGAGATGGTCGCCGGGACGCATCATGCCTTTGAGGGCCAGGTTATCGCCCTCGGTTCCGCCGCTGGTGAAGACGATTTCGGAGGGCTCGCATCCGAGCAGCGAAGCGACCTGCTGGCGGGCCTGGGTGATGAAGGCGAGCGCGCGCCGGCCGCCGGCGTGGAGCGAAGAGGGATTGCCGAAGGACCCAGTGAAGCAGGGAAGCATTGCCTCGAGGACCTCGGGGAGGACGGGCGTGGTGCTGTTGTTATCGAGGTAGATCATCGGTTTGCGGCGGCCTCGACTTCGACTTGTCCAGTGCGAGTGCGCAGGCATCGGATGCCGCGGGTTTCGGGCGTGTCATTCATCAGCCGAACGCGGGCGCCGTCGGGGCCGTATTCGATGATATTGAGGCAGCCGTAGTCCTGTCCCAGGCGGTTGAGATTTTGCAGCGGAATTCCCAGCGCAGAGCAGAGGATGAGGCGATTGACGCCGGCGTGTCCGACGAGGAGCACGTTCCCCTGCGAGTTGGCGAGGATCGCGGCGAGGGCAACGTTTACACGAGCGCGGCAGTCGGCAAAGCTCTCTCCGCGCGGCGGGCGCCAGTTTTCGAGGTCGCGTCCGCGCGCGGCGTATTCCTCGGGAAACCGGCTGCGAACTTCATCGAAGCTGAGGCCCTCCCAATCCCCCAGATCGATTTCGCGCAGCGCCGGGATGGCTTCCACGCGGCGGCCGGAGAAATCCGCAGCCAGGATCGCGGCTGTGTGCCGGGTACGCGCGAGATCGCTCGAGAGCACGCGGCTGAAGGCAACCGGTTCCAGCCAGTCTCGCAGCGCGCACGCCTGCGCGATGCCCTCTTCGCTGAGCGGCAGATCCGTCTGGCCGATGAAGGACTTGCCGTTCACGGAGACGACGGCGCCGTGGCGAACGAGATAGAGGATCACGGGTTTCATCGGACGGCCCCTGCTCCGATGGTGCGTTTGGCTCCGGTGATGGGGAAGGGCGCGACCTGTGCGGATACGGAGAGCTGCATAGTTCCGGCGCATGCCGTATGGATTGCGGGTTGTGCGCGAAGAATGCTTTCGGCGCGAACGCGGATGTCGTCCGGCGCGAGCGGAGCATACAAGCGCACGTGGAGTTGCATTGGATTCCCCGGCACGAGCGCAGCGGTGAAGTCGCAGAGACCTTGAATGGCGAAGAGAGCTTCGTCGAGATCGGCCATCGTGATGCTGCTGTGCGGAGCGAGCGTCACGGCGCTGTCGACACGGTTGTGCACGCGCTCAAGACGGCGCAGCGGTGACCCGCAGGAGCACGCGCCGGGCATGAAGCGGGCGAGATCGCCAGTGCGATAGCGGAGGAGGGGCATGCCGGTGCGGCCCAGCGTGGTGAAGACCACTTCGCCCAACTCGCCTGCAGGAAGCGGCGCACCGGTTTCCGGCGCAACGATCTCAAAGTACAGATCGGCTTCGCGCAGGTGATAGCCGGCGTGCATGGGGCAATCGACGCCGCCTCCCAGCCCCATCTCGGTGGAACCGTAGTGCTCGAAGATTCGGCAGCCGGTCGCTTCACGGATGCGCCGGGTGAGGCTTTGAGGAATGTGATCGCTGCACAGCACGATGGTGTGCAGACGGCGAAAGACGCGCCGTGCAACGTCGCTGCCGTCGAGCGTGAGGGAGAGCACCTGCACGGGAAGTCCGATGAGAAGAGTAGCGCGCTCTTCGTCCATGCGGCGCAGCGTGGAAGCTGGATCGACGATGCAACCATGCGGGATGGGAATGACTCCCGCACGGGCGACGCCGCAAGCCAGTTGGAACCCGACGCTGCCTTCGCGTTCGCCGGGCAGCGCGATCAGCATGCGGTCGCCTGGGGCGGCCATCGAGGCGACGCCGCCCGCAAAAAAGTCGAGCGCGAGATCCTGGTCGTCGGCGGTGAAGAAGATCCGCTTGCGCAGGCCCGAGGTTCCGCTCGATTCGAGCGAGACGACGCGGCTGATTTCGCTTTGCGGCACGCAGAGAAACTCGTGGCCGCGCTCGACGATGTCGGCCGGGCTGGTGAGCGGAGCGTCGGCGAGTTCGCTGAGCGAGCGCGGCCAGTCAGTGGGAAAGCCGGAGAGACGCGCGGCGTAGAACGAACTCCGACTGCGAGCCCATGCCACCGTTTGCCGGATCGCGCGCAGTTGATACTCCGCAATCGTCTCTGGGATGAACTTTTCGGGCGCGATGCCGGTTCGCCGCGACGCCCACACGTCGAGCGGGTTGCGATCGAGGGCTGCCACGGCGGCCGTCACGCGCGGCCTCCGGCGGAGGAAGCCGCACCGTTGCAGCGATAGAGCGTCTGGCCGGTGGCTCCTGTCAGGTTGTAGGCGCACAGGGGAACGAGCTTCTGGCCCGGGCTCAGCACATGGAGGAAGCACTCGCGCAGGCGTTCGAGGTCGAGGTTCCACGCATCCTGGAAGGCCATTCCGGAGATGCAGAACGAGGTTTTCTTGTCGGCGAGGAAGCGATCGAAACTGGAGATGTCGATGCCGCCTGGGATTCGAGCGGCGGCAGGCGGCTCCGGATACGACCAGTGCTGCGCGACGAATTGCTGGGCTCGGCGCACGCCTTCGCTCGGCATTGGTTTGGGGGCGCCCAGTTGCACCAGCGTCGATGGCGGGCGCGATTCAACGGCGGGTCCGCAGCACGAGGAGACCTGCGGCCGCGGCGCCGGGGCAATGCGCTTTTCTGCATCGAGCCAGAACTTGCCGTGGAACGAGCAGTACGGATTTTCGCCCGATGCCGGATAGAAATCCTTTGCGCGGAAGATGCCCTGGGTCTGCTCCTCGATGAGGCGGAGGACTTCGGGGAAGGTGATGCGATCCGCGTCGGTGCGTCCGGCGGGGTAGCGGCCGAAGTAGCTGACGGGCTGGAAGTGAACCGCGCGGACGGCGGGCGCGAGGCGGATGGCTTCGCGCAGAATGTCGCCGATCTGGCCAGTGTTGACGCCAGGCACGAGCGTGGGCACCAGGACGACTCCTAACTCGTGACGGCCGCAGTTGGCGATGGCCTGCAGCTTGGTTTCGAGGAGGGGTTTTCCGCGGATGGTTCGAAAGACTTCGTCGCTGACGCCGTCAAACTGCAGAAAGACGCAGGTCAGGCCGGCTTCTTTCAGTTCGCGCGCGTAGTTGCTGTCGACGGCCAGGCGCACGCCGTTCGTATTGAGCTGGATGTAGGTGAAGCCGAGAGCTCGCACGCGGCGCAGAATCTCCGGCAGATCGCGGCGGACGGTTGGCTCCCCGCCGGAAAGGTGAAGGTTGAAAGGGCCGCCGAGTTCGAGGAGCCGGCGGCACCAACCCACGATCTCATCGACAGTGGGATCGGCTTTGGCTGTGGCGGATCCGGCGGAGGCGAAGCAGACGGGGCAGGCCAGGTTGCAGCGTTCCGTCACGTCGAGGACGACGCAGCAGGTGTGCTGGCGGTGATCGGGGCAGAGACCGCAGTCGAAGGGGCATCCGCGCTCGACCTCGGATGCGCAGACCGGCGGCCGCGCGGCGGTGCGGCAGCCGGCGCCCCACGCTGCATACGATTCCAGACCGCGCCAGAGGATGGTCCTGAACTCGCCGTGCTCGGCGCAGGTTTTTCGCAGGTAGACTGCATCGCCTTCGGCGACCCGCTCTGCAGCAATGCGCGTGAGACAAACGGGGCAGAGGCTTTCGGTGGTGCTGAGGATGCGCGCGGATGTCATCGGCCGACCTCCGCGGGGATTTCGGCGGCGCGGTTTTCCTGTTGGGGAGGGTCGGTGGGGAGAATCGCGAGGAGCGGCACGCCGAGCTTTGTTGCAACCGCATGCGCGATGCGCTCTGCGACGGCTCTGCGTTGCTGTGCTGCGGCGAGGGCTTCGGGCTGATCGCGAAAGCGAAGTTGCGCGGCCGCGAATCGCTCTTCCAGCGTGACGCGCCGGTCGCCGGAGACGAGCTTGTCGGCGAGGTAGACGATAGCGCGCTCGTCGATCGCACCGGCGAAGTCGATGGTCATGTGAGCGGCGACGATGTCGGCGACAGCGGACATCCCAAAGGCGCGCAGCATCGCTGCGCCGGCCTCCGCGTGGTTCGGCTGGGCCCTGGCAATGTCGTGGAGCAGCGCTCCTGCACGAGTACGTTCCGGATCGATGACGAGGCCCGTGGCTGCGAGCACGTCGGCGATGGCCCCGGCCAGCTGCGCGACTTTGCGTGCGTGGCGGATCCCGTTGTCGGGCACGCGCTGGAGTGCCAGCAGGGCTTCGCATTCTGCAGAGGTGGGGATGTCGCGCCGCGCGGCCAGAGCCTGCATGCGGTTGAAGTCAGCCGGAGTATCCATGTCGAGGTGAATGGCCTCGTCGGCGACGGGAATGTCGATGGCCTGCGTTTCGTGGGCGGCCAGCAGATTGCAAAGCGGACCGGCTGCGCCGTGGGCCGCCTGGTCAAGTATGGTCCGCGCCATGAGCGGCGGATGTCCGCGGCGGTAGTCGAAGACGGGATAGACGATCGCGTCAGGTTGAGCGAGGAAGGCATCGGCGAGCTGACGGAGGGTCGCAGGCCGCACGAGGGGGACATCGGCCGGAAGAATAAATACGCCGCGCGTCGCAGCGGGCAAGGCACGAGCGCCCGCGATGACGGACGAGTACATGCCTTCGCGCCAATGCTGGTTGTCAACGGTGCGGGCACCGCAGCGCTCTGCGAGGGGGCGCAGTTCTTCTGCGCGATTCCCGAGCACGACCCGCACATCGTCGATGCCGGCCTCGCGAAACAGCGCAATGCTGCGCTCGAGTGCGGGGACTCCGGCCAGGGGCAGGAGTGGCTTGAGGCGGCCCATCCGCGAGGACGCGCCGCCGGCCAGCACGATGGCGGTCAGCGATCCGAGGGCGGAGTTATGCGGATTGGGGGCGCTCGAAGTCATAATTATGTTCCGCGAGAATCTCTTTCAGGCGGGCGAGGCTCTCCATCACGATGCCGGGGCAGCGCGCTATCTTGTTGCGCATATCGTCTTGCAGAATTCCCGCGCACTCGATGCTGCCGTAGCGTCGCGTGTACTCGGATTCGAACCAATCGACAAATTCGGTCAGCATCGCCGCGAGGCGCTCGTCGGGAGCGCTGTTCGCGGTTCCGCAGCCGCCATAGAGACCGAGCACGCAACAGCCGCCCGTCAGCACGCCGCAGGTTTTGCCGCAGCCCATTCCTGCCGGCAAGCCGGCCATGGCGCGCAGCAGATCCTCGTTGTCCTTGCCCTGTGCCTCAAGAGCGATGGCCATGAGGATCTGGCTGCACTGATAGCCCTTCATGGCAAGATCCATCACGCGCATTGCATCATCGTTCATCGCTGTTCCGTCCTTTCTCGGGATCCGCGCTGCGTCGTGTCGCGATCAGCAGGAAATAGCCGGCGCGGACGGCTCGCATGGCTTCCTGGGTGGCCGCGGAAGAGGCGCTCCCGCAGTTCCAGAGCCCATCGAGCGATCCATGTTCGAAGAGGAAGCGCGCGGCCGCTTCGCGCAGAGCGCGCGAGTGATCCTCCCACACATCGACGACAAAACCGGCGCCGGCCAGGCTGGCTTCCAGTTCGTCGCGCAGCAGGATGCCGGCCGTACACGAGCCCTGCAACGAGCGAGCGGCGCCGATGGCTTCGGGCTGGCGCGCGTAGAGGTCGGAGACGATCAGGCGTCCGCCCTCGACGAGCACGCGTGCGCACTCTGCGAGCGCACGGTCACGATCCTCGACCAGCGAGAGACTGCATTCGGCGAGGACGGCGTGGAAGGCGCCGTCGGGAAAAGGCAGCTGTTCGGCGCGCGCGACGAACTGCGCCGGATCCGTTGCGCTGGGTGCGGGATCGACTCCGACAACGCGGAAGCCCCTGGAACGCAGATAGCGCAGAGTGTCTCCGGCGCCGCAACCCACATCGAGGATGGACGCGCCGGCTTCGAGCTGCGCGAGAGCGATGGCATGCGCGGTCAGATCGAGGCCGCCGGGACGGAAGATCCGCGCGTCGCCGGGCGCGAGGCGGCCCGATGCGTAAGGCGATGAATTGCGAGCGGCGCAGGCCAGGGTCATTTGTCCTCCAGCGCCTGTTCCACCTGCAGCATCCGTCCGGTCGCGAGTTCTTTGGGGACCAAAACTTTGCCGCACTCGGGGCACTTCCATAACTCGATAGGGAACTCGCTGCCGAGATAGGACGCGATCACCTTTCCCGGCACGAGCGGCTTGCTGCACTTCGCACAGATATAGGAGGGGCCCGGCGCGGTTCCGGAGGCGGAGCTCATCTCAGCGCACCTCCATGCGGTGCGACCAGGCATCGTGAACGACATGGGCATCGCCGTCGAGCGAATACTCCACCCAGTACGTGACACAGGCGACGCGCAGGGATGCGAGGCGATGGCCGGTGGAGGGATCCTGCATCCACTCGCCGCTTGCTTCGGCCTCGTCGAGGGTGCGGCGCACATCCTGCTCGAGGATCATGCGCTTTTCGAGCTGCTGGCGCAGTTCTTCCGGGATGAGCACCGTGCGCGGAGTTTCCATGGGCTTCTCCATTTCTCCCCAGACTTCGTGCAGGAGCCTGTCTTTGAGGCGCGAGCGATTGTCCTGGCGGCGCGAGAAACCAGGATCGGGGCGCGCAGCGCGATCGCTGCCGTTTTGTGCGAAAACCAGGTCGAGGATGTGCGTCGCGCGCTTACCTTCGTGCGCGAAGCGGTCGCGACACATCGCGCAATAGGTGACGTAGTCGGTGTCGCTTTGCGCAGCGCGGCGCTGGGCCGTCTTCTCCGCGACGGCCGGGTTGGCGAAAAGCTGCAGGCCGCCGTAGCCGCAGCAGGTGGTGAGCCCGGGCCCATTGAGCTCCTCTACTTCGATTCCCAGGGCGCGCAGCAGACCGCGTGCGCTCTGCTCTACCTCTTCGATGCCGCGCGTCGAGCAGGGATCGTGGAGGGCGAGCTTCCTGCCGGCGATACCGGGGGACGGTGCGGGGAGTTGCGCGCGATCGATGTGTGGCCACAGCGGTTCGATGGGAATTTGTGGCAGCGCTTCGCGGATGGATTTGAAGCAGGAAGAACAGGCCGTGATGAGGTGCGGGCGGCCGAGCGACTCCCATGCGCCCAGCATCGTCTGGGTCGCTTCCTGAAATTTCGCCTCGCTGCCGGCCCAGCGGGCCGGGGCTCCGCAGCAGCCGAGGATGAGGCCCACGCCACCCGACAGCGTCCGGGACAGGTGTGCGTAGGTTGAGAGCACGTGCTCGGGGGAGGAAGCGGATAACTGGCAGCCGGGCAGGAAGGCCGTCTCGCTCGATGCGCAGCCCGGCTGGTGGCGCGCGAGGCGGAAGGCATCGCTCTGGCTGAAGGCCATGTCGCGCAGAGCGAAGTCGAAGGTGGAAGGCGGCATTTTCCCGCGGAGCACCATGCCCTGGCGCGCATCGAGGCAAACGTCGGCCATGTTCAGCTTCTCGGGGCAGACTTCCGCGCAGAGGCCGCAGAGCGCGCAGGAATTGATCATGCGGTTGGCGCTGCGCACGCCCATCACGATGCTTTCGTTGTTGTAGATCTGGCGAATGTAGGTGCGGGGATAGGCGCCGTACTCCTCGAGATAAGGACACACCTTCACACATTCGAGGCAATGGCAGGGGAAACAGCGCGCGGCTTCCTGCATGGCTTGTTCGCGCGTGTATCCGTGAGCGCCTGGCGTGCGGCGTATCGTCGCTGCCGGAGCAATGCCGCTGGTGTTGACGAAGAGCCGCGACGGATACGGTCCCTGGTTGTCGCGGCTGGCGGTGAGTGACGCTCCCTGCAGGAAGCGATCGATGGAAACGGCGGTGTAGTTGCCGTCGGCCATGGAGGAAACCGGCGACCAGGGAGCCGGAGCATAGCGCTGCGCTCCGCCGGCGAAGATTTTTGGGTGGCTGGTTGCGAGCGTCAGAGGATCGATCCTCAGCCGGCCGTCTTCAGCGCGGTCCAGTCCCAGCGCGGTTTCGTCGAAGACTTCGGGACCGGTGGCCAGATAGACGGCGTCATAGTCGGCGGCGAGCGCGTCGAGGCCGAGGGGTCCGGCATGGCGGCTGATGAGCGCATCGCAATGCGCGACGATGCCGAGTTGGGCGAGCACGGCCAGGTCCGCCTCGATGGCCGCCGGCGGCAGCACCTCTGGCGGCAATGCGCGCATGCGACCGAGCAGGCGCGGACCGGCTTCGAAGAGCGCAATGCGGTAGCCGCGCTGGGCAAGGCGCATCGCGGCAGAGACGCCGCTCAGGCCACCGCCGACCACGGCGACTTTCTTGTTTCCGGCGGGCTGGCGCTGCACCGGAGGAGCGGAGCCGGCAAATTCCGCGCAGGCGCGTTCGAGGAGTCCGATGGCGACGGCGTCGCCGGCATCGTGGCGACGGCACTGCGCCTGGCAGGGATGATCGCAAACGTGAGCGAGGATGCGCGGCAGCGGAGCGGCGGCGGCCAGCAGCGTCAGGCCTTTGCGGAAATCACCTGCAGCAACGGCGACGGCGAGGCCGCGCGCATCGACATGCAACGGGCAGGCCGCGGTGCAGGCGGGAGCCTGATCTTCGATGCATTGGCTCTCCCATCGCCTGACCTGTTCCCGATCCATGGTGCCATCCTCGGCACGCGCGCCCTGAAGCCCCGCGTGCCCGTCCGTTTCCGTTCGTCTCCTGCAGAGCCCGGGGCCGAATCGTGCCCGGTCCCGGGCTCGTGCTGCACTCCGCGCTAGACATGGGCCAGCTGCTGTTGTCCTTTCGCGTCCAGCGCGGCTTTGACGACTTTTGCCAGGGCGGGCACACGGGTGATGCGCACGCCGCAGGCGTTGTAGATGGCGTTCAGGATCGCGGGATGCGGCGCCGTCAGCGGCGCTTCGCCCACACCGGCTGCTCCAAAGGGTCCCAGATCGCGCGGCGTTTCCTGGAAGAGAATCTCCATGTCATCGGGAATATCGCTGATGTACGGCAGGCCGCACGACTTCAGGCTGGTGTGGACTTTCAGGTCCTCGAAGTCCTCGGTGAGCGCGAGGCCGATGCCCTGCGCGAGGCCGCCGTAGATCTGGCCTTCGACGGTGGCGCGATTGATGATGGTGCCCACGTCGACGGAGGTCGTGAATTTCACGACTTTGACTTTGCCGGTTTCGAGATTCACTTCCACTTCGGGCATGAAAACTTCGTACATATAAACAGGGAAGGGTTTGCCCTGGCCGGTGACCGGATCGCAGGCGGTGCAGTCCGATGCCACCCAGGTGCCGTCGTAGTGCAGCGGGATCTTTTCCGCCACCATCTCGTCATAGGTGCGATAGCTGCCGTCGGGTCTGCGCATGGCGTTCAGCAGCATCTCGCAGCCGACTTTGGTGGAGTTGCCGGTGAAGACGTTGGAGCGGCTGCCGCCCGAGGGTCCGCTGTTGGGCAGCAGCGTGTCGTTCATCTTCAGTTTGATCTGCTCCGGCTTCAGTCCCAGCGGGCGCAGCGTTTCATGCGCGATGGTCAGGGCTGCCAGGTCGGCACCCTGGCCGTGATCCTGCCAGCAGTTGAGCAGCGTGACGCCGGTGCGTGTCAGTTCCACCGCGGTGGCCGAACTGTCCGGGCCATCGAGGCCGCAGCCGTAGACGCCCACCGCCAGGCCCACGCCGCGCGCCTTGCCGGGGCTGGAAAACTCTCTGCAGCGCTTCTTCGCTTCTTCGTACTTTGGCCGCAGCAGGTCGAAGAGTCCTTCCAGACAATAGACGTCCGGTGTCTGGCCCGTGGGGGTTGTGGCCGGCGGCCGGTAAAGGTTGCGGTAGCGGAAGTCGAAGGGGTCGATGCCCATCTTTTCCGCGAGCATGTCGACGAGCATCTCCGAGGCCAGGAAGGATTGCGGCGAGCCGTAGGCGCGGAAGGCCGATCCCCAGGCATGATTCGTGCAGACCGTTTTGCCTTTGCCGCGGATGTTGGCGATGTCGTAGCCGGCGCCGACAAACTGCGCCTGGCGCACGGTGAGCAGATCGCCGAATTCGGAATACGGGCCGTGGTCGATCCACCAGTCGGTTTCCATGGCGACGATCTTGCCGCTTTTGTCGACGCCCATCTTGCATTTCACGTTGCCGGGCGAACGCTTCCCGGTGTATGTGATGTTCTGCGACTGCGTGTAGACGAGCGAGACGGGACGCTCCGTCGCGAGGCAGGCCACGCCCAGCAGCGCCTCCATCGTGGGCGAAAATTTGTAACCAAAGGTGCCGCCGGCGCCGTTCTGGATGAGGCGGAGTTTGTCCGGCTCAACGCCGATGCCGGGGCCGATCATCGCAGCATGCAGTTGCAGGCCGATGCTCTTGGACTGGATGGTCAGACGGCCGTTGTCCTCCAGATAGGCGCAGCCGCAGTCGGGCTCGAGGTGCAGATGGGGCTGGCGGCTGCAGTAGGTCTCGATCTCTTCGGTGAAGGCGGCCTGCTCCATCAACGGCGCGGTTTCTTCGCCTTTGACCACGCCCTGCTCGTAATAGATGTTGGGCACGCCGGGGTGAATTTCAATCGCGTCGGGAGCCATCGCCGCCCAGCCGGACATATACGCGGGCAGCACTTCGAGATCGACTTTGACCTTCGCCGCCGCGGCGCGCGCATGCGCTTCGGTATCGGCCGCGACGATGGCGATGGCGTCGCCAAACTGGAAGACTTTCTCCTTGCAGAGAATCGGGCGGTCCCATCCGTCGCCTTTGTTGGTGGGGAAGGTGATGAGGCCGGTGATGGCGTTCCTGCCTTTGACGTCCTTCCAGGTGATGACCTTCGCGACGCCGGGCATCGTCTCAGCTTCGCTGGTGTCGATGTTTTTGATGTTCGCGTGCGAGACTTCCGCCTGCACCAGGGCGAGGCGCAGCGTGTCGGGAGGCATGTGCAGCGCGACGTCGGCGCCAAAGTCCCACGTGCCGGTGACCTTGGCCACCGCTGACGGGCGATGATACTTCGAGCCGAGGATGCTGCCGTTTTCTCCGGGCTGGAAGAGCAGGTCTTCCTTCTTCTTCTCGCCGCGCACGACCGCAGCGGCGTCCATGACGGCATCGACCAGCTGCTTATAGCCGGTGCAGCGGCAGGCGTTGCGGTTCGTGTCGAACCACTTTCTGACCTCTTCGCGCGTGGGACTCGTGTTTTTGTCGAGCAGGACTTTCGCCGAAACGATGAAGCCGGGCGTGCAGACTCCGCACTGGGCGCCGCCGTGCGCCATCCAGGCCACCTGCAGCGGGTGCAGGTCGCCGGGTTTCCCGATGCCTTCGATGGTGGTGATCTGCGCGCCCTCGTCGACCTTCTCCATGGGAATGAGGCAGGCGCGCTTCGACTTGCCGTCGATGATCACGCTGCAGGTTCCGCAATGCCCTTCGTCGCAGCAGATCTTGCATCCGGTGAGCAGCAACTGGTCGCGGAGCACGTCGGCCAGCGATTTTTGCGGATCGACCACCAGCGAGCGATCGACGCCGTTGACATTCAGAAGCACTCGTTTCATGGTTCAGTCTTGTCCTTTCATCCGAGCGATCGGCGACCGTCCTGTCGCCGGGGAGCGCAGCGGTTCTCGCCATCTGTCTGCGAAGCAGAGCACGCCGAAGGCTCCGTTACCAGGATTGCGGCGCGTGGGTGGCACAGGTCGGAACGCGCAGGGCGTTTCCGGGTGTGCCAGCGGGCGCATCATCGCACCATGTTCGGAGAAAGCGGCAACGGCCGACTGTGATCCTCGTCACCCAGGGTCGTTCAGGGCCCGGTAGCGGACGGCTGCTGGGTTCAGGTTCGATCGCGGCAGGAGGCATCGCGTCATCGGTCCCGGCAGCTGCCGAGGCTGCAGATGTAACTTCGGGCATGCTGCCTCCAGCTTTTCCTGTTGCTCTTGCCGGGAATTCCGTGGCACACTCCGCAGCGGGAGATTCGGCCCGTGCGCAGATTCAGCGTCATCACCGATCGATGCACACTGGACCTGCACTGCGTCGCTGCCTGTCTGCGCGATGCGATCCATCCGGCGGCCGGCGAACCGGACTTCAGCCAGGCCACGCAGCTCCATATTCATCCACGGCGATGTATCGGTTGCGGAGCCTGCATTACGGCCTGCGACAACGGAGCTATCTTCGAGATCGGCGAGTTACCCGTGGATCTGTCTCGTTGTGCCGAGACGAATGCTGCTTATTACAGCGGGTAAGTGCGAATCATGGACGGGGTGCGAGTTACAGCGCCGGTATTTGCTATCGAAAGACAGCTGTATTTACCGAACGTAACCGGCTCGTGTGCGCAGCGTGATGCCAGTCACAGCCAGGCGTAGTGCGCGATGCCGTAGTGTTCCCTTCGTTGCCCGTCCTACCAGACAGGCTTTGAGCGAGCTGCGGTCCTGTTTGTGAATAACCAGCACATGGATCCGGCTTGAAGCGCAACAGCTGTATCTCTGAATCCCTGCGAGTTCGCAGACAAAGCTGAGGAATCCCCGTGGCGTCGCGCGGTAAGAGCAGACGCCGGCGGGCAGGAGAGGAATATCTATGGCATTGGCAGATCAGGTTTACGGATTCTATCTTCCCACCGTCTCTCTGATGGGAGTCGGCTGTTCGAAAGAGACGGGGGCTCAGGCACGGGCTCTCGGCGCAACCAACTTACTCATCGTCACCGATGCAGGGCTGAGCAAGCTCGGCGTGGCAGACAAGATCAAAGCCATGATCGTCGAAGCCGGATTGCAGGCGACGATCTTTGACGGCGCGGAGCCCAATCCAACCGACAAGAACGTGCACGACGGAGTTCGCGTGTACGTCGAAAACAAGTGCGATGGTATCGTCACGCTGGGCGGCGGCAGTTCGCACGACTGCGGCAAGGGGATCGGTCTGGTCGTGGCCGGCGGCGGCCATATTCGCGACTACGAGGGTCTGAACAAGTCGTCGCGGCCGATGCCGCCGTTTCTCGCCATCAATACCACCGCGGGAACCGCCAGCGAGGTCACGCGCTTCTGCATCATCACCAACACCGACACGCATGTGAAGATGGCGATCGTGGACTGGCGTGTCACGCCGAACGTTGCCATCAACGATCCGGTTCTGATGGTCGGGATGCCGCCCAGCCTGACCGCGGCGACCGGCATGGATGCCCTGACGCATGCCATCGAAGCGTATGTCTCCACCATTGCCACTCCGGTGACCGATGCCTGCGCGATGAAGGCCATCGAGCTGGTGCGCGACTATCTGCCGGCCGCGGTGGCGCACGGCCAGAACATGGAAGCCCGCGACAAGATGGCCTACGCCGAGTATCTGGCGGGGATGGCCTTCAACAACGCGAGCCTCGGCTACGTGCATGCCATGGCGCATCAGCTGGGCGGCTTCTATAACCTGCCGCACGGCGTCTGCAACGCGATCCTTCTGCCGGTGGTCTGCGAGTACAACCTGATCGCCTGCCCGAAGCGCTTCCGCGATATCGCGATTGCACTGGGCCAGGACGTCAGCGGCCTCTCCGATCTGGAAGCCGGTGAGAAGGCGATCAAGGCGATCCGGCGGCTCTCCCGCGCGGTCGGCATTCCGGGCGGTCTGGCGGAGCTTGGGGTTCGGGAAGAGGACCTCCAGATCATGGCCGAGAACGCGAAGAAGGATGCCTGCCAGCTGACGAATCCACGGACGGCAACGCTGGCTCAGGTGGTGGGGATGTATCGGGCGGCGATGGGCAGCCTCGATATGTCCAGCATCGAGAAGCAACTGGTTGTTGCCTGACGACCGGCACGGCATGACGCTTCCGGCCGAGTTTCTCGGTGCGGAAGCGTCGCGTTGGGCGCGTGGAATCGGTGGGGTCTTACGATGCAGGGGCCGGCTGCGCCTCGTTCAGAAGGTTCTGCCAGGACTCCAGTTTTTCCGTCAGGCCCGATTGTTCGAGGCAGGCGGCGTCCATCGCGATCTTCTCATTTCCATCCAGAACCCGGTGCACCAGCGCGTCGGCGACGTGGACCGCGGTGAGCGTGGAGAAAGCCGATTCCATGGCCTGCGAGGGGCAGTGGTGGAAGCCCACGGCCTGCACGAGGGCAGTGGGCAATCCCCAGATGCTCATCAGATAGGCGCCGAGCTGCGCATGCGAGCAGCCGAGGCGGGCGATTTCGAGGTCCTCGATGGAGCCGCCCTGTGCTTCCAGGGTTTTCCGGATCTCGGCGTATTCGCGGGGCCGTTCGCCGAGCAGGATGACCTTGCCGAGATCGTGCAGGAGTCCGGCGGCAAAGCACTCCTCTGCCATGGCCTTGCTTCCGGTTTCGACGGCGGCGATTCTCTGGGCCAGGGAGGCCACATCGACGCTGTGCTTCCACAGCGAAGCGACCTCGGCTGCGATCTCCGAGTTGCGGTCGAAGTGGGAGAAGACGTGGATGGACAGCGTCAGCGTGCGCACCGTATCGAGGCCGATGAGCGAGACGGCCTGGCGCAGGCTGGGGACGCGGCCGTGGACGCCGATGAAAGCTGAGTTCGCGAGCTGAAGGATCTTGGTTGCCATGCCCACGTCGCGGGCCACGATGGCCTCAATCTGGGCGAGGGAGGTCATCTCGGAGCGGAGGGCGGCGGTGAGTTCGTTATAGATGGCCGGCAGGCTGGGGATGGAGCGAAGGCGGGCGACGGCCGCGGTGATGGCGGGATTGCGGACCAGATCGCGGGCCGCGAAGGCCTGCACCAGACGCAGCTTCAGTTCGCCGACATCGCAGGGCTTGGCGAGATACTGGTGCGCGGGAGCAATGGAGCGCAGCATCGCATCTTTCTCCGACTGGCCGGAGAGGACGATGCGGATCAGCTCGGGATAGCGGACCTTGACGCGGTCCAGCAGTTCGGCTCCATCCATGACGGGCATGCGCATATCGGTGATGACGGCATCGAAGGGAGCCTGGGCGAGGGCGGCCAGCGCTTCCTGTCCGCTGGCGGCAAAGACGGTTTCCCATTCGTCGCGCATATCGTGCAGGGCGCGGCGCAGCCCGGCCAGGACCATACGGTCGTCATCCACGAACAGCAGCCTTTTGGCGCTCATTGCTTTTCCTCCGCGGGGCCGGTTTCAAGGGGCAACTGGATATAGAAGGTCGTGCCTTTGCCCGGCTCGGTTTCAAACCAGATTTTGCCGCCATGTTTGCGGACGATGACGCTGTGGGCCAGGGCGAGTCCCTGGCCGGTTCCCAGCCCAACCTCGCGGGTGGTGAAGAAGGGGTCGAAGACGCGGTCCTGAATCTCGGGAGGGATACCGACGCCTGTGTCGCTCACAGCGATCTCCGCCACGTCGCCTCGATGCCGCGTGCGCACTGCGATGCGGCCCTTCTCGTCCGGCTGCCGGCGATCGCGGATGGCGTGCGCGGCATTCAGAATCAGGTTGAGCACCACCTGATTGATGTCGCCGGGATAACACAGCACCGGCGGGAGGCTTTCGTCGAGGTCGGTCGCCATCTCGGCGGCATGTTTCCACTCGTTGCGCGTGATGGTGATGGTCGAGGCAATCCCCTGGTTCAGGTCGAAGCGGTCCTTGCCGCCGAGGTCGGGGTGCGAAAAGGCCTTCATGGCGCGCACGATGGTGGCGACGCGGGAGGTTCCGTCCAGGCTCTGCGCAATGGCCCCAGGCATCTCCTCGCGCAGAAACTCGAAGTCGCACCTTGTCTCCTCCTCGGCCAGCCGGGCAGCGGAGCGTGGGGTCGGCGTGCGGATCTCCGAGCGGCAGAAATCCAGCAGCGGAAAGATTGCCCGGCATGCATCCTGCAGGAAGGCGAGATTGTCGGCGACGAACTGAATGGGCGTGTTGATCTCGTGGGCAATGCCGGCGGCCAGTTGTCCGATCGCTTCCAGCTTCTGCGCCTGGCGAAGCTCGGCCTCGAGGGCGCGACGCGCGGTGATGTCTTCCTTGACGGCGAGGAAATGGCAGATGGCGCCGCCGGCGTCGGTGATGGGGGAGATGGTGGCCGCCTCCCAGAAGTACTCGCCGTTCTTCCTCTGGTTGCGAAATTCGCCGCGCCACTCGCGTCCTGCTTTGATGGTCTGCCACAGGGAGTCGTAGAGGGCGCGCGGAGAGTGGCCGGAGTTCAGGAAGCGCGGATTCCTGCCCAGGGCCTCTTCGGCGCTGTAGCCGGTGGACTCGGTGAACTTGCGGTTGACGTAGCTGATTCTGCCGTCGGGATCGGTAATGATGACCGACACCGGGCTCTGTTCGACGGCCGCCGACAGCTGGCGCAGCTCATCCTCGTTGCGCCGACGCTGGGTGATATCGCGAAAGGTCCAGATGCGTCCGTAGTACTGCCCTTTTTTCCCTCGCACGGGCGCGGAATAGCGGTCCACAATCGTTCCGTTCGCCAGTTCGACCTCGTCGCGGCCGGTGGCATCGGGATGGGTGTAGAGGTGCATCACCCGGTTGAGAAACCCTTCCCGATCCCTGGCCAGGCCGACCACGTGATCCAGCACCGGGGCGTCATCGGAGGTGTCGAGCAGTTCCGGTGGGATCGAGAACATCTCGTTGAAGCGCCGGTTCTGCAGAATCCGCTGGCCGTTGGCGTCGACGACGAGAAGGGCGTCGATGGTGGCGTCGGTCTGCGCTTCGAGGAAGGCGGTCTTGGCCTGCAGCTCAAGCTCGGCCTGCTTGCGCGGGGTGATATCGCTGATCACGCCGTCGGCAAAGAGCGCGCCGGCGACGCGGTAGGGTGCGGCGCGGCTGTGCAGCCAGATCCAGACGCCGTCGCTGCGGCGGAAGCGAAATTCCACATCGAAGGCGGCTGCCTTCCGGAACAGATCGCCGACCGCACTGCGCACGCGGCGCTGATCGGCCGGATGAACGTGCTCGAAGAGGAAGGCGGTTCCCTGGCTGCAGATCTGTTCCTTGCCGTAGCCGAGGGCCTGTTCGCATTTAGGGCTGATGTAGACGATCCGCCCGGTGGCATCGGCGGTCCAGGCAATGTCGGGCAGATGGGTCAGAATGCGGCGAAACTTCGCCTCGCTCTGGCGCAGCAGGTGCTGTGCCTGGCGGGCAGCGGCGCGCGTGGAGCCCATCCACGCCGCCGCGACGGCGCACAACAGAAAGAGAAGAATGAAGGGAGCCGCCTCGCGGCTGATGCCCGCGGTATACAGCGGGGGAAGGAAGAAGTAGTCGAGCAGGAGGGGCGCGGCCGCCGCCGCCAGCAGGCCCGGACCCCAGCCCGCGAGCCATCCGCTGGCGATCACCGCGGCGAGAAAGAGGTACTCGGTGCCGTGCGGGAAGAGGGGGTGCAGGAGCGAAGCCAGGGCCAGGGCCATCCCCAGCAGAGCGGGGACGAGCGCGTAACGGCCGACGCGGTGGTGCAGCAGCGCAGCAGCCCGGGCTTGGATCCCATCAGGCACTCGAATGCCTTATCGGCCTGGCGCGGCGCGTCCATCACGGAACCCTCGCTCTCGTTTCCCCCCGTTCTGCCGATGAGACGGAGCAGATGGCGTATCGGAGCTTTCCAGGCGCGGGCCTCGAGAGCGGCGGCGGCGCTCATCCCTGCGGCGACGGAGGCAGCTGTGAGGGACAAGATCCTGTTTGTTGACGACGAATCGTCCGCGCTGGACGGATTCCGAAGAGTCCTGCACCGCGATTTCGAGGTCAGAGTGGCGGGCAGCGGCGGCGAAGGACTGGTGGCGCTCGACCACGACGGTCCTTTTGCTGTGGTCGTCTCCGACATGCGCATGCCGGGGATGAACGGAGCGGAGTTTCTGTCGCGGGTGCGCCAGAAGGCCCCCGAGACGGTGCGCATGCTGCTGACCGGGCACGCCGATCTGCGCGCGGCCATCGACGCTGTGAACCGCGGGCAGATCCTGCATTTCCTGACCAAGCCGTGCCCGAGGGAGGTTCTGGTCGCGGCGATCAACAGCGGGCTCGATCAATACCACGCGGCCATCGAGGAGAGGGAACTGGCCAGCCGGGCGCGGTCGATGCAGCGGTCGCAGATCGACTGGTCGGCCGCGGCGCCGTCGGACTGGGAGCGCTTTCTGAGCCCGATCGGGCTTCCCGGACCGGCTCTGGCGAAGACGCTGATCGAACCTCTTCTGGGCAGGGACGACCGGACCTACACCGTGCTGCTGCGGATGCCGGTGCTCGATACGGTGGAGCAGCGCTATGGAGAAAGCGCCGCCACCGCGTACCTCGGCACCGTCGCCGGGTTTCTGCAGAATGCCTTAACGGCAGGCGATCGCCTCTTTCACTGGCGGCGCGAGATCCTGCTGGCGGTGCTGCGCCGCCATATTTCTCCCGCGGCCGTGCGCATGGAAGTGGAGCGCATGATCGCCGAGACGCGCAATTATGTGATCGAAGTGCAGGGCAAGCCCACGGTGGTGGCGTGCCTGATCACGTTCGATCTGTTCCAGACCGCGGCGTTCTCCGGATTCGGGGAGTGGCTGGCCGCCTTCGAGGCGAAATGCGGCGGGCATCCCCGCGAAGGAGCCGGAGCCGCGTGAACGCTTTGGTCGCCAGCGATCCGCGAGCGGCGGCGCCCTGCAGCCTTGCCGGAG
>JBKICP010000002.1:0-12544 GCA_046567085.1 Acidobacteriota bacterium
CAAGGAAATCAGGACCTTCCCGCGCCGCACGCACCCGGTGACGGACACGCCGGAATTCCGGCAGATTCACCAGCAGGTAGCGTCGATGCGGGCGTACACGGCCAAGGAGATTGCCAGCGGGAAGTGGAAAAGCAAGAGCCCGAATCAGACGGCGAGCACCGGGATCAACGAGTACGACCTGCAGTCCGGGGCGAACGCCGACGGTTCGTTAGATCTCACTCCACCGACACGGTGGAGTACGTTTACCGGCGACGGGTTCACCATGCAGGTGCCGTCGATCTGGCGCGTGTTGGGAAACCGCGAGTCGGCGATGGTGGCTCCCCCAGGCGGAATTGGACAGGACACCAGCGGGCAGACGGCGAATCTGACATACGGTGTGATGACCGATGTTTATCTTTCGGAATCGGATGTGGCGGGCGATCAGGGTTTCGCGGCGCTGCTGAATAAGCTGACCACAGAGAATCCGGGGATGGAGCCGGGCTCTGTGGGACAACTGCAGATAGCGGGGCGGAGAGCGTCCAGCGTGGAGAGCGTAACGCCGTCGGCGAATCGCGGGAGAGGCGAGCATGACTGGATCGTGGGGATTCCAGACAATGATGGGCTGCGGTATTTCGTCTTTGTTGCTCCGGAGCCGGACTTCGTCAAGCTGCGGCCGACGTTCCAGCGCATATTGGAATCGATTCGGTTTGGGTGATCGTGCGGGCCGTCCTGGCACGACGCGCCACAATCCGCGCCCCGGGCTGCTGCTGCCAGCCGGCCTTGCGTTTGGGTGATGTCGTGAGCGATGAGCAGGGCCTGAATCGATCGTGAAATCTTTTTCATTTCGACGCTCATGATGATGCCAAATCGGCGCGATTGCGTCTGAACCGGCATGGCGCTGAACTTTTCCAGGATGAACAGGGCTTTGGATGCCATTTCCAGAGCTCTCGGTTTCGCGGCTTCCGCGCGGAGCGATCCTTCAGGCTGGCTGACCAGAATGTCGGCGAGCTTAAGCTTTCTTCACGCTGCGGCTGATAATGCAAGCGACACGGGCGAATGGACGACAGTCATACGATACTGCCCCGTTCGTGGCTTGCATTCCTGCGAAACGGCAGGCTATAGTCGGGAACAAACCGGCTTTAAAACTCCCCTGCTCACCTTCGCCCCATCCTCGGCGAAACCTGCCGGATTCATGTCTACTTCTTTGTAGTTCTGCACTCTGCTTTGTTTTTTTCGGGAAGAGAGAATTTTCCCCCAGTTCGTGCTCGCGCTCGTAATTTGCTCCTTATCGCGAATCGGGAAGTAACGATTGGGAGTAAGAATGGGCCCCTGGCGCGCTCGACAGCCAACCGATCGTAAACCGATTCCTGTTCGCTTCGCCCTCCATCGAGGATGGCGCACCGTGGTGCGTCTCCCCCTTGCCGCGGGCCTGGCGATGCAGATGTTCCTGCTGTGTTTGTCCTCCCAGGGGAGGGCGCAGGTTTCTCCCGGTCCTCTGGCGCGGGCTCACCAGAGCCTGAGCGGTCCAACGAACTGCACGAAGTGCCACGCGGTCTCGGCGCGCTCGCCGGAATTCAACTGTCTTGAATGTCACCGCGAGATCGCTGCCGAGATCAGCGAGCATCGAGGTCTGCACGCCACCTACCCGCAGTCGGGACCGCGCGGTTCCTCCTGCGTTAAATGCCACTCTGATCACAACGGCGCAGACTTTGCGCTGATCCACTGGCAGCCGACAGCTGCAGGATTCGATCACTCGAAGACCGGTTACGTGCTCGACGGCAAGCACGCATCGGTGGGCTGCCGCTCCTGCCATACGGCGCAGCATATCGCGCCCGAGTTTCGTTCGCTGCTCTCCGGCAAGGATCTCAACCACACGTGGCTTGGGCTTTCCACCCGTTGCGGAACCTGTCACAACGATCCGCATCAGGGACGCTTGGGCGCCGACTGCGCGCGCTGCCATTCGACGACCGGCTGGAAGCCGGCTCGCTTCGACACCCGGAACTTCGACCATTCGAAGACTCCGTTTCCTCTGACCGGAAAGCATCGGGACACGGCCTGCGAAAAATGCCATACGCCCGATTCGTCCGGGCAACCGCGCTGGTCCGGCGTTGCTTTTGCCGCGTGCAGCAATTGCCACAGCGATCCGCATAAAGGTCAGTTCAAACAGGGATGCGACTCCTGCCACAGCACCGCTTCCTGGCAGCGCTCGCGCTTCCAGAACACCTTCGATCACTCGAAGACGGCATTCCCGCTGCTCGGTAAACACCTCACGGTCGCCTGTGTCGATTGCCACAAGGGCGGGGACTTTAAGACGCCGATTCCGCACGCCGCCTGCGCCGACTGCCACAAACCCGATCCGCACAACGGCCAGTTCGCGCATCGTGCCGACGGAGGCCGCTGCGAGAGTTGCCACACGGTGCAGGCGTGGAGCCCCTCAACGTTCACGGTGGTGCTCCACGCAAAGACCGGCTTTCCGCTGACCGCTCCGCACGACCGCGTGAAGTGCGCGTCCTGCCATGTTCCCGCCGGGACGCAGACGCTTTTCAAAATCAAATTCGCGCTTTGCGTCGACTGCCACAAGGATCCGCACGGCGGACAATTCGCCGGCGCACCGTGGAACAACCACTGCGAACGCTGCCACACGGGCCTCACCTTCAAGATGAACACGATGACTCTGGCGCTGCACCAGAAGACGCGATTCCCGCTGACCGGCGGTCATGTTGCCGTCGCCTGCGACGACTGTCATAAACCGTTGCCCGGTTCTCAGGTTGCTGCTTATCACTTCGAACACCTGCAGTGCACCACCTGTCACGAGGACGTCCACCATGGCCAGTTTGCTGCGCGCATGGCTGCGATCGGCGCGTCGGGTAAGCCTGCCGGCTGCGAAGCCTGTCACTCCACGAACGGATGGAGCGATCTGTCGCGCTTCGATCACGCGAGCACGCACTTCGCTCTTCTTGGGGCGCACCGCGCCGTTGCGTGCATCGATTGCCATAAGCCGCCGGCGATGGAAACGACCCTGCTTCATGTGCAGTTCTCGGCTGCGTCCAGCCTCTGCGTCGAATGCCACGAGAATCCCCACGCCGATCAGTTCGGTGTGAGGAAGAATAACTGCGCCACCTGCCATAACACGGAGAAGTGGCGGCCTTCGTTGTTCGACCACGAAAAGACCGCATTCTCGCTCCGCGGCGGTCACCAGAATGTCGCCTGCTCTGCCTGCCACGTGAACAAGCGCATGGTCGGCGGGACTCTTGTCCTCTTCTATAAACCCACGCCAACTGCCTGCGAGGCGTGCCACGGCGGAACCATTCCGCCGACGACCAGTTCGGATTCCGGCGGGCGAACCAAGCTGTCGCGGAGAACGTCATGAACGGTGCTCGTGCAGTGTTAGCGATCGGGCTCACTCTTTGCGGCATCGCGGCGGGCGGCGCCGCGCACGAACAGAACGGCTCGGGCACCGCACAGGCGGCGCAGACCGCACCCGCCCCGCGGGCGAAGGTTGCCAACCCGCACGGTCCCATCGCGATTCCCTGCCAGAACTGCCATACCTTCACGAGCTGGAAACCGATCCGGGCGCTTCCTGAGTTCAATCACGACACCACGGGCTATCCGCTGCGCGGGATGCACAAGGGCGTTGCGTGCACGCAGTGCCACACCAGCCTGGTGTTTCACAACGTGAGCAAGAACTGCGCCGACTGCCACGCCGATATTCATCGCGGACAGATGGGGGCGAATTGCCAGAACTGCCACTCCGTCCAGGGATGGCAGGTTTCTCTGCAGGCGGTTCGCAACCATGACAACCGTTTCCCGCTGCTGGGGGCGCACGCTTTGGTGGACTGCGTCGGATGTCACACGGGCGCGGCTGTCGGGCAGTTCAAAGGCTTGTCCACGGCCTGCTATTCCTGTCACCAGAAGGACTTTCAGACCACGGTCATCAATCACGTGGCATCCGGATTTCCGACGACCTGCGAATCGTGCCACACGATGGACAGCTGGTTCGGCGCGAAGTTCGATCATCTGAAATTCACTGGGTTCGCTCTGGTTGGAGCCCACGCAACGCTGCCGTGCACGGCCTGCCACATCAACAACCAATTCAAGAACACGCCTGCCGACTGCTATTCGTGCCACACGACGGACTTTGCCGGCGCTAAAAATCCGAGTCATGTGCAGTTCGGGTTGCCGCATGACTGCGGCATCTGCCACACCACGGTGAACTGGCTGAACGCCAGCTTCAACCATGCCGTCTACGCCAATTACCCCCTGACCGGCGCTCATGCCAATCTGACCTGCGTCCAGTGTCACGTTAACAACCAGTTCACCGGTACTTCGACTGCGTGTTACTCCTGCCACAAGGCGGACTACAGCGGCACGACGAATCCGAACCATGTGTCTGCCGGATTCCCGACGGATTGCTCGATTTGCCACTCGACGACGGCGTGGACTCCTTCTTCGTTCAACCACGCGACGACGGGATTCGCTCTCACCGGCGCGCATACGACCATCCAGTGCGCGCAATGCCACGTCAACAACAATTACTCCGGCAGTTTGCCAACCGACTGTTACTCGTGTCATAAGGCGGACTACACCGGCACGACGAACCCCAACCACGTCTCTGCCGGATTCCCGACAAGCTGCGACACCTGTCATACGACGACCTCGTGGGCCGGTGCGACCTTCAACCACAACAACACGCCTTTCCCGCTCACCGGGGCGCACGTCAACGTTGCCTGCACGCAGTGCCACATCAACAACGTTTTCGCCGGCACGCCTACGGATTGCTACTCCTGTCACAAGGCGGACTACAGCGGCACCACGAATCCGAATCACACCACGGCGGGGTTCCCCACCACTTGTGCGACCTGCCACACCACGGTCTCGTGGCTGGGCGCCACCTTTAATCACACCTGGTTCAACACCAATCACGGTGGCGCCAACGGTGTCTGCGCCACCTGCCACACGAATTCCTCCGACTACGGCGTCTTCACCTGCACCAACTGCCACACCAAGACGGGAACGGACAACCAGCATCAGGGTGTTTCCGGCTATGTCTACAACAGCGTTAACTGCTATGCGTGCCACAAGAACGCGGGTAGTGGAGGTTAGACGGCATGCGTATCTCCCCCTTGCCGATCCTTTTTCTTTATTGCTGCGTTTGCGTCGGACAGCAGACTGCGCCTGCGCCGGACGGAGCGCAGAGGACCAACTTTCACATTCGGTATGTCAACGGCAACAACGTGTACATCGACGGCGGAAAGAGTGCGGGTCTTTCCGAAGGCATGGTCCTGGTGATGAAGCAGTCCACTTCGGCATCCACCGACGCGAAGAAGAATCAGGCGATTCAGCCGGGCGTTATCGCCGAATTGCGCGTGGTTGCGGTGGCCACGGCCTCCGCTGTTTGCGAAGTGACCCACACCACGCGAGCGCTGGCGCCCGGCGATGTGGTGTCGTTGCGTACCGC
Source organism: Acidobacteriota bacterium (assembly GCA_046567085.1). Taxonomy (GTDB): domain Bacteria; phylum Acidobacteriota; class Terriglobia; order Terriglobales; family Acidobacteriaceae; genus Palsa-343. The sequence continues at coordinate 5,438 of JBKICP010000002.1, forward strand.
CGAGGCCGAGCAGTTGGCAGAGACGCGCGCTTTGGGTAACACCCGCCAGTATCCGATGATCGTCAGCTTCACCGAAGGCGATCCGCTGGAGGAAGAAGTGCGCGATGAAATTCCGCATCCGCCGCTTCCGGAAATCAATGAAGCACGCGGACGCTTCGGCTTCGATGTGAGCACGATTCGCTCGCTGGGCCAGACCAGCACGTCGTCGACCGTCTACGGAGCCGTAGCGCGCGCCGATATCAGCCGGATCTTCAGCACCCACTGGAATCTCAACGGCTACTGGCGCGGCCAGTTCCAGTCGGCCAGCACGCCGAGTCAGGCCTCGATCCAGGATCTTATTAATCGCACGTATCAAATGAGCCTGACGTATCTCAATCCCGATTCGAAGTGGACCGCTGGCGTCGGCCGCCTCTATCTTCCATGGGCCAGCAGTCTGGATGTGATCGATGGCGGATATGTGGCGCGCGGACTTTCCAGCGGTACGATTACAGGAATTTTCGCAGGCTCCACGCCCGATCCGACTGCGTGGAACTATAACCCGGATCGGCGCATCGGCGGGGTGTTTTTTAACGCGCACGGCGGCAGTTACGACTCCTTTCGCTACTCCAGTACCCTGGGCGCAGGCGTCAATCTGATTAAGTGGAATGTGGATCGCCCGTTCGGGTTCACTGAAAACGACTTCTCCTGGAAGCGCTACCTCTCCGTTTACCACTCGATGCAGATCGATCAGCCCACGGCGAACCCGGGGACCCCGACCGTCTCCACCGGGGTAGGCCAGAGCTTTCTGTCGGTGCAGGTTCACATCAGGGACCGTACGACGCTGGAGCTGAACGACACTTATCTGCGCGATATACCCACCTACGATTCGGCTCTGGTCGGTACGGGGCTGCTCGACCAGTACCTCTTCCAGGGGCTCACCGCCGGAGTGCGCGAGGAGTTTCCTCTGCATATCACCGGATACTTCAGCGGCGGCCAGAGCAGCACGTCCACCGATACGGGAAAGTCCTGGAACCTGCAGGGCGGTGTGACGCTCTCGCAGCTTCTGAAGACCGGGCTGCAACTGGATGCACGTTACTCAAATTTCAACAGCGTGTTTGCCAGCGGCAGTTATCGCACGCTGACGCTTTCTCGCACGCTGGCGGATCGTTTCCAGTTGAACGTGCAGGGCGGCACGCAGGCGTTTACCTCGTCCTATACCACGAACACCAGCGGCTGGTTTGCCAACGCTTACTGCGACAGCAATCTCGGCTCGCACTTCTTCGTCGAAACCGGATATACAACCCAGCGCGGCGGCACGGATAACTACGATCAGTGGACCACCACGCTGGGTCTGCGCTTCGACAATCGCGCAGCCATGCGGAGGGCTATGCATGCACACACGCCCTGATCTGAAGAAGACAGTGGCCATCCTGCTGCTGACCGTTGTTGCATCGGCGACTGCCCAGTCGGGACCGGTGCCGGTTAGTGTGCTGGCTCGCGCGCAGCGGCAGGTGGTCGCCTTCTTCTCGAAGATGTCGGATCTGACGTGCACGGAGAACGTGGTGCAGCAGAAGTTTCTGCCCAACGGTCGCGTGCAGACTTCCGCGGAGAGCAAGTACGACTACCTGATCATGGTGCAGGCGAGCCCGGACAGCTTTGCGCTGAACGAGTCGCGCATCGAAGCGCCTGGCGCGCCGCACAAACCGCTGCCGCTGCTCGTCACCAATGGTTTTTCGATGCTGCTGCTGGTGTTTCATCCTTACTACGAGCACAGCTTCCGGTTTGAGGCGGAGCCGGCGAGCTTCGTCGATGGGCGCATGCTGATGCCCGTTCACTTCACGCATCTTCCCGGAACCCGCTCTCCCGCGGCGCTCTCCCTGCGGGGCCGCGAATATCCTCTCGATCTGAAGGGCACGGCGTGGATCGATCAGCAATCGGGGGAGATTGCGAAAATGGATGCCACACTGGCCAGCGATATGAGCGATGTCGATCTGCGCTCGCTGCACATCGAGGTGGATTACAAGCCGTCGACGCTGGCGAGCGCGACCGGGATCGGTCTGCCGGATCGCGCCATTATCGACCTTGAGACACCGCGCCAGCACTGGCGGAACACGCACACGTTTACGAACTACAAGAGCTTCTCCACTGCGGCCGAACAGGCGACCACCGTTAAAGTGGTCACCAAAGACGGGCGGGTGCTGAACGACAGCACTCCGGCGCAGCCATCCTTAGCGAAGGAGCCGCATTAACCATGGCCGTCATGTCCCAGATGCTCACTCCTGCAGCGCCGACGCGCGATCGCGGTCATCGCATTCGCGTGCGTATTGCGGGTTTCACGTCGTTCCTGGTAGTGGCGGCGCTGGCCGCCTATGGGTGGAACTACTATCTGCTGCCCATCGAGGAGCGCCCGTTTTCGCCGAAGCACGTACTGCTGCGGCCGAGCGGCGCGATCGGGTTGAAGCTCGGGTATCTCGGTGTGGCCTTGTTTGTCTTCATCTTTCTCTATGCCTTCCGCCGCATCTTTCCGTGGCTTGGGCGTATCGGGTCGGCGCGTCAGTGGATGGACTTTCACGCCATCGCTGGAGCGACGGCACCGGTCATCATTGCCTTTCATGCCTCGTTCAAGTTTCGCGGCATTGCCGGGATCGCTTTCTGGATCATGGTGGCGGTTGCGCTGAGCGGCGTCATCGGTCGCTATCTCTATGCGCAGATTCCGCGGTCGATCAGCGCGGCGGAGCTCTCGTTCAAGGATCTGCGGGCGAGCGAGGAGCTTCTCCGGGAGGAGCTGCTTGCTCAGTCCGTCTACTCGGCCGAGCAGCTGGAGCGGGCGCTGCATGTGCCATCGCCGGAGCACATCCGGCAGATTCCGGCGCTGGTCGCCCTGGGGGAGATGCTGGTGCTCGATGTGCGGCAGCGCTTCCACCTTGCGGCTCTGCGGCGTGCGGCCAGCGGTGTCTGGGGCAGTGTGCGGTCGCTGGGCGGGATGGTTTCGAGCGGCAATGCCGAGGTGGAGCACGTGGTCCGCATCGTCCGGCAGAAGGCTTCGCTGTCGCGGCGCATTGTGTTTCTGGACCGGACGCGGAGCGTGTTCCATCTCTGGCATGTCGTGCATCGGCCGTTCAGTTATGCCTTCGTGGTGCTGGCGGTGATTCATATTGTGGTGGTGATGGGTTTCGGATTCTGAGCTTCGGAGATGTGTTGTGGATACGTTGCTGACATGGCTTTTTGCGGCTGCAATTCTTGGGTTCTTTGTGGTTCGTTACTGGGTGCAGCATCGGCGGCGCGAGCAGGCGGCGCGGGCGGCTGCGGAGCGGGGCGAGATTTTTTCCGGCGGTCCGCGGGCGCAGCATCCGCAGATCGATCTGAACCAGTGCATCGGGTGCGGCGCCTGCGTCGGGGTTTGTCCGGAGAGCGACGTGCTCGGGCTGGTGGGCGGCAAGGCGACCATTGTGAACGGGCACAAGTGCATCGGCCACTCGTTGTGCGCCGATGAGTGCCCGGTAGGCGCGATCGTCATGGTGACGGCGAGCGCGGGGGCGGTGCAGTCGGGTCAGCCGATTCTGAGCGCGGAGTACGAGACCAATCTCGAGAACCTGTTCATCGCCGGCGAGCTGGGCGGTCTGGCGCTGATCCGGAACGCGGTGAACCAGGGGCGGGAGTGTGTGGATGTGATTGCCAGCCGGATCGGCGAACTGCGGGCGCGGTGCGGCGATGCGGATGTGCTGGACCTGATCGTGGTCGGCGCGGGGCCGGCGGGGATCAGCGCCTCGCTGCGGGCGGCCGAGCATGAGCTGCGGACGCTGACGCTCGAACGAGACTCGGTAGGCGGCACCGTTTCGAAGTATCCGCGGCAGAAGCTGGTGATGACCAGTCCGGTGGAGTTTCCGTTGTACGGAAAGTTCCGCCAGACGCAGCTCTCGAAGGAAGAGCTGCTGGCCTTCTGGGACAAGGTGATGCAGCGGACGGATGTGAACATCCATCCGGGCGAGGGCGTCGACACGCTGCGGCGCGAGGCCGACGGGCTGTTCCATGTGACGACGGCAGCGGGCCGATACCGGGCGCGGGCGGTGGTGCTGGCGATCGGGAAGGCCGGCACACCGCGCAGGCTGGGCGTGCCGGGGGAGGATCTGCCGCATGTGATGTATCGGCTGATCGAGGCCGATCACTACACGGGGCGCAACATCCTGATCGTCGGCGGTGGCGACAGCGCGGTGGAGGCGGCGATGGGCCTGGCCGAGCAGCGAGACAACCGGGTGACGATCTCCTATCGCGGCGAGGCCTTTACGCGGTTGAAGGATCGCAATCGGCGGCGGATGGACGAGTATCAGCGGTCGCACCGGATCGAGGTGCTGTTCAATTCCAACCCGCGGGAGTTTCGGCGGGGGAGCGTGGTGGTGGAGACGGGCGGCGCCGAGCAGGAGCTGAGCAACGACTTCGTGTGGATCTTCGCCGGCGGGACGTCGCCGACACAGTTTCTGCAGGCGTCGGGCATCGAGTGCGGCGGGTGACGGCGGGTGGTGGTGTCACCCTTCAGAGGCTTGCCGACTGGCGGGCTCTGCTCGCGACTGCGAGGGGGTTACATGGTGCAGGAGCGCGACTGCGCTTGAAAGACAGTCGCAGGGATCGCCGCTCGTGTCAAGGATCATTCTGTGGAAAGACGCTGGCGAACAGCGATGGACAAGTCGAGGGAAGCGATTCGTTAATACGAATATGGATCGTACTTGACTTGTCTGTTGATCGGCCTTGCTACCTCTTCGGTGACAGTGAAATCGCAAACGGGACAAAACCGCATGATTCCTCCAGCGCGTTGATCCCGAGGCCCCATGTACACCGTCTTCGATGGAACGGACTGATAGCATTTTGGGCACAATGGCTTATCCGGTTTGCTCTTGAAATGGAAGTATCCATACTTGGCATCTGGCCCTTCGATTTCTTCCTTCATAGCAGGCTGCGCTTCGGTGAAGATTTCTGCGCAACGCTTTGTCAATGAATATGTTCGATTCTCAATTTCGGCCGAAACGAAAACGTTCTGCGTTAATACTTCTTCATGCTGCGCTGGATTCAGATTCGCGATTGCGACATCGAGGGTCAGCATCCTCACAGGATCATCTCTCATCAACGGCGCGTCGCGCTTTGTTTTTTCGGTCGCTTGAAACCTTCTAAATCGCGGCTGCCTGCGTGACACCTCAAGCATGTAAGTTGTGGAACCTGCGAAACTCAACAGAACCTCTGGAACCTCAATTGTGCATGAGTATTCGCTTGCCCTCTTGCCTTTATTCGTCAAGATTGGCGTGAGACGTTTGACTTGTACTGATCCTTCGCGCCCAGGCAAGACTTCGAGGTTCAACTCGCCAGAATTGTCTCTCCCCGATGACATGTGCCACGTATCCAGTCTTGCTTTCAGGTCTGCAATGATTTGATCGTTTGACGTGAATTCCAGTGGATTTAGATGCAGTAATTCGCGCAAGCCTTCGCGCCCAACGCCTTTTTCAATATATGCTGCGGTTAATAGATCGTTCTTTGCTGTTCGCTGTATATATGCCGCAATTGCGATCTCTTGCTCGATCCAAACCGATGCCCTGTCCAACGGTTCGCGCTTGTCCGGGCCATAGCTGACATTTCCTCTGCGGTGGATTATGGTGATGAATCCGTCGCTTTTCGCTAATGCGTCGAAGATGTTCTCATGCAGTCCGTTTAGATTGTGTTGCGCTTCCGCGAAGAAGCAATCGAACACACCGTGCTCGCGTATCGCCCCGCAAACCTCGTCGCCCAAGAGCTTTTCTTGATCTGTGCGCTGACCGCACGATACAAAAAGGTGTGGTTTTAACATGTGCAAATGCTAACGCTCCCTCAACTGCTGGGCAATGGTACTCTGCTCACGCAAGGAGATGTGATGGCTGACTCACCGATTTCCTTTGTCGTGATAGTCAAAGACCGATTCGCTACCGCGAGAGGTTTAGGCGAAAAAACCTTCCGCGTTGCTCCGCGTGTAGGAGATTACATCACCGTAAACAACCCTGATGGTGTGGGCATGGCGTATCGGGTGAAAGCAATCATTCACCCTCTCGAACTCGCACCCACTGCCGGTGATTTAATCCTCGAATCCGCTGGCACTGAAATCGATCTGATGCAAAGCATCTGAATCCAATCCAACGCTTCGTTATCGGGGCATGACCGAACTTCCTTATGTTCCCCGGTCTTGCCGGCGAGTGCCCCCGCGCCTGTTGCAGGGCGTTCCCCCGTTCGCCTCGCCGAGCGCTGCTTTGCGTTCGCTCGGGTCAGGCTCTCGCTCCGCGCCAGTTGCGGGGCTTCTCGGGAGGACAGTGCTGAAAGACATTTGGTTATGTGTGGTTGCTCCTCCTTTCACGCGTCACGCGTTGTGGAGAACGCCCTGAGATTTTTATCGGCGGCTGCGCCACCGACTCCCTCCGCGCCGAGTGTCTTGTTGTCCGCACGTCCCGTGGCGCTGAGGGGGTCGATTCGCTCATTCGACTCGCCGAGCGCAGCTCGGCCCGCGCTCAGAGTGACATAACTCCGCGCGGATTGAGGATCATCTCCTGGGGCGAGGGTTTGAGGCCGCGCTCCGCTCACGATGACATTCGTGTTGGGCGTGAAACCATTGGACCCGGAGTGGTCGCCAAAGGTTCTCGTTCGTTGCCAGGGTGTCGTTTTGGTGGGCGCAGCAGGATTCGAACCTACGACTTCCACCGTGTGAAGGTGGCACTCTACCGCTGAGTTATGCGCCCGGAACTGCGGCCCCGGGGATGGGGCTCGGACAGAGTTAAGGTTAACACAGTCGGGGCCGGTCTCCTTGGGGCGCGGGCGGCGGGGGGAATGTGTCGTTTTTTCTGTGTGACAGATTTTGGGGCCTGTGGAATCAAGGGGTTGGGTCGGTTGACAGATTCGACAACAGGACTGGGGCAGCGGATAGCGGGAAGAGCAGCGGATAGCGGTTAGCGGACAGCGGATAGCGGGGGCTTCGGCTGTGGCTTTGAGGTCGAGGCCTCCGGGTTCCTTTTTGGCTCGGCATTGGTGGCAGGGGAACATCTGATTGGGTCCGCCGCACCAGCATTCGCCGTTTTCGTCGGTGTCGGGTTCGAATTCGAAGCAGGGGTCGGGGAGGTTGTA
>JBKICP010000003.1:0-14919 GCA_046567085.1 Acidobacteriota bacterium
CGCTTTACTCATGGATTGCTCCACTTTCTCGCTCGACTTGCATGTGTTAGGCACGCCGCCAGCGTTGATTCTGAGCCAGGATCAAACTCTCGTTTGAAACCTGAGATTCCTTAACCCGAAGACGGAGGTCTCGGGAGGAATCGGCTTCGCCGCGCTCGAAAGGCGACGAAGCACTACATTGTGAGAATGATCAAACCTGATCTTTTCGTTATTCTCACGACTGGCATGTTCATCCTGATTGTCAAAGATCCTGACGGTGATCCGCCTGAGCGGGCCGCTTTGGATCGAGTCAGCAGGGAGCTTTGAGGCTCTCTGCCGGTCCTCGAACTTGTTGCGCTTCATTTTTGCGCGAACTTTTCGAGATTATCGAATCTCGGTGGGCTATGTCAAGCAAATCTGCTTAACTTTTCTGATACCCGCCTGACTCTAACCTCTGGCTCGCGCAATTCAGAGCGTTCCGCGTCGCGGAAGCCGTGAAGGGCGCCAAACTTAGAAAGACCTGACCGCGAGCAGTACTCGCGGGGGCGGCTGACCGCCACTGGGATTTTCGCAGGGCAAAAGCTACCCTCGACTCCCGTTTGCAATGGATTGTTCTGTTAGCTTACGGTGCGCCCTAAGCGCAACCAGCGTCGAACAAACCTGCTTCGCTCATCTCAGAACTACTGGGGAACAAACACCCATCAGCGAAGCCTTGCCACTGCTATCAATCTTGTCTACTGTAGCACGCCTTGTTGCGATTCCGCAAATTCAGCGTCTACCGGCGACTTGTTGATAGTACGTGAACGAGCCACTCTGCGCAAGTTGAGGAAAAAGCCCTGAATCTGTGGGAATCGTCAGGGGCGGTGGATGAGCCCCAGATCGGTGAAACCGTTGACGAAGAGCTGCATGGCGAGAGCGACCAGCAGCAGGCCCATGATGCGGACCAGGATGCGGATGCCGGTCTCACCGAGGAAGCCGCGGATGCGGTCGGCGGCGCTCAGGACCAGATAGCTGAGAGACGCGGTGATCGTGATTGAGCCGAGAATCGCCAGCATCTGCCAGTGGTTCGGGGCTTGTCCGACGAGCACCATGACGCTGGAGATGGCGCCCGGCCCGGCGAGCATGGGAATGCCGAGGGGGACGATGCCCGCGTCTTCCTTGGCCGCTGCCTCCTGCGTCTCATCCTGCGACTCCTGTGTGGGCGAGCGCCGCGCCTCCAGCATGTCGATGCCGATCAGCAGCAGGATGAGGCCACCGGCAATCTCGAAGGCCGGCAGCTTGATGCCAAACAGCGAAAAGATGTACTTCCCCGCCAAAGCAAAGGAAACCAGGACGATGAAGCACGTCAGGGCTGCCTTGCGGGCCATACGGCGGCGGCGGGCTGCCTCGACCCCGGAGGTGATGGCGATGAACGACGGGATCGCAGCGAAGGGATCGACGAGGAAAAAGATCGAGCTGAGCGCCAGAAGGGAAAACTTGACGTAGGTCGAGTTGAGAGCCTCCTCGGCTGCGGTCCGGGGAGAAACCAGAGCCGCAAGCTGCTGAATCAATGGAGGCTGAAGATGCATATATTTTCAGCTTATCCCACGGCTCCGTCGCCCCCCGGGGTCCCGCCATTGAGGAACTGAGCAATGAGGGGAAATTTTGCGCGGACCGGCGTGGAAGTACCCGAATCGGAAATGGTTGCCCCATGCTGTTTTCGATGGAATACGTTTGATTTGAGCAACTTACGCGCCACTGGAGATCTTTGGAACGGCTTTTGCTCCTGACGGAACGACTGCGCGGGCTTGACAGGGCTGGCATCTCGCCGGCCCGGCTGTCGCGCCGGCTTTCGGGCTGCCTTGCAGGACGAATGACGGGGCAAGTGAGATTCGCCTCGGATCCTCGGGATCAGCAGCCGCGAAGACAAGACAATTCAAGCGGTCCATCACGAGAGAGGAGAGTTCATGCCCGTTATGATGACCCGATCGAGATCCTTTGACGGTGAGCGGCTCGTCACGCCTTCAATCCTTTTGGCGAGCGATTCGGAACGACACGGAAACACCATGCATCGAGTCCTGGAGCAACATGGGTTCACCGTGGAATACGCAGGACACTACGCGGCGCTGGAATCGCGGTTGACTGAACGGAGGTTCGATGTGGTGCTTCTGGAAGTCACAGGCGAGCATGCCGTGGAGCCCGCGGTGGCTGCGGCGCTGCGCGTAAAGCGTGGCAATGCGCGCCAGTTCGTCGGCTATCTGGCCGATGCCAACCTCGAAACCAGCGGCCTGGCCGGCGACGCCATCTTCCCCCGCAATGCCGCGCGCCTGCCGGATGCGCTGCGCCGGTCCATGGCAGACGGCAGCAATTAGGCCAGCCCTTTCGCTCCGGGCCGTGGAGCTGCGCCCGAGAGCCGACCCTTCAGCAAAGATTCAGGAAGCCGGAGTAGGATGGGCTGCGCTTTGCGAAAGAAAGGAAGGCGAGCCTGTCATGAGGAGAATTCTGAGGAGCGGATGGATGTGTGTTGCTGTCGTTGGATCTGCATCTCTGGGTGCGGCCCCGGCGTGGAGCCAGGGCCCGGCCGCGGGGCCCTTCCATGTTGCGCATGAATGGAAGATCGGAGGCGACGGATTCTGGGATTACATGGCCGTCGATCCGCAGTCGAAGTTGCTCTACGTCACCCACGGCAATCACGTTGCTGTCATCGACACGCACAGCGGCAAACAGGTAGCGGACATCACCGGACTGCATGGGACGCACGGCGTGGTGTTTTCGTCGGACGGCGTGCATGGATACATCACCGATGGCGGCGCAAACCAGGTCGCCGAGTTCAACCGCAGGACGAACACGATCGAGAAGACCATTCCGGCGGGGACCGGTCCGGACGGAGAGGTATTCGATCCCTACACGAAGACGGTCTGGGCGTTCAATGGACGCAGCCACGATGCGACGGTGATCGATACGGCAACGAACACCGTCGTCGCGACGGTCGCGCTGCCGGGCAAACCTGAGTTCCCTGTCTCCGACGGTCGGGGCTCGGTTTACGACAACATCGAGGACAAGAGCGAGATCGTGCGCATCGACGCGAAGACGCACACGATCACGGCAACCTGGCCGATCGCACCCTGCGAAGGGCCATCAGGGCTGGCCATCGATCGCGAACACCGGAGACTTTTCGCAGTGTGTGACGGAACCATGGCTGTCGTCGATGCCGACAGCGGCAAAGTCGTGGCGACGCCGAAAATCGGCGACGGACCCGATGCTGCGCGCTTCTCGAAAAATGGGCAATACGCCTTCAGTTCGAATGGCGCCGGAACTCTGACCGTCGTCCACGAGGACGATCCCGATCACTACACGGTGGTGCAGGATCTGCCGACGAAACGTGGTGCACGAACGATGGCGATGGATCCTGACGGAAGTCACCTGTATCTGGTGACCGCCGCGTTTGGACCCCGGCCGGATCCGACCCCCCAGAATCCCCGTCCAAGGCCAACGATTGTTCCAGATAGCTTCGAAGTCATCGTTGTCAGCAGGTAGGTTACCTGCGAGGAACAGTGCGCCGCTCCGAGCGGTCGTGCAAAAGCCCGCGTTCTGCGGGCTTTTTATTGCTTTGAATCCGCTGCATAACATCGGATAATGCGTCTCCAGGGCCAAAGATGATGAATGCTGCGATTGAGTTCCGGAAGATTGGCTTTGTGACAGCCGGAGGACAGCGGCTGCTGGACGACATCTCGTTTGCCGTAGAGGAGGGCACAACAACCGTGGTGCTCGGCCGCAGCGGCTCGGGAAAAACCACGCTGCTGCGCACCGTCAACCGCATGATCGAACCCACCTCGGGGGACCTGTTTCTGCGCGGCAAGAGCGTTCGGGAGCCGGAGCCGATCGCGCTGCGCCGCAGCATCGGCTACGTGATTCAGGAGACCGGTCTCTTTCCTCACATGAAGACATTGCGCAATGTCGGTCTGGTGCTCGCGGTACAGGGAGTAGACCGCCGCGAGCGAACCCTGCGCAGCCAGGATGTCCTGAATGCCGTTGGACTGGAGGCCCGCACGTTTGGCTCGCGCTATCCGCACCAACTCTCCGGCGGGCAGCGGCAGCGTGTGGGCCTGGCTCGAGCTCTGGCAGCACAGCCGAGCGTTCTGCTGATGGATGAGCCCTTCGGGGCTCTCGATCCCATGACCCGGTCCGAGATGCAGGACATGCTGCGAGAGCTGATGGCACGTATGCGCAAGACGGTGCTGCTGGTCACGCACGATCTGGACGAAGCCCTGTACCTCGCCGACCGGATTGTCCTTCTGAACCAGGGCAGGCTCGTTGCCCATCTGGCGCCGAGGGAGTTCCTGAATTCGCGGAACGCGGAGGTCGAAGCGTATGTGCGGGCCTTCCATCGCGGAGAAATGACCGCATCGGCGGAGAAACGGGCGTGAACGACTTCCTGAGGCAGTACGGCGGCCAGATCGTGGAACTGACCGTCGAGCACCTCTGGCTGACCGGCGCGGCGATGCTCTTTGCCACGCTGATTGCCGTGCCGCTGGGCGTCTGGCTGACACAACGTCCCGCGTGGGCAAAGCCGGTGATCGGCATAGCCAACGTCCTCCAGACCATCCCCTCGCTCGCCATGTTTGGCTTTCTGCTGCCGCTGCCGTGGCTGGGCGAACGCGCGGCACGCGTGGCCATTGTCGCCCTGACCGCCTACGCGCTGCTGCCGATCCTGCGCAATACGTATGCCGGCATCCGCGGCATCGATCCCTCGCTGCTGTCGGTGGCTCAGGCCATGGGACTCACCCCGATCCAGCGTTTCTTCAAGGTGGAGTTGCCGCTGGCGGCGTCCTTCATCCTCGCCGGCCTGCGGACAGCGACCGTCACCTGCGTGGGCATCGCGACCATAGCGGCTGCGGTCGGAGCCGGTGGCCTGGGCGAACTGATCTTCCGCGGCGTGGCGTCGATCGACAACCAGCTGGTTCTTGCCGGAGCCATCCCGGCCGCCCTGCTGGCGCTGGCGTGTGACAGCGTCCTGGGCCTGATGGAGCGGTGGTACCGGATTCCTGGCCAGGGTCTGCCCGCATGAGACGCGGCTTTGCAGCCGCGGCGGCCATCGTGTGCGCGCTGCTGGCCGGATGCTCACCCCCGCGTCCCGATCATCCGGTCATCGGAGCGAAGAACTTCACCGAACAGGTCGTGCTGGGCGAGTTGCTGGCCCAGGAGATCGAGGCTCGCTCGGACCTCGACGTCGAGCGGCGCTTTTACCTGGCCGGCAGCTACATCTGCAATCAGGCGCTCACCTCCGGGCGAATCGATGGCTACGTGGAGTACACGGGGACGGCGCTGACGGCGATCCTCAAACAGCCGGTGGACCCTAATCCACAGCGGGTGCTGGCGACCGTCCGCCGACTGTATCAATCGAAGTATCAAATTACGGTCGGGCCGCCGCTGGGCTTCGAGAATACCTTCGCCATGGCGATCCGCGGCGACGATGCGCAGCGCCTGCACCTGACCACCCTGAGCGAAGCGGCCCGCTACGCCCCGCAATGGCGCCTCGGCGTGGGTTATGAATTCGAGCAGCGGCCGGACGGGTTACGGGGACTGGAGGCTGCGTACGGCCTGAAATTTGCCGGACCTCCACGCGTCATGGATCTGGGATTACTCTTCCGGGCCATCGAAGATCGCCAGGTGGACATGATCGCCGCAAGTTCCACCGACGGACCGATTCAAACCCTCGGGCTCACCGTACTCGAAGACGACAAGCACTATTTTCCGCCGTATCAGGCGGTGCCGCTGGTGCGCGATGCGGCGCTGCGGGAATGGCCCGCCATGGAGGACGCCATTCGGGCCCTCGCCGGGAAGGTAACGGAAAGAGATATGCGCGCGATGAACGAAGCCGTCGACGGGCAGCACCTCAGCCCCGCCGACGTGGTGCGGGAGTTCCGGAAGAGCAAGGGGCTGTAATCGCCGGGCACGACGCTCCCCGGTACAAACAGAAAAGCCGCCCGAGGGCGGCTTTTCTGATGCGTTAGCCCGGACTACTGGCCCGCCACCGGGGTGACGAACTGGAACGCGTGGTTGCCGTGCGGAACAGCGGCGACGCAGGTCGTGCTGCCGTTCGTCGTGTACGGCGAGTTCTGCACCGCGCTCAGCTCGCCCGTGTTGGGATCGAGCCTCGCTGCGGCCACGAGGTTGTTCTTGGCCAGCGAGATGTACAAGAAGCGGCCGAAGGCCGGATCGACCAGGATACAGGTCGGGTAGGAGCCACCGGTATCGAAGGCCGACGTCGCCAGCGCCGAGGGCTGCCCCGTCGACTGCGATATCGTGTACGCGCTGATCGTCTTGTCGTTGAAATTCGTGATGTACATGTAAAGGTCGCGGGGATCGATCACCAGGCTGGTGGGGAAGATGCCCGTCGAGAAGGGCCCATTGACCAGCGGAGTCAGCGTGCCGCCACCGAGAATGGTGTAGACGATGATCTGGTTCTGCACGCTGTCTGTGGTGTAGACAAAGCGGCTCGTGAGATCCACAGCGACTGCGGTCGGCGTGGTTCCGGCCGGGAAGGGGCTGCCGGGAACCGGCGTCAGCACGCCCGAAGAGCTGATCGTGAAGCCCGAGATCGTTCCCTGCGTGGGACACCCCGCCGGTGTCGGGGGCGGAGTCGGGGTGGTGGGCGGAGCTGTGGTGATCACAACGGAATTGGTGTTGGTCACGTACGCGTAGCTGCCGTTCGCAGAGACCGCGACAGCGCCCGGGAAGCACTGCAGCGTGGTGTACGGCTGGCCGCCGCTGGCGACCGGCGAACCGAGGCTTCCATCGGCATTGATGGGATACACGGTGAGGATGCCGGGGCCTGGCGTCGTGTCGGAAAAGCCCGGACCGTAGTAGTCCAGAACGAACAGCAGGGTGCCGGCGGTATTAATGGCCAGCGAAACCGGCTCCGATCCAGCCGTCGTATAAGCATGGCCGAACGCAAGCTGCCCGGAGGTGCCGATCGTGAACTGCGCGACACTGTTGCTGCCGTGGTTGGCAACGTAGAGGTACTGCCCGTTCGGCGAGGCGACCTCGGCGACCGGGTTGATTCCCTGCGACGAAACCGGCGTGCCGGCCACCTGGCTGATCGCTCCCGACTCTGAGTCGACGTGATAGGAAGTGATCTGCCCGTTGCCGCTGGAACCGGCGGAGGCGCTGTTCGAGGTGACAAAGAGGTAATCGATAGTCTGGCTGGGGTTGCATGATGTAACGCCGAGACTCAGCCCCAGAGAGGCAGCAGCGGCGAGCAAACCCTGACCGATTCGTGTCAACTTCATGCGTGTCCTTCGTCCCTTGCGGGAGGTGCGTTCATTCTATGGTCCGGCCCGCGAGCCGGAGAAATCAGCCGGCCCAAATCCTCATGGAGCCGGGGTAAGACCGTTCAGGAAGCCGCCTTGGTGAGGAATCATCGCCACACAGGTGGGCTGTCCAGAGGTGGCATACGGCGAATTCTTGTTCACGATCAGTGTCCCGTCTGCCGGGTTCACCTCGGTTCCACCGATCGTTCCGCCGATATAGTCCGCCGCATACAGGTACCGCTGGGTGTAGGGATCCGCCAGTACGCACAGGGGTCCGGAGGCGCCGGCGTTGCTGGTCGTCACCAGAGCAGGCACTGCGGAAGCGAGCGAATAGATGCTCAGGGATCCGTCGATGTAATTGCTCACGTAGAGGAATTTCTTCGACGCAGCCGGGGTCACGATCGTCCCCGACATCGGCATCGTTCCGGTCCCGATGGTCGCCGCCAGAGAGAGAGAGCCGCTGGACTGAATCGAATAGGTATAAAGCTGATTCAGGTTCGCGTCGGTGACGTAGATCGAGGAATTATTCGGGTCGGCGATGATGCCGGTCGGCTGAGATCCCGAGCCTGTCGAAAACGGGCTGCCTGCAACCTCGGTGATCGTGCCGGAACCGACGGCGAAGGCCGACACCGTCCCGGATGCCGGGCAGGAAGCGGGCAGGATCGGAACCGTTCCGGTCACCGGCGGCGAATCGGTCACGACCACTGCGTTCGTGTTGGTCACGAAGACGAAGCTGCCATTGGGCGTCACCGCGAGACTGGTCGGGAAGCACTGCACCGGCAGGTAGTTCGCGGGTCCGATCGCCTCGGGAGAACCAATCGTGCCCAGTCCGCTTTTGGAGTCGATCGTGATGGGATAGGCGACGATTGCCCCCGGACCGGGGTTGAGGTCTGTGTACGACGGATGCCCAGGAGCCGCAGGCGCGTAGTAGTCAAGCACGTAAAGCTCCGTGCCCGCCGCGTTCAGCGCCAGCGCAACCGGCTCAGTACCCGGCGTCGTCACCGTCTGCAGCGGATACAGCTTGCCGTCGGTGCCGATGGCGAATTCGACGACGGTGTTGTCGTCGTGGTTCACCACGTACAGGTTCTTGCCGTTGGGCGAACTCACCTCGGCGACCGGATTGCGGCCGCCGGAAGGATAAGGAGAATCGGCAATCTGAAACAGCTCGCCGGACTCGGAGTCGACCTCGTAGACGTTGATCTGGCCAGGGTTCTGCTGGTTGGTGATGGCGTACAGGAAAGCGATGGTGTTGCTGGGCGCGCAGGAGAGCACGAGCGCCGACAACAGGGTCACCGACGCCACGGCCATCAGCCGCCTGCCAGTCTGCTTCAACTGCTTTTTAGAAATCCCTGCTCGCATTAGTTTGTATTCGGGCTGTAGAGGCACCAGGTCGGAGTTCCCACCGTGGGGAACGTGGAACCCTTGGTGAGACTCGTCAGGAGTCCGGTATTCGGCTCAAGCTTGGCGCCCGTAATATTGCTGGAACCAGCATTGGCCGTGTAAATGTACTGGTGCGACGGATCTTCGAAGATGCACACCGGCGTCGTCCCGACTCCGTATGTCGCTGAGCCGGTGTTATTCACGTTGAAGAGCGTCAGCGCGCCCGTATTCGGCGTAATCGTGAAAGCGGAGATCACGCTGGCAGATGAACCCAGAGTCGTCGAACCGGTATTCGTGACGTAGAGGTACTGATTCTTGCTGTCGGTGGCCAGCGCTGTCATGATTGCGGCCCCGGGCGCGTTGGCCGTCGCGCCGGTGGAAATCGCCGAAAGCAGGCCGTTCCCGCCCTGGGTGAAGGTGTAGATCTGATTCGTTCCGTTATCCAGAACGTAGAGCCAGGTGCCGTTCGCGCTCACTCCGAGGACGCCAATGTTCGTCGCACCCGGAACCGGCTGCGAGCCCCCTGGAACCTGGACCAGCTGCCCATTGAGCGTGTTGAGCGAATAGGCGTAGACCACCTGCCCCGCGGTGGTGGGGTTGGCCGGATCGGTGTTTTCCGCCGTGTAGAGATAATTCCCCAGGAAATGGAAATCGATCGCCCCGCAACCAATCGGGAAATAGGTCAGCGGCGTTCCGAACGAGTTCTGTAACTGCTGGTTGGGCACGAGGAAGAGGCGCCCGGTGGCAGGATCGACGCTGTAGGCCGTGATATCCCCGGCGGGCCGAAAGACCCCGGCCGATGCGTCAAAGCAGGGCGTCGCAGGGCTGACCGCCTTCGAGGCAAGCGTCGTGTTGGGATCGCTGCCGTTGGACTGGTACTGATCGAGGATGTAGAGATAGTTGCCAGTCGTCGAAAGGGCAAGACGCAAAGACCCGCGGCCCTGACTGGGGTAGGACTGCTGGAATGCCAGCTGTCCGTCGCCGCCGATGCTGAACAGGGAGACGTTGGCGCCGGTCCACGTAATCGATCCGTCCGCGTTGGCCTTCGGCGTGCCCTGGTTCAGTACATACACATAGCGGCCACCATTGAGCAGCATCGCACGGATGGGATTGCTTCCGCCGGAACTCAGGGGACTGTGCGGTGTAATGGCGAGAAGGCCGGTCTGGTTCTGCTCGCGGTAGGAAGCCACCTGGTTGTACTGCGAACCCGTGACGATGACGTAGGCCTCTGTGTAGTAGTAGCAGGACTGGGTACCGAACCCGATGAACAGGGATGCCGCCGTGGCCAGGGCAATCCGGCCGAGTTTCCTAAACTTCATGCGCTTCCTTCACGCCGAACCGCCAGGAGCGGCCTCGGACAAAGCTGTATGGATAATCCCGGTCCATTGTAAATGGAACGGCGGTGTTGCGCCGCATTCGGCGTGGCCGAAACCCGCGCGCGGGGGACGCGGCAAGCCGGTTATGCCGTTAGACGCGGCACCTCTGAGGAGATCACCACGCGAAACTACCACTCAAAATTACCAAACCCGGCAGGCGTTTTCCGGCATCATCGGCTGCCCCCCATGACAGCCGAACGCCTTGCCGAACTCGTCAAAATTCTGCACGGTCCCGTTGGTTCGGAACCTGCCCGGCGAATGCGGATCGGTTTTCGCGGCAATGCGTGAAACCTGCTCCGTGCGATTCTCGCACCATACCTGGCCGAACGCGATGAAGTAGCGCTGGGCTTCCGTATAGCCATCGATCTTGTCGTCAATGCTCTTGCCTTCCTTCGCCAGCGTGGCCAGCAGGGCCTGCCAGGCGATCCGGATGCCCCCGTTATCCGCTGTGTTTTCACCCAAAGTGAGCTTTCCGTCGAGGTTGACGCCGGGAACCGGCTGGAAACTGCCATACTCGTTGATTTCGCAGTCGAGGCGATTCTGGAAAGCCGCCCGGTCGGCATCGGTCCACCACGGCCGCACATTGCCATGCCCGTCGTACTTGCTGCCCTGATCGTCGAAACCGTGGGTCATCTCATGGCCGATCACCACCCCGATCCCGCCGAAATTGACCGCCGGATCCTTGCTGAAATCGTAAAACGGAGGCTGCAGGATACCCGCGGGGAAGTTGATGTCGTTCATCGGCGGATTGTAGTAGGCATTCACCGTCGGCGGCGTCATGCCCCACTCCTTCTCGTCCACCGGCTTGCCCACCTTGTTCATCTCATAGTCGAACTCGAATGCGGAGGAGTGGTCCAGATCTTCGACGAAATTGGCGCGCGTGACCTCGAATTTTGAGTAGTCGCGCCATTTGTCCGGATACCCGATCTTCTGCCGGAAGTCGGCCAGTTTCTGCTCAGCCTGCTTTTTGGTCTCCGGGCTCATCCAGGGCAAAGCCTGGATGTCCTGTCCGAGTGCCGTCTTCAGCGCGGCCACCAGCTGCTCCATGTTCTGTTTCGCCTGGGGCGGGAAGTTTTCCTTCACCCAGTCCTGCCCTACCGCTTCTCCCAGGGCGCGGTCGGTGGCCGCGGTGCATCGCTTCCAGCGGGCGGTCTGCTGCGCCTGCCCCTGCAGCGTCTTCTGGAAGAAGTCGAAGCTGGCATCTTCGAACGGCTGCGAGAGCCACGGCGCGACGCCGTTCACCGCGTGGAATTTGAGATACGCCTTCAGGGCTTCGAGACTCTGATCGGCAAAAACCTGATTCTCCGCCTTGAGGAAGTTGGGCTGGCCGACGTTCAGATCGCTGACCTTCGGAGCGTTCACGCCTGCCAGATAGGCCGGCCAGTCGAAGTTGGGCTCCAGTTCGTCCAGTGCAGCCATGGTCATGATGTGGTAGCGCTGATCGGGATCGCGCAGATCGCGGCGTGGTGTGGAGCCCTGGGCCAACGCTGTCTCGATCGCCAGCACGTCGTCGGCATCGGTCTTCGCCTGATTCTCCGATTCGCCCGTGAGCTTCAGCAGCGTCACGATGTAATCGTGGTATTTGGCGCGAATGCTCTGCATGTGGGGATCGTTCTGCAGGTAGTAATCGCGGTCCGGCAGCGTGAGGCCGCCCTGATGGACCCCCTCGATCTGCTTGCTGGAATCTTTCTGATCCTGCTCGACGCCGAAGCGGAAGAAGATGCCTGCCGGTGTTTTCGAATCGATGTAGGCGGCAACGGGAGCAAGCCCCTTCTTGTCCCGAATCGCATCGATGCGCTCGAGGAGCGGGCGGACGGGCTGGTCGCCCAGCTTGTTCGCCAGATCCGTATCCATGCACGCGGCGAAGAAGTCCCCGTACTTGCGCTGCAACGGCGTTTTCGGGGCGTCCGCCGCCCGCTTCAGATCCACATAGAGCAGATAGCGATTCCGCTCGGTGAGTTCGTTGAAGCGGCCCCAGCGCGACTGATCGGCGGGAATGGGATTGTCCTTGCGCCAGTTGCCGCAGGCGTACTGATAGAAGTCAACGCAGGGATCGACGGTCTTGTCGATCGCGCTCTGATCGAAGCTATGCGGAGCCTTGGGCTCGACGGGTGCCTGTGCGGTATCAGGAGCAGAAAGAAATTGCTGCGCCGGCAAGGCCGCCGGGCTCGCAATCAATAAGGCAAGGGCAAAAGGCCATGAGGGGCGAACGATGGACATGGAACTCCTCGGGAACACAACGAGGGAAACCGCTGTGAAGGTTGCACAAACGATACCACGCGAAGAAGCGTGGCGGACAGCAGAGGAACGGCTCTCCAGCTACCCTCCGGCGCCTCTCGCCGCAGGGAGGGCGGCGAACCTGTCGTTGCGGAACAGCCGGTTAAAAGATGTGGACGCGGATGTTGAGGTACTTCTTCGGATCCTTGCGAATCGCGCTCACCAGATCGCTGCTGTCCGTCATCAGGCTGTCCATGTGGTCGTACAGCTTGCGGTCCTTCATCAGCGCGCCGATGGTTCCCTCCCCCTCGTTGATCCGGGTGAGCATGGCGTCCAGTTTGTCGATCGTGTCGGTCAGTTTAGCGGCGGTCTTCGGATCCTTGGTCAGCACGCCGAGCGTGCCCTTGCCGTCGTTGATCGACGCGGTGATCTGGTTCAGATTGTGGGTCGTCTGCTTCAGTTCGTTGTACAGAGTGTCGTCTTTGAGGAGCTTGCCCGCCGTTCCCTTGCCCTCATCCAGTTCGGCTGTGATGTGGTCGGCTTTATCCACCATGTCGCTCAGGCGGTTATACATGCTGTCATCTTTGATGAGCTTCCCAATCGATCCCTGGCCGTTGTTGATCTGATCGACGATGGAAGACAGTTCGTTGACGGTCGTCAGCGCACGCTTATACAGCGTGGGGTCGTTGATGAGGAGGCCGATCGACCCGTTCTTCGAGTTCAGCGTGGTCGCGATCTGGTTCACCTGATCGAGGATGGTGTCCAGACGCTCAATCGTGCCCTGACTGGCCTGAATCACATCCTGCAGATTGGGAGTTTCCGTCGTCTGCAACTCGTCGTGATTGTGCACCGGTTCACCATGCGCCCGCTTGCTGTCGATATCCACCAGCGTATCGCCCAGCACTCCCTGCGTTTCCAGACTGGACTTCGAATCGCTGCGAATATTGGCGGCATAGCGATGATTGATCTTCATCACGATTTCAACCGGCGTAAGCCGGCGAGCCGGGTCGCTGACGATATGAATCTCGCTGACGTTGCCGACCGTGACTCCATCGAGCAGGACCGGGGCACCGACCTTCAGCCCGGCCGAGTTCTCAAAATAGGAACGCAGCGTCAGACGACTGGACCAGAACCCTCCCGTGCTGTTGGACATCAGGAAGACCAGCGCCACCAGAGCGCAGAGAGCGACGATGACCAGAACGCCGACTTTCAGTTGTGACCATCGCACTTCCTGTTGACCGGGCACTTAGTTCCTCGGAAGACGAAAAAGCGAGCAAGACAGCCGTTGGGCAGAGGATATCAAACCAGGACGCAGAGCTCAGGCCCCAGCCCTTTGTCCTGCAACTCTGACGGTCTGATGAGGGTCGGACGCCATTCGTTGCAGAGATGCGTAAAGGTACTTGCATCAGCAGCAAACGTGCGCGCAGATGCTGCTTCGGAGCTGGCTTTATGGGTTCCCGCACTCATCGCGCCGGGTAGTCTGTCGTGGCCTTCGTTCGCGCGTTGGTCACCGAGAAACTTCCGGCACGAGAAACCGTGAGTTCGAGGCCGTACCCCGTATCGGGACCGTGGAGATTGGCGAGGAACTTCTCAGGCTCATTGTCCGGACCGGCCTCTTCCGAATAATGAAGCTGCCACAGGGCTTCGAGGCCAGGGATTTTGCGCAGCGTTTCGACGGTCGGCTTCGATCCGCCTTTGGTTGCGCCGTTATCCATGATCGCGATACGCGGGGCAATCGCATCCACCAAAGCCGGGCTGGAGCTTTGATACCAGCCGTGGTGCGAGACGACAAGGATGTCCACATGACCGATGCGATTGTTGGGGCACAGGAACGCCATCTCCTTGTCCCAGGTCAAGTCGCCCAGATCGAGAATGCGAACCTTACCCCAGGTGAACAGCGTGCCTACGGAACGGGCGTTCTCGGTCTGATCGGCGGGCCGCGGGGCCGAGTCTTTGCAGAAGGCGTTGGGCTGGCCGGCACCGGGGAGCGCGTTGTCGAGGAAGTTGCCGTCGGCGGTGAGAACCTCCGCGGTAAGTCCCGGAATCGGAAGCATCATGCCGGGTTTGGCAAGAATGTGATGGTACTTCCCTGTCGCGAGGATCTTCTGGTAGGCGTCGTAGGCAGCGTGGGTCGCCTTGTCGCCGGGCTCGCGCAACGGACCGTGATCGATGAAAGTCCCCACCGGGATCCGTTCGACCAGTTGCGGAACACCGCCCGTATGGTCGACGTGATAGTGCGTCAGCAGGACGACGTCGATCCGTGAGAGGCCGGCGCTGTGCGCGGCCGCGACGATGCGGTTGGCGTCGCGATCCTCGTGATCGGGCCAGCCGGTGTCGATCAGCAGGGAATGATGGTCGGGCGTGACGAAGAGCGTCGACTGCCCGCCCTCGACATCGATGAAATACACGCGGAGATCGCCGCTGGATTTCTGCGCGCGCAGCGCAGTGCAGGAAACGAGAACAACGCACGAGAGGAAGGCGAGAAGACGCGCAGACTTCATGAAGGCTCCGGATCGAACAGATTCATCAACCGAGCCATCATAGACTGCCGGCGCCTTCGCAGGTGCTGTTCAGCCGAGGTGGACGAAGCCGAGAACAGCGGCGACGATGCCGGCGAGACCGAAGCCCAGGCCGAGGTACCAGTAGCCGCGCTGCCGGGTCAGAAGGGTAATCGA
>JBKICP010000004.1:0-7139 GCA_046567085.1 Acidobacteriota bacterium
CGGTTGGTTTGCTGTCGTTATTCCTGACGCAGCGTATGGTCGAAGATCCGCCGTACCTGAAAGAGGAGCAGAAGACCACGGGGCGCGTGGATTTCATGGGGCTGGGCCTGATCTCGATTGGCGTCGGCTGCCTGGAGTTTGTGCTGGACAAGGGCCAGGAGAAGGACTGGTTCGGCGACTCCACGATCACGGTCTTCGCAATCATCGCGGCTTGTACGCTCATCTTCTTTGTGTGGTGGGAGTGGCAGCATGAGGATCCGATCGTCGATCTCAAACTGCTGAAGAACCGCAATTTCGGCACGGCTGTGTTTCTGCAATTTGTGCTCGGCATGGTGCTGTTTGGAACCACCGTCCTGATTCCACAGTTTCTCCAGGTATTACTGGGGTACACGGCCGAGCGCGCGGGTATGGTGCTTTCGCCGGGAGCGCTGGTGCTGATGTGTACCATGCCCATTGCGGGCCGCCTTGTCGGATCGGGGAAAATCGATCCACGCCTTCTGGTAGCGATCGGCTACGCGATCACGGCCGCTGGGCTTTTCAATCTGACGCGTCTGGATCTTGGTGTTTCTTTCGCGCAGATCACGCTGTGGCGGGCGTACCAGGTGATGGGACTGTCGTTTGTTTTTATCCCCATCAGCACGCTGAATTACCTGGGAGTTCCGCGCAACAAGAACAACCAGATCTCCAGTTTTTCGAACTTTGCGCGTAATATCGGCGGATCGGTGGGCACGGCGCTGCTCACGACGTTTCTCGAGCGAACGCAGCAGACCCATATCGCCAACCTGAGCGCACACGCCATCGCAGGAAGCCCGCAGTATGCAAACTTCCTGGCGATGACGCAGGGCGCTCTGATCCGGCTGGGGCAGGGGGCTAGTGCGGCGATGCAGTTCGCTTTGGGAAGCGCATGGCAAACGCTGAATCGGCAAGCGCAGATGCTCAGCTATCAAAATGCATTCTGGGGACTGAGCCTGATCATTGCCTGCCTGATTCCATTGCCGTTCATCATGCGCAGGCCGCCTCGCAGGCAGGCTGCTCCGCAGGAGATGGCAGGCCATTGATGGGCAGAGGCTCTTGTGGAGGCCAGGCGTGCCGCATATTCTTGAGGATCAGCGATGGATTTTGACAATCTCCGGACGTTTCTGGAAGTCAGCCGCCTGAAGAGCTTTTCACGCGCGGCGCAGAAGCTTCTCCGCACGCAACCCGCGGTTTCGGCGCAGATCCGCTCGCTGGAGCAGGAAGTGGGTGCGCGGCTTTTCGACCGAGACGGCGGCAAGGTGACATTTACCGCGGCGGGCCGTCTCTTTGAACCGTTTGCCGAGTACTGCGTCGAGCGGCAGAAACACATCCTGCTGGCGATTGCGGAACAGGAGCGCTCGCCGCGTGGAGAACTGGCGATCAGCGCCAATGAGGCGACTCACCTGTATGTGCTGCCCCAGGTTTTCGCGCAGTTCAGGAAGCAGTATCCGCGCGTGATGCTGAGCGTGGTGCGCGCGGAACGCCTGCGGACTCTGGAGAACGTGGCGAATCGGGAGGTGGATTTCGGAGTTGTCTCTATGCCTGTGCGCGATGGACGGCTGGCGGTCGAGACCATCCACCGCGACGAACTGGCCCTTGTCGCTCCGCAGGGACATGCTTTGGCGGGGCGGGCATCGGTGCGCCTGCAGGAGGTGGCGCGTTATCCGATGCTGCTGCCCGCGCACGGCCGACGGAGGGAACAACTGGACGAGCTGTTCCGTGTGAACGAGGTTGTGCCGCGCGTGGCGATGGAAGTGGAGTCGAGCGAAATGCTCAAGCGCTATATTGGGGTCGGACTGGGAGTGGGTTTTTTGCCTCGCACCAACGTAGTGGAGGAGGAGCGAACGGGCGCGCTGCATGCTCTGGCGCTGGAGGGCGTTCGCCTGGCCCGCGATCTGGCGCTGGTGTACCGGAAGGACCGCCAGCTTTCGCGTGCGGCGCAGGAATTTCTGGAAATCGCCACCCAGCCGTACCGGAAGCGCGACCAGGAAGCGGGGCACGGCAGGCCGCGCAGTGCCGTATGATTGAAAACGGCGTTAATTTCACTTCGACAACGTGTCCGGCACCCGGTTTTATGTGTTAAGTTTCAGCGGGGGCGTGGTTTTCGGCAGGTCCTTGTGCGCCGGTACGTCGATTGATTTGGAGGAGTTGAGAATTGGGAAAAAGCATGGTCCCGAAGCGGCTGTTCTTTACCAAGGGCGTAGGGAAGCATAAGGAACGGCTGACTTCTTTTGAGCTGGCATTGCGGGATGCCGGTATTGCGGCGCAGAACCTGGTGCGCGTTTCATCGATTTTCCCTCCTCAGGCCAAGCTGGTTCCGCGCAAAGAGGGATTGAAATACCTGAGCCCCGGCGAGGTGGTGTTCGCGGTGGTCGCGGAGAACTCGACGCGCGAGCCGCACCGGCTGGTGGTGTCGAGCATCGGCGTCGCGATCCCGAGCGATCGTAACACTTACGGTTACTTAAGCGAGCATCACAGCTTCGGCGAGACGGAGGAACAGGCCGGCGAGTACGCTGAGGAGCTGGCTGCGGAGATGCTGGCGACCACGCTCGATGTGGAGTTCGATCCGGACAAGAGCTGGGACGAGAAAAAAGAGATCTACCGCATTTCGAACAAGATCGTCCGCACCGCCAATGTGACGCAATCGGCGATTGGCGACAAACGCGGATTGTGGACGACGACGATCGCGGCGGCGATTCTTATTTTCGAATAGATTGTCGATGAATCCGGCAAGGCGTGGGCCCACCGGCCTGCGCCTTTTGCTTGTTGCGGGAATGATTTGTAACCGGTAAAGACACAAATATGAAAAAGAATGAGACATTTCGCGTCGGGCTGGTGCAGATGAGCTGCGGGCCGGATCCCGACGCCAACCTGGACAAAGCCGCAGAGCGGGTGCGGGAAGCGGCGCG
Source organism: Acidobacteriota bacterium (assembly GCA_046567085.1). GTDB lineage: Bacteria > Acidobacteriota > Terriglobia > Terriglobales > Acidobacteriaceae > Palsa-343. Next base: position 2,925 of record JBKICP010000004.1, read on the forward strand.
ACAGGGGGCGGACGTAGTCTGCCTGCCGGAGTTGTTTCGCGCGCAGTATTTCTGCCAGCGCGAGGACATTGCGCTGTTCGATCTGGCGGAGCCGATTCCGGGGCCGAGCACAGAGAGACTGGGCGCCGTAGCGCGCGAGGAAAATGTGGTCGTGGTGGCGTCGCTCTTCGAAAGGCGCGCGCCGGGTTTGTACCACAACACGGCCGCGATCCTCGAGAAAGACGGGCGCGTGGCGGGGTTGTATCGCAAGATGCACATCCCGGACGATCCTCTTTACTACGAGAAGTTCTACTTCACGCCGGGGGATCTTGGATTCCGTGCCTTCGATACGTCCGCCGGGCGGATTGGGACGCTGGTGTGCTGGGACCAGTGGTATCCGGAGGGCGCGCGCATCACGGCGCTGCAGGGGGCCAATGTGCTGTTCTACCCGACGGCGATCGGCTGGCATCCGCACGAGAAAGAGGAGTACGGGACGGCGCAATATGAGGCGTGGCAGACGATCCAGCGCGCGCATGCGATTGCCAACGGCGTGTATGTGGCTGCTGTGAATCGCGTCGGGATGGAGCATGGCGACGTGCGCGGCAATCGCGTGGAAGGACCGGGGCTGGAATTCTGGGGTGGATCGTTTCTGGCGGATTCCTTCGGACGCGTGATCGCAAAGGCGTCGCACGACCGCGAGGAGATCCTGATCGGCGAGATCGATCTGGAGAAGATGGAAGATACGCGGCGCAACTGGCCCTTCCTGCGGGATCGGCGTATCGATGCGTACGCGCCGATCGTCAGCCGCTTTCTGGATGGCGACGGAAAATGAGCGAAGCCACGATGACGGAGAGGGACCAGGAGACAGAGCGGCAGATGCCGGGAACGCCGCGGGAACTGGGCTATCGCATGCCTGCGGAGTGGGAGCCGCACGAAGCGACGTGGCTGGCGTGGCCGCATAATCCGGAGGACTGGCCTGGAAAATTCCAGCCGATTCCGTGGGTTTATGCGGAGATTGTGGGCCATCTGACGCGGGGCGAGGATGTCCACATGCTGGTGGACGATGCGGCGGCGGAGAAGCGTGCGCGCGGTGTGCTGAAGAAGACCGGGGCGAACCTGAAGCGCGTGCACTTTCACCAGTGGCCGACGGATCGCGTGTGGACGCGGGACTCGGGGCCGATCTTCGTTCGGAGACGCGACGGATCTGCATCTGTCGCGGTTACAAATTGGAAGTTCAATGCCTGGGCGAAGTATCCGGACTGGCATCTCGACGAGAAGATTCCCGGCCTTGCCGCTGAATTGCTGGGACTGCCGCAGTGGACGCCGACGATTGAGACGGCTTCCGGGCGGCATCGCGTGGTGCTGGAAGGCGGATCCATCGACGTCAACGGCGCCGGGACGCTGATCACCACGGAAGAATGCCTGCTGAGCGAGGTGCAGCAGCGCAATCCCGGCGTGAGCCGCGAGCAACTGGAGCAGGTGTTCCACGATTATCTGGGGATCGATCAGGTGCTGTGGATGAATCGGGGCATCGCGGGCGATGATACGCACGGGCACGTCGATGACATCACACGATTCGTCGGTCCCAACATAATTGTCACCGTCATTGAGCCAAATCAAGATGACGAGAACCATCTGCCGCTCGAAGAGAACCTGGACCGGCTGAGGTCGGCGCGGAATCTGGATGGGAAGCCATACGAAATCGTCACGCTCCCGATGCCGCCGCCGATTGTGTTCCAGGGGCAGCGGCTGCCCGCGAGCTACGCCAATTTCTATATTGCCAACGAGCGGGTGCTGGTGCCGGTCTTCAATCGTGCGACAGATCGGCAGGCCCTGAATATCCTTGCCGAGGCTTTGCCGACGCGCGAGATCGTCCCGATCTATTGCGGCGATCTGGTCTGGGGTCTGGGCACGCTGCACTGCATGACGCAACAGCAGCCAAAGGCCGAGGCGCGGTGACTGCGGACGAGACGCTGATGCGTGCTGCACTGGACGAAGCGCGCGCGGCGGCGGCGGCCGGGGAAGTCCCCATCGGCGCTGTGGCTGTCGTCGGAGGCGAGATCATCGCGCGGGGCCAGAACCGCGTGCTGCGCGATGTGGATCCTACGGCGCACGCGGAGATTGTCGCGATGCGGGCTGCGGCGAAGGCTGTTGGCAACTATCGTCTGGTTGACTGCGAACTGTACGTCACGCTCGAGCCCTGTGCGATGTGCGCGGGAGCGATGACCCACGCGCGGCTGGGGCGGCTGGTCTATGGAGCCGGCGATCCGAAGGCGGGCGCAGCGGGATCGGTGCTCGAGGTGCTGAACCATCCACGGCTCAATCACCTAATGACGGTGAACTCGGGCGTGCTGGCGGAGGAGTGTGGGGCTTTACTGCGCGACTTCTTTCGGGAACGCCGCTGAGGCGCGTGGCCTACACTGAACATCACATGCACCCGATCCGGATGATCGTTGTCGATATCGACGGCACGCTGCTGGCATCTCCCAATGCGGCGATCAGCGAGAGGAATTGCCGGGCGCTGCGAGAGGCGGAGGCGGCCGGGATTGAGATCGTTGTCGCGACTGGCCGGCGGCAGACGTACGCGGTGCCGATGATTGAGCCGGTGGGGCTGAAGCCGGAGACGGTGTTCATCACTTCGAATGGAACCGTGACGCGAACGATGGCAGGGGAGCGCATCCATCGTGTCCTGCTGCCGGTGGAGACGGCGCGGGCTCTGTGCCCGGCGCTGCGGCCTTTTGGGACGATGGTCTTCACCTTCGACCGCGATGGACCCGGCTCGCTGGTGCTTGAATCGGTCGAACCTCTGGCGGGTCGCGTCTCGCTGTGGCTCGAAGCGAACCGGCCCTGGATCCTAGAGATTCGGCCGCTGGAGCACGCTTTCGATGCAGGCGAGGCGCCGGTGCAGGGCATGGTCTGCGGCCCGGTGAACGACATGCGGCGCGCCGAGGAGTGGCTCGTGGAGAGCGAGCTGTCTGGGGAGATTGAGGTCCATCGAACCGAGTACCTGGCGCGCGATCTGACGATCCTCGACATTCTGCCGCCTGGTTGTTCGAAGGGGTCGGCGCTGCAGCGGCTGGCGGCGGAGCGGCAGGTGGCGCCGGAGGAGATCCTGGCGATCGGCGACAACTTCAACGATCTGGAGATGCTGGAGTTTGCGGGTCGGCCGGTGGTCGTTGGGAACGGGGCTCCGGATCTGGTCGAGCTGGCGCGGACGCGGCAATGGCAGATTGCGGCGGCGAGCGATGAGGATGGCGTGGCGAAGACGATCGAGGCGGCTCTGGCGCTGGATGGCGCTGCGCCGGGGGCACCGGTCGTCCGAGGTAAATGACACATTCGTCGCAGGTTACCGTGGATCGATCGCGTGAGCGCGGGAGGCGCTTCCTGCGTCTGGGAATGGTAGAGTAAGAAGGAATGTCCCGTCTCCGCAACGCCTGGTGGTGTGTCGTCGCGGCCGCAATTTTCGCGGTTGGGACGGCGCATGCCGCCGAGCAGATCACGCTGAAGAACGGATTCGATCTGATCTGCGATCATCGCGCCGCGGATGGGGCGAAGGTGCGGCTCTATATCGATCGGGCGGGAGCGAGCTATCTTGAAGTAAAGGCGTCGGACATCGTGGCGGACGAGCCTGTCGACCTGCCCGAGCCGGCGGCAGCGCATGCAGCGGCGGTCGCCGCTCCGAGCGTTCCGGAAAAGCTGACGGACGGCGATCTGCAGCCGATGCTGGCGAAAGCGGGCACGGCCTACGACATCGATGCAGATCTGCTGGCCAGCGTGGTGCGCGCGGAGAGTGCAGGGCACTCGCATGCGGTAAGCCGGGCGGGGGCGCAGGGGCTGATGCAGCTGATGCCAGGGACCGCGTCGGAACTGGGCGTTGGCGATACGTTTGCGCCGAGCGAGAACATCCAGGGTGGCTCGGCGTATCTGGACACGCTGCTGAAGCGCTACCACGAGAACCTGAAGCTGGCGCTGGCCGCCTACAATGCGGGCCCGGCGGCGGTGGATCGCTGGCACGGCATTCCTCCCTATCGCGAGACGCGGCTCTATGTGGCGCGGGTGATTCGCGAATACAACCGCCGGTATGCACTGCGGCATCAGGCGGAGTTACGGGCCGCCGAGGCGCGGTGACGCTGGTTCCTGCTCACTCCCGGGAGTCCTGATTTGAAATCGAATAAAACCCGGATTATTGCGGCCCTGGTGGTGCTGGCGGTGATCGCACTGGTCTGGTTCGGGCGT
>JBKICP010000005.1:0-2998 GCA_046567085.1 Acidobacteriota bacterium
CTGATGCTCGCCGCATTGGTCGTCGCGGTCATTGGAGGCGTTGCCGTAGGCGTTCTGGCGGCCGTCAGACAGAACCGGCTTACCGACCACATCGCTCGGTTGTTTGCGCTGATCGGGTCGTCGATTCCTATCTACTGGGCGGCGCTGATATTGCTCTTGATCTTCAATGTCCGCCTGCACTGGCTTCCTGGGCCGGGACGACTTGATCCCACGGCCACACCGCCGCCGAATATCACGGGTTTCTACACTGTTGACTCGCTTCTAGCTGGGCAGTTCTCGACATTCTTGGATGCTGTGCGACATCTGATACTGCCGGCGTTCTGTCTTGCGTGGGGAGTCATAGGAATACTTTCGAGGATTATTCGCGCGAGCATGCTGGAGGTCCTAGCACAGGATTACATTCGGACTGCGCGCTCGAAAGGGCTTCGAGAAATGGTCGTCCTGCTTCGGCACGCGCTCCGTAACGCGCTGATCCCCGCCATGACGATCGTTGGGCTGTCGGCTGGGTTCCTGATCACCGGGGCAGTGTTGGTCGAAGAGATATTTTCCTGGCCAGGTGTGGGTTCGTACGCAGTGACCTCGTCGGAGGCGCTCGACTTCCCTGCCATCCAGGGGGTCGCGCTTCTGGGAGGCACGATTTTCATCCTGGCCAACCTGATCACAGATATCGGGTATGGACTGGCTGACCCGCGGGTGAGGCTCGCATGAGTAGCGCTGCTGCTCCCGTCGCCACACTCGAACCGCCGCGGCAGGCTGCCATGAAGCGAAGGCGACGGCGCTTTGCATGGCTCACGATCCCGTCAGGAATCAGCTTGACAGTGATCGTTGGCTGGTTCATCGTGGCGATAACCGTCCCGTGGTGGGCACCATACAGCCCGGTCAATAGCGTGAGCACCGCGCTATCGGAACCTAACTGGCAGCACCTCCTCGGGACCGATGAATTGGGCCGTGACGTGCTGACCCGTACCCTCTACGGCGCGCGTCAGTCTCTTCCTCTGGCCCTGATTGTGATCGTCGTATCCGTTAGCCTGGGATGCCTCGTGGGTGCGGCATCAGGGTTCCTGGGTCGGTGGGTCGACGCCGTTCTCATGCGGCTCGCAGACGTTACATTTGCCTTTCCGGCAATTCTGCTGGCAATGATCGTCACAGCATCGCTGGGCCCAGGACTTAACCATATCGCAATTGCCATCATCGCCGTGTGGTGGCCCGGCTATGCGCGGCTCCTGAGGGGGCAGATCCTGACAGTCAAGGAGCAATTGCACGTCGAGGCGGCTCGCGCCGCAGGCGCCGGGCCATTGCGTCTTCTCCGCGTCCATATCTTGCCGTTGTCCATGGCCCCGGTACTGGTGAACGCCACGATGGACATGGGTCAGATTGTGCTGTTCGCAGCGGGGCTCAGCTTCATCGGCCTGGGCGCGGTTCCTCCGACTCCGGAGTGGGGCCTTTCGATCAACGAGGGGGCGGCGTACTTCTACCAGTGGTGGATCGCCCTGGGACCAGGGGTCGCCATCCTCTCAGTGGCGCTCTCGTTCAATTTCCTGGGCGACGCCCTCCGTGATGCCTTCGACGTTCGTCAGCGAGCTCGCTGATGAGCGGCGACCAGGGACCCTTGCTGGCGGTCAGCGATCTGAAGGTGACATTTGAGACACGAGAGGGTTCGGTCGAGGCCATACGGGGCGTCAATCTCACCGTGAACCGAGGCGAGGTGCTTGCGCTCGTCGGGGAGTCGGGATCCGGGAAGACAGTGAGCATGCTCGCAGCGATGGGGCTCTTGCCACCGAGCGCTCGGGTGAGCGGCTCCGTGCGTCTTAACGGACGAGAACTGGTAGGCCTGAGTCGGGCCGGGTTCCGGCACCTGCGCGGTTCCGAGATTGCCATGATCTTTCAGGACCCGATGACGTCGCTTAATCCGGTCCTTCCGGTAGGCCTTCAAGTGACGGAAGCGATCAGCGCTCACCAGCCAGGGCTCTCGCGCAAGGCAAGGCGTGCTGCGGCCTTGGAGGTACTCGATGAAGTCGCGATACCCCGAGCCGCCGAGCGCATGAAGTCCTATCCATTTGAGTTCTCCGGCGGAATGCTCCAGCGCGTCATGATCGCGATCGCGCTCGCAAATGATCCGGCAATGCTTGTCGCTGACGAATGCACGACTGCGCTTGACGTTACCATTCAGGCCCAGATCCTGGAGCTTCTTCGGCGGACACAGAGTGAGCGGGGGATCGGCGTCGTGCTCATTACGCATGACCTCGGGATCGTCGCAGGACTCGCTGGGAGGGTGTCTGTTATGTACGCAGGCCAGGTCGTTGAGGAGGGCCAGGTTGACGATATCTTCTATAAGCCTAGGCACCCCTACACGCGGGGGCTGCTCAGTTGCCTGCCTCGGATAGATCGCCCGCGGAAGGCCTTTACCACTATCCCGGGCAACCCGCCGTCGCTCATCAACCTGCCCAGCGGATGCGCGTTTCATCCACGCTGCCCGCACGCCCAGGATGTGTGCCGCACCATCTCGCCGGAACTGCTTTCGCACAATGGTGCTTCTGTGGCCTGCCACCTCAGTGAAGAACTCAGCCTCTTGGAAACAGAGAACTCCTCATGAGCGACCTTGAGGCACCCCTTCTGGAAGTGCGGGACCTGCAGAAGCAATTCCATGGGCGTGGATCCCGGATGCGCAAGGGGAACGTTCGGACCGTCTATGCGGTATCCGGTGTCAGCTTCGACCTGTGGCGCGGAGAAGTCCTGAGCCTGGTGGGAGAATCGGGCTGTGGGAAATCGACGACCGCTCGTTGTTTGCTGAGACTGCTGGAACCCACCGGGGGGAGCGTGAAATTCGAAGGTCGGGATGTCCTGGCTGCCGGCCGAACCGAGATGCGCCAACTGCGGCATGACATGCAGATGGTGTTCCAGGACCCCTACGGCTCCCTGAATCCCCGTCTGCGAGTAGGAGACATCGTCAGCGAACCTCTTATCGTCCAAGGGCTGGCCAAGAAAGATGCCATGAGCA
>JBKICP010000006.1:0-5159 GCA_046567085.1 Acidobacteriota bacterium
CCACCACGCCCACCGAGCACGAGCTGAACGACGCCTTCGTCGCCGCCAACCAGCAAAGCCATCTCTGGCAGCAGAACTTCACCATCCCGCAGGGGTACTCCGTCCTCTCCCCCGTCGACACGGCGCAAGCGCAGGCCTGCCTCCAGTCGCACGACCGCACCTCAGCGCGCTGTTCGGCTTACGGGAACGTCCGTCACATCCGCTTCCTCGGCCTTCCCGGCTTCGATCGCTCCCACACACACGCCCTCGTCTCCGTCATTAAAAACTGCGGAGGATTCTGCGGCTCGGGCGGCATCTTCGCCGTTGAGAAGCACGGCAACACATGGATCCGCTCCGACACCACGGATTTCATCCGCGACTGCAGCTGGATTTACTAAGGATTCGATCGGTGGTTCTGTCCGCACAATCAGGCTGGGATTGCGCGGCGCGGGGGATGCACCGCTGACGCCTGACAGCTACAGGCTACAGGCTACAGGCCACCGGCTACAGGCTGCACTTGAACAATCTCCGCCGTCACGGCGCCCTCGTTCAACGTCACCCGCGCCACCGTCACCGGCAGGGAGAATCGCCGCGGCCCCGCGCTCCCGGGATTCAGATACAGCACGCCCTTCCGCCACTCGATTCCCGGCTTGTGCGAGTGCCCGCTCACGACGACCCCGATCCCCGCCGACACCGGATCGAGATCCAGTTCCTTCTCATCGTGCAGCATGTAGAACGTCACCCCGCCCAGCTCCACCATCTCCGTCGCGGGCAGCTGTGCGCACGCTCCCGCCCGATCGATGTTTCCACGAATCGCCGTCACCGGCGCGATCCGCCGCAGCTCGTCGAGGATTCCCGCGTCCCCCACATCCCCGGCGTGCAGAAGAAAGTCCACCCCCGCCAGAGCCGCCACCGCCTCCGGCCGCAGCAGTCCATGCGTATCGGAAATCACCCCGATCTGCATCGGCTCCCCCACGCCTACCGCGGCGCGAACTCCAGCGTTTTCACCTCAAACGGCGCCAGCCGGAACTCCACCGGCGCTCCTGCCTTCACCTCGATCGCCGCCCTCTGCGCATCCTCGTCCCACGGGCTCCGCGCCGTATACTCCTGCGCCGCTCCCGCCGGCAGCTCAAAAGCCTGCCCCACGTCGATGCGAATGCTTTGCTCCCGCGCGCTCGGATTCCGCAGGGTGAGGATTCCCTTCCGCGGAGCCCAGGCGGCCCACCCATACACCTCACCCCAGGCGGGATTCCCGCCCACCCAATGCGTGTCCTGCAGGACCGCGGCGTTCGTGCGCGACCACTTCGCTGCCTCGGCCAGGTCATCCCAGTTCGCCGCGCTCAGCAGCGACGGCGTGATGTACATCTCCTGGCACTGCGTCCCGGTTCCAAAGTACGACCGCACCTCATTCCGAAAATCGCTCCCAGGATCGGTGTGCAGCTGCTTGTTGTCCCGCGCGTAGATGATCCCGTGCAGCATCAAGGAATTCAGCGGAAACAGCGGCCCCGCCTGCACCACATGCTTATACGTCATCGCGTCGCGATACGTGATCCACCGCTCCCGCGTCGAACCTGCGCCGATTTCGCTGTCGTCCTCCCCGCCGCGCCAGATCGAATCCGCATCGAGCAGCCAGAACGGTGACGGATACGTTCCCGTCGTCAGATTCACATACAGGTTCGGCTCCGCCTCGCGCAGCTGACCGATCAAATGGATCGCCGCCGCAAAGTCGCTGTCGAACGCGCTGCCCCGGAAGACGCTGTCCGCATTCCCCGTCCCGTCGAACTTGAACTGATTTACCCCATAATCGCGAATCATCCGCAGACAAACATCGAGGAAGTGCTGATAATACTTCGGGCCCGAGAGAGCAAATCCCCCTTCGACGATCTCGTAGCCTTCCTTCTCCCCAAACGCGACGCGCTCCATCTTGGGACCGTCGTATCCGCCCCACGGCGACATCCACACCCCCGGCTCGGCCCCATACTTCTGCGCCGCCTCGCGCACCTTCGCGAACCCGTCCGGAAACCCGCTGTTGAAGCTCCACAACGACGCGTGATTGTCCCACCCGTCATCGAACAGGAACGAATCGAGCGTTACGCTGCGCTTCTCGTGCAGCTCCGTCCCAAAGGCGTTGATGCGGTCCACCGCTCCGGCTTCGTCATACGCGGTGAAGTAACCCAGATCGTACCAGGAGTTGTAATGCAGGAACGTCCGATACGGATGTGCCCGCTCCCGTTCGATGTAGTGCAGAAAGTCGCGCCGCAGCTGCCCCGGCCGCGTCGTCCCGATCACCGACGAGTACGTCACGCTCTGCCCCGCCCGCAGCGGCAACTCGCGATCCACCACCGCCGTCGCGCGATCGCCCACCACCTTGCTGTTCGACAGCGGATCCTCCGCTCCCAGGAACATTCCGCCGGCGACCATCGGTGAGCCCTTCACCGATCCCACTACGCGCGCCCCCGGCAGTTCTCCATCGATCAGCTTGACCTCTGCAATCGGCAGGTCCTCAGTACCGGCCGCGATCGTCACCGTCTGCCGCACATAATTCGACCTATCGCGCAGCTCCACGCGCCACACCACATGCACCCGCCCCGCATCATCCACGAGGGGCGCCGAGAATTCTTCGCCCGCAAAATGAACCGCCGCGCGCGCCGCTTTCGGATCCGGATTCAGAGCCCGCATCTCCGGCGTTCCGTCCACATGCAGGGTCGCCACGTCCGCGACGCTCCCATCGTTCATCAGTACGCCAAAGGGGCTTTTGAACCGGACCGTCTTCCCGTTCCAGCGATCCAGAATCGTGAACCCGGTGATGTGTCCGCCCGTCAGGCTCCACTCTGCCTGGATCGCCGGATCGCCCAGTGTGAAATGGCCATCGTGAACCGCGGCCGTCGCCTTGCCTTCACCTTCCTGCCCTTGCGCCACGCACATCCCCGCACACACCGCCAGCAGCACCATTGCGTGGCGGCACATCAGCCTCTTGTTTTTCGGAAACATGATCGCTTGCGATCTTACCTCAGCCCGTGCCCGAGGCTGTCGCAGGCTACCGCCGCTGCACTTGCGTCCCGCTCTTCACCTTGAGTGTGAACAGGCTGTTCGGCAGATTCTTGTTGTAGCGAATGTTCGAATAGGTGACCGTCCGCGAATCGCCGTCCGGTTGCAGCATCACCTGTTTCAGCGAGATGTCGCGCGCCAGGTCCATCCAGACCGTCACTTTGGAAATATTGTTGCGAACGTTGGCCTGCTTCGGTACCAGCGTCAATTTCGCCGTCTGCACGCCGTCGATCGTCTCCGTACCCTGGGACGTCACCTCCCATGCATCGGTCATCTCTTTGCTGGTGGCGCCAAAACCGGTCGCCAGCAGGCTGTCGTACTGAGAGCGATTCGCGCCGGCTGAGAAAATCGTCTCCTGCTTCGCGCCCGGCTGGTAGTAGTACAGCTCGCCATTCCTGTACAGAATGTCGCGTTCGCCCGGCTGCCCCTTGTCCAGCACCATGGACATCTCGATCGAACCACCCGAGCGGCGAAAGGCCGTCGTGCCCTTCTGCATCTGGTGGTCCTGAACAACCGCGGTGTAGTTGTCCACCGACATATCCGCCTGCACATTCTGGAACTTTGCCGCAGATGCGTCGATCTGGCTAAGCACGTTCTGCAGACTGGCATCCTGCGCGGCGACAACAAAAGGAGCTGCAAAAAGCAACGCAGCCAGCAAAGCGGATCTCGTTCTTATGGAATCAGGCATGTTCCTCCCTGAACCTGACAGACCTGACAGGATAGATGCACTTCCTGACCCAGGATTTTGCCGAAAGATGCGCTCCCCGCCCGCTGATTCAGCGGTGGCCCCACACGCGCCAGGCAACCACGCTGCCGCCAATCTCCCGGATCGGGGCAAAGCGGTCCACCACAATGGGCCCCGAAGTAGGAGCGATCGCCTGCACGAAGTCCTGATCCGTGGGCTGACCGCCCTGCGCACGAACCATCTCGATCGGCACCTCGTAAATCATCCCCCCCGCCGGATTCACCGAGGCGCGGATCACGCCCGCCGGCCAATCCGGCTTGGGCCGGTCGCCGTAGTTGAAAAAGTGCGGCGTAATGAAGATGAACGCGAGGATCAGCGTGACCATCACATCGTAATGAACGCTGCCCCGTTCGTGCGTCCACCAGATGTAGCTCTTCAACGTGCGTCCGATGCTCACGATCTAGGCTCCCGGGCGCGGCTCAATCGTCCGCTGCCCTCCCATATAGGATACCAGGGCCTCGGGCACGCGCACCGTTCCATCGCCCTGCTGGTAGTTCTCGAGGATCGCGAGCCACGTCCGTCCCACCGCCAGCCCGCTGCCATTCAGCGTGTGCACAAACGCTGTCTTCCCCTGCCCCTTCGGCTTGTAGCGGATATTCGCGCGGCGCGCCTGAAACGCTTCGAAGTTGGAGCAGGACGATATCTCCCGATACAGGTTCTGTCCCGGCAGCCACACCTCCAGGTCGAAGGTCTTTGCGGAGCTGAACCCTGTATCGCCGGTGCACAGCAGCATGCGCCGGTACGGCAGCTTCAGCCGCTCCAGAATCTCCTCGGCGTTGTGCGTCAGCTTCTCGTGCTCGGCATCGCTCTCCTCCGGCCGCGCGAACTTCACCAACTCCACTTTCTGGAATTGATGCTGCCGGATGATCCCGCGCACGTCCTTCCCATAGGAACCTGCCTCGGAGCGAAAGCACGGCGTATACGCGGTGAGTGAGATCGGCAGCTTCGCCTCATCCAGCGTCTCGTCGCGGTAGAGATTGGTGACCGGAACCTCGGCCGTCGGGATCAGCCAGTGATCGTTGTCCCGATAAACCCCAGCCGTAAACCCTTCGGCATCGACGCACCGGAAAAGGTCCTCGGCGAACTTCGGCAGCTGACCGGTCCCGAACAGCGATTTGCTGTTCACCATGAACGGCGGCAGTACCTCGGTGTAACCGTGCTCCCGTGTGTGCAGATCGAGCATGAACGAGATCAGCGCCCGCTCCAGCTTTGCGCCGTCACCCCAATAAACAGCGAACCGCGCCCCGGAGATCTTTGCCGCCCGTTCCAGATCCAGGATGCCCAGCTGCGCGCCCAGCTCCCAGTGCGGCTTCGGCTGAAAATCGAACTGCGGCAGCTCCCCCCACTTCTTCACTTCCGCGTTGCTGCGCTCATCGGGTCCGGCCGG
>JBKICP010000007.1:0-6072 GCA_046567085.1 Acidobacteriota bacterium
ATGCAGAGCAGTCCCGACAGCGCTCCTGCTCATCAGGAGCCCGGCGCACCGCTGACCGCATCGGAGCGCGAACGGCTGCTGCTCGATTTCGGATGGCGTTTCCATCTGGGCAATGCCTGCGATGCGACGAAAGATTTCGGATTTGGCGTCGGCAGCACCGGCAATTTTCAGAAGACCGGCAACTTTCTGCCCGCGAGCAACCTCGCTTACGACGACGGCGACTGGATGCCCATCGACCTGCCTCACGACTGGGCGGTGGAGTTGCCCTTTACCAATGATCCCGCGCTTGCCAGCAAAGGTTTCTATCCACTGGGCCGCGCGTATCCCACGACCAGCGTCGGCTGGTATCGCCGCGTCTTCGACCTTCCCGCCTCCGATGCGGGCAAGCGCATCCATCTTGAGTTCGACGGCGCCTATCGCGAATCTCTTGTTGCGCTCAACGGTTTCTACGTCGGCCAGCACAGCGGCGGCTACGATCCTTTCAGCTTCGACGTGACGGATTTTGTGAACCCCGGCGCGAGCAATGTCCTTCTGGTGCGCGTCGATGCCACGCTCAGCGATGGCTGGTTCTACGAGGGGGCCGGCATCTACCGCCATGTCTGGCTGGTGAAGACGAGTCCGGTTCACGTGAAGAAATGGGGGACCTTTGTGGCTTCTCAGGTCAATTCAGGAGAAGCTGCACTCTCGATTCGCACGGAAGTCGAAAATCAGAGCGATGCTGCGCGCAGCGTTCGCGTCTTCTCCACCGTGCTCGATCCCGCCGGCCGGACCGTCGCTTCCGGCACCAGCGATCCCAACTCTATTCCTAAAGGCTCTGACCAGACCTACGAGCAGAAGCTCACGGTGCAGCATCCGCAACTGTGGTCTCTTGAGGAGCGGAATCTCTACAAGCTGGTGACCGAGCTGCGCGCGGATGGCGCGACGGTCGATCGGTATGAGACGCCTTTCGGGATTCGTACGATCACCATCGATCCGGAAAAGGGCGTGTTCGTCAACGGTGAGCACGTCAAGATCAAAGGCACCTGCAATCACCAGGATCATGCGGGCATCGGCGCGGCGCTGCCGGATTCCGTGCAGTACTACCGCGTGCGCAAGCTGCAGGAGATGGGGTGCAACTCGCTGCGCACCTCGCACAATCCGCCTACGCCGGAACTGCTCGACGCCTGCGACCGCCTGGGCATGCTGGTCTTCGACGAGACGCGCATGATGTCTTCCAATCCCGAGGGGCTCGATCAGTTCGGCGACCTGATTCGTCGCGATCGCAACCGTCCCAGTGTCTTCATGTGGTCGATGGGCAATGAGGAACGCGTGGCGAATACGGAGCGGGGCGTGCTGATCCTTTCGGCGATGAAGGAACTGGCCGAGCAGCTGGACGGCACTCGTCCTGTGTCCATTGCTCCGACGGGGGCGATCGGTACGGGCGGGCTCGCGGTCTGCGACGTGATCGGCTACAACTATATGGATCCTGCGGCGCTGGCCTATCACGAGGCGCATCCGGGCAAGCCGGTGATCGGCACGGAAACGGTCAGCGCGGTCGGTACGCGCGGCATCTACGTCACCGATCCGCACAAGGGCTACGTGGGTTCCTACGATCCTTACACCACGACGGGCCGCGCCTCTGCGGAAGGCTGGTGGCGTTTCTGCGACGCGCAGCCGTGGCTCGCCGGCGGTTTTGTCTGGACCGGCTTTGACTACCGCGGCGAACCGTCGCCGTACCAGTGGCCGAACATCAGCTCACAGTACGGGATCATCGATACCTGCGGTTTTCCCAAGGATACGTACTACTACTACCAGTCGTGGTGGACCGACCGGCCGGTGCTGCATCTGTTTCCCCACTGGAACTGGCCGGGGTATGAAGGCAAGGAGATTGCCGTGTGGGTTCACACCAATCTCGATCGCGTGGAGCTGTTCCTGAACGGCCGCAGTCTCGGCGCGCAGGAGGTGAAGAAGAACCAGCACCTCGCGTGGAACGTCGTCTACGCCGCGGGAGCCATCGAGGCGCGCGGCTACAAGGGCGATAAGCTGGTGATGACCACGCGCCGCGAGACGACCGGGGCGGCCGCGAAGCTGCTGATGACCGCCGATCGGCAAGAGGTGAATGCGGATGGCGAAGATGTGGCGATGTTTGCCGTCGCCGTGCACGACGCGCAGGGCCGGGTGGTTCCCATTGCCGACAACGAAGTGATGTTCCAGGTCTCCGGGGCCGGCAAGCTCATCGGTGTCGGCAACGGCGATCCCACCGACCATGCGTCGGACAAAGGCACTTCGCGCAAGGCGTTCTCGGGCCTCTGCATGGCGATCGTGCAGTCCAGCAAAAAGGCGGGGAGCATCACGGTTCAGGCGACTTCTCCAGGAATTGCTCCCGCCACGGTGACGATTTCGACGCGCGAGGTTTCGGTCCGTCCTCAGATTGCTGTCTGGCAGCGCGAAGTTCCTGCCGGGTCGGGGGTCACCGGCCTCTGGCGTCCCGTTCCGGAGGCGGGTGCACCGAACGAAATGCTTTCGTTCCTGATCGGCGCCGGGGCCACGATTTTCACTCTGCGGCAAAACGGGAGCACGCTCACCGGAACCGTGGAAGGCGGGGGCGGCGGCTTCCTGAGCGGCAACGAACTTCCCGTGCCGATCGAGAACGGAACCATCGACGGCAGCCGCATTTCCTTCAAAGCCGGCAACAGCACCTATGCGGGCAGCATCACGGCGGATCGCATCAGCCTTGACCGCAAGGTGGAGTTCCCGTTCCGCAGGCCGCAGCCGGTGACGCCGACGGGGCCGCAACCCGCGATCGGTCCACCGCCGGATGGGTCCGATCCTTCGTTCAACCGGTCGCGGCGGTTCCCTGAAAGCATTCCCGTGGTGCTGCATCGCGTCGAGCGATAAGGAGGGCGCGGTGCGTACAGCTCTTCAATACGTGGCTCTGCCGCCGCTGAGGTCGAACACCGCGCCTGTTGTGAAGGAATTCTCTTCGGAGGCCAGCCAGGCCACCATGGCGCTCACTTCTGCGACTTCGAGGAAGCGTCCGCGTGGGATCTTGCTGAGCATGTAGTCGATGTGTTCCTGCGACAGCTGTTCGAAGATCCGGGTGCGGGCCGCTGCAGGAGTGATGCAGTTGACGGCGATGTTTTTCCCGGCGGTTTCCTTGCCCAGGGATTTAGTGAGCGCGATGACCCCGGCCTTCGATGCGCTGTAAGCGGAGGCGTTGGGATTTCCTTCCTTGCCGGCGATCGAGGCGACGTTGACGATGCGGCCATAGTTGCGGCTCAGCATGTGAGGCACGACGGCGCGGCAGCAGTGATAGACGCCCATCAGATTCACGGTAATGATTTTCTGCCACTCGTCGAGCGGATATTCCCAGGTGGTGAAGTTGGGTCCGGCGATTCCCGCATTCGCCACCAGAATGTCAACGGCATGATGCCGCGTGACCGCCGTTTCCATCGCGCGTGCGACCGAGTCGTATTGGGCGACATCGACAATTTCTCCGCTGACGTCGCCTGCCGCTGCCAGGTCGCGCATCGTGGGATCGAGAAACGCCGGATCGTGGTCCCAGATGGTGACCTGGGCGCCGGAAGCCAGGAACCGCTTCACCACTGCAAGCCCTATGCCCTGCGCTCCGCCGGTCACAATCGCGTGACGCCCCTTCAGATCGATCTGATTCATCTCTCCCTCTGTTTGCCGAAGATCGGCTTCGCGCGCCGCAGTCCAGAGTACCGCAGCGGGGCAGCCGGGTTTTGATGGAGGCGCTGCGGGTTCTCGTCTGGGCGGAGCCGTCACATCGTCGAAGGCCGCCAGTTCATCCAGTCCAGCAGCCATTGCCAGGTGGAATTGACGGTCGGATGGGCGGGCGGAGATGGCAGGCTGGAGGTCCGATACCGGACCGGCTTGCCGCGATGCGCCAGAGCGAGCTGCCGGAACATGTGCCCCTGCTCCTTCACCTTGCCGTCGTTGGTGAGAAGACCGAGAGTGTACTCCACCGGATTGAAGGCAAACCTGCGATCCACGTCGTGGCTGTCCCAGTAGGTGAACCAACCGACGCCTTCCTCGATGGCTGCCGAGACGGCGCGTTCGAGCCACTCCGCCTGCTGGTTCTGGGTGAGAGCTTCGATGCAGGTGTTGAATTCGCCGGCCCAAACGGGCTTCTGCTGCGAACCGGCCCAGGAGCGAATCAGAGCGGCCATGCCGGCGAGTAACTTCACACTGGGGGGATCCATCGGGCCACCGTACCTGAGGGCGCCGGTCCACCACGGATAGCAGTGCATGACCGGCAGGCGCTGGCTGGCCAGAGCGTGGGCAGAAAAGGTCGTTTTTTCAAACCATGGCTTATGGTCGACGCCGTTCACACTCAGGTGCCCGGGCAGAACGGAATCGATGAACGAGAACATCCTCGTCATCCAACGGTCGCCGGCTTCGGTGGGAGCGCTCCAGCAGGTGTTGATCTCGTTGCCGAGGTCGAAGCCGATGACGTTGGGATGATTCGCGGCTACCTTTGCCAACTCGCGAATGAATAACTCCTGCGCGGCCCTTATTGCCGGGTCGGTGAAGAATCCGTCGTCCGGCTTATTGAAAGGCGGCAGAAAGAACCAGCCGCTGAGTTGCCCGGTAAAGACGGTGATGAGCGCATCGAGATGACGCTCGGCCATGAAGCTGAGCAGCTGGTCCAGTCGCTGGAGGTGGAGGGGGCTGACCCACGTCGGATTCGGCTGGAAGTATGGCCAGATCAGCAAGAGTCGAAGGTGATCGGCGGCCAGAGCGGCGATGGCATCGAGATCGTGCCGGATGGGATCGGGATCCCAGTTGTTCCAGCAGAACCACCAGTCGTGCGATGGAGTGTAGTTGACGCCGAATCGATGGACGCCGGGATCGAGTCGCGCATGCAGAAGTGTTTCATCGGACGGGGAAACGACCGATGTCGAGCTGCGAAGGAGTCGCGAGGAGGCGGCCAGCGCAGCCGTACCGCTGAGGAGCTGACGTCTGTTCATCACAGTGAGCAGGATAGACGCTGGTGGGGATCGACGGGGAATTGTGGCGCTTGAACAGAGCCCGTTTCCGAAGCAGGTACAGTAGAGCTTTTGGCGGAAGGATCAGGACTCAAGCGGAGAGGCTGCCACGATGCCACCATCGCAGTACATTCAGGATCTCAGGGCGAAGATCGGACACGATCTGCTCACGCTTCAATCGGCAACCGTGATGCTCTTCGATGATGAGGGGCGGCTTTTGCTCGCACAGGAAGCCGAGAGCGGACTGTGGATGGCGATTGGCGGGGCGCTCGACCCCGGTGAGGAGCCCGCCGACGCGGCGGTTCGGGAGTGCTGGGAAGAGACAGGCCTGCTGGTTGAGGTGACTCGCGTGCTGGGCGTGTTCGGCGGTCCGTCTCTTCGTGTCATTTACTCCAACGGCGACGTTGCGTCGTATGTTTGCATTTCTTTCGAGGCGCGGAAGATCGGCGGATCTCTCCGGGCGGACGGCGTGGAAGCATCACGCCTGGAGTTCTTCTCGCGCGATCTCATTGAAGGATTGCCAATGGCTCCGTGGAACCAAAGGATCGTCACCGCCGCATTCGAGCACAGGGACGACACCTACTTTGCCACGCCGACCTGGCGGCCGCCGGAAGCAAAATAACGCATTGCTCGATGAGCGGAAGGATCTTCTCCACAGGCCGGGTCAGGTTTTGCGTCGCGGAGCCAATAGGATGAAGAAGAATGGCTCGTCGTTCTTCTGGTATTCCTCCCTTTCTGCTGGGCCTCATTATCGTTGCCGCCCTTTGCGTCGCTTTCCTCAGCCGGTCGGGTTTGAGGCCGCCGCGACATCCGAGGCGGGAGGAGACCCGACATTCCGAGGGACTCCGTCCTTACCGTGATGCGAATGGAGATCGCTCCGAGCGACGCAGCCGCGGGCGAAAGATTCCGGCAGCCTGCGACGCGTTTGCGACAACCTGCGAGTCGCGGTATTTCCATACCTGGTCTGCGCCGGGTCGCGACGCCTGCGCGACGACGATCAGGAATGGCTACCCAATCCCCGATCCGAGCTGCACCCCGGGAGGCGTGGATCCGTCGGTCACTTCTGCAGTGCTCATGAATC
>JBKICP010000008.1:0-5434 GCA_046567085.1 Acidobacteriota bacterium
CACGAGTGGCATAACCTCACCGGCACCGTCTGGGTCTCTGCCGTCTGGGCCACCCGCCCCGACGCAATCGCCGCCTCCGGCATCCCCACGGGGCAAATCGTTCAGGACTTCCAGCACTCCCGCGACGCCGGCCTCCGCCACATCGACGCCCTCGCCGACGAGTGGTCCGCCCGCATCGCCGTTCCCTGCGAAACCATCCGCACCTACCTCTCGAAGAACATCTGGTACACCCTCGACGAGCCCTGCCTCGCCGGCCTCGACCTCTTCTATCGCTACGGGCAGGAGTGCGGCGCTTTTCCCCACACCCCGCACCTGCACTTTCTCTGAAATTTTCCCGCCCCGTCCTGGACGCCATCGCATCCACCTGCGTCTTACCCTGCGTGTACCTCGCGGCCCGGAACGCATCGACCCACGCCCATCACTCTCTCATCCCTGCCTGGGTCCTCCACTTCGGACTCGCCGGCGTCTTCCTCGTTGCCCTGCTCGATGCCTCCCCGATTCCCCTGCCCATTCCCGGCAGCACCGATGTTCTGATCCTCATCCTTGGGGCGCACGGCGAATCCCCCTGGCTTCTCGCTCCCGCGGCCATCGTCGGGACTCTCGTCGGCGCCTGGCTCACCTGGAAAGCCGGCCAGAAGGGCGGCGAGCCGATGGTCGATCGCTACGTCCCGCAGCGCTTTCGCAGCCACATCAAGCGTTGGGTCAAAAACCACGGCATCCTCAGCCTCTGTGTGGCCGCCCTCCTGCCCCCGCCGATTCCTCTTCTGCCCTTTCTGCTCGCCTCCGGAGCGCTCGGCGTCACCCGCCGCCAGCTCCTCACCGGACTCGCCATCGCACGCACGCTCCGCTACGGTGGAGAAGCCGCACTCGCCCTCATCTACGGCCGCAAGATCCTTCACTGGTTCAATCGCTATCTCGCCGGATGGTCAACCGTGATCCTCTACACCTTTCTCGGTCTCGTCGTCGCCGGCATCGCCTTCGGCATCTGGAAATACCGCCACGATCAGCACCAGCAGTCATCCGCCCCACGCGACGTCCACGCTGCCGGCTAGCTCCACTCACGCATACCCCGCAAATGGGGTAGAATTCAGCCTCGAACGTGGAGGCGGCTCATGGGCAAGCGCTATAACAACATCCTCGAAACGGTCGGCAACACACCGGTCGTCCGCATCAATCGGCTTGCGCCGCCCGACATTAACCTCTACGTCAAGGTCGAAGCCTTCAATCCCCTTGGCTCCGTCAAGGATCGCCTCGCCCTGGGCGTCATCGAAGACGCGGAGCGCAGCGGCAAGCTCAAGCCCGGCCAGACCGTGATCGAAGCCACCAGTGGCAACACCGGCATCGGCCTCGCCATGGTTTGCGCGCAGAAGGGCTATCCCCTCGTCGTCACCATGGCCGAGACCTTCAGCATCGAGCGCCGCAAGCTCATGCGCTTCCTCGGGGCCAAAGTGGTCCTGACCCCGGCCTCGGCGCGCGCCGTCGGCATGGTGGCCAAGACGGTCGAACTCGCCGAGAAGCATGGCTGGTTCTACACCCGCCAGTTCGAGAACGAAGCCAACGCCGACATGCATTCCCGCACCACGGCGCGCGAGATCCTCGAGGACTTCGCCGGCGAGCGGCTCGACTACTGGGTCACCGGCTTCGGCACCGGCGGCACCCTCAAGGGTGTCGCTCGCGTGCTCGCCAAAGAGCGGCCCGAAACCAAAGTCGTTCTTTGCGAGCCCGACGATGCGCCGCTGTTCTCGAGCGGTCTGGAGCAGAGCCGCAATCCTGACGGATCGGCCGCCGCCGCCCATCCGGCCTGGAAACCGCATCCCATCCAGGGCTGGACTCCCGACTTCATTGCCAAGCTTGCCGGCGACACCGCGGCCGCCAATCAAATCAGTCAGGTCGTCCGCATCTCCAATGCAGAATCCCTGCGCTGCAGCAAGGAACTTGCCCGCAAAGAAGGGATCTTCGTCGGCATTTCCTCCGGAGCCACTTTCTCCGGCGCTCTTCAGGTCGCGGCCACCGCGCCGAAGGGCTCGACCATTCTGTGCATGCTGCCCGATACCGGCGAGCGGTACCTCAGCACGCCGCTTTTCGCCGATGTCGCCAACGACATGACTGCCGAGGAACAGGAGATCTCGCACTCAACTCCGAGTTGCTGGATGCCCGCTCCGCAGTAGGGAGAGCTTCCGGGCTGCAGGCCGAGATCCATGCCCCCCGGGGGGGGGCCATGGGGTGTCGCCGCGCATGTATTTGATTCCACGGGGTCGGGAACTTTTGCCGATCGGGTTATGCATTTGATTCTGCAATGCGATCGGGCGATGTACTGTGCTTTGTTATCGATCCATGGGCAGACTCGCCGCGGCGGTTCGCAGGTATTTGAAAACAGAGTGGGTACGGGTTCGTATTGGATTTCGATATACCAGGCCCCTGCCTGCAGCCCGAGCCCGCGAATGTGCTCTGAGGGGGTAGCCGTCCTGCCCCGTGGTATCGCGCTCGAACTGGGAAGTAAGTCCATCGTTTCCTGGCAGCAACAGAAAAGGCTCGCCGCATGGCGAACCTGGTTCCGGGAAGATATTTCTCCCAGGTTGTTCATGCTAACCAGCATGCAATCGCAAGGCAAGCAAGAATCGAAGGCCGCACGGTACGGAGGTACCGTTGCGAAGCTGTCCTGTACCGGCCTCGAAGTCTCGAGGAAGCCGGATCGCGAAGCACAGAGATCAGGCCGCTCCGCTCGGCTATCCTAATTCCGTGCCGCCGATCGATTTCCTCGAATGCTCCCGCTGTCACCAGCACGTCTCCGCCGCAACGCCTCAAACCATCTGCCCCGCCTGTGCTGGATCGCTCTACGTCCGCTACGCCGCGGCATCGCTCCAGGCGGCCCGCAAACCCGGCCTCGACGCGCCGCCTTCCATGTGGCGTTACGCCGATGTCCTGCCCAGCGCTGAGCCGGTAACCCTGGGCGAAGGCTGGACGCCGATGCTGCCCAGCCGACGGTATTCCGGCCTGCTGGTCAAAGAGGAAGCCGACAACCCCACGGGCAGCTTCAAAGCCCGAGGCATGTCCGCGGCCATCACCATGGCTCGCCACTATGGATTGAAGAAGCTCGCCGCTCCATCGGCCGGGAACGCGGCCAGCGCTCTCGCCGCCTACGCCGCCGCTGCCGGAATCGAAGCCCACATCTTCATGCCCCGCGACGTACCCATGGCCAATTACGTCGAGGGCATGGCCTACGGTGCGCACGTGACGCTGGTGGATGGACTCATTTCCGACTGCGGCCGCCTGGTTGCCGAAGGCGCCCAACGCGAGGGCTGGTTCGATGTCTCCACGCTGAAAGAGCCCTTTCGCGTCGAAGGCAAGAAGACGATGGGCTATGAACTGGTTGAACAACTTGGATGGACCTACCCTGACGCCGTCTTCTACCCCACCGGCGGCGGCGTTGGCCTCATCGGGATGTGGAAGGCCTTCGAGGAGATGGAGCAGATGGGCTGGGTTTCCGGCCGCCGTCCGAGGATGATTGCGGTGCAGGCCTCCGGCTGTGCGCCTGTTGCAAAAGCCTGGAAGGAAGGCGCAGCGGCGTCCACGATGTTCGAAAACGCGGCGACGTTCGCCGCCGGTCTTCGCGTACCCAAGCCGTATGGCGATGCGCTCATTCTCGACATCGTCCGCCAATCCGGCGGCACGGTCGTCGATCTGCCCGACGACGGGATCCTGGCCTCATTGCTCGACTGGGCCCGCAACGAGGGCCTGCTTCTCTGCCCTGAGGGCGCCTGCGCCACAGCCGCTTACGACCATCTGCTGGCAACGGGATTCCTGAAGCGTGAAGACCGCGTGGTCCTCTTCAATACCGGCTCCGGGCTCAAGTACATCGACGCCATCGCCGAAGCCATGCACCTGGTTCGTCCAGGCGCGAAGAAGTATCCGCAACGGACGCCGGTCGGCGGGATCATCACGCCGCAGTAGGCGTTCAGACGACACCGACCAGATTTATGGTGCGATAGGTTCACCTTGCAGGAGGTGGCCGACGGCAGTGTGTGACCGATCGTTCCCTCCTCGACCCAACATTCTCTCGGAGTCTCGCCGCACGCATCCGAATCCAGCCCGGGTTCCGGGGCTGAAGCCCGGTGAGACTTTCGCGCCGGATTTCCCCGGCCTGAAGGCCGGGGCTTTTACCGTCGTGCTGCTGCGCAGCACCTCATGGCGCGACTTTGCCTGTATGTCTGGACGAGCGGCTTTCCGGAATGTTCGAGGGTGGGTGGCCGGGCCTGAAGGCCCATTCTTTGGGCGACGGCTATTCCACGGGCTGAAAGCCCGTGGCTTTTACCGTCGTGCTGCTGCGCAGCACCTCATGGCGTGACTTTGCCTGGATGTCTGGACGACGGGCGCCCAGGAAGTTTGACGCAGGGCCGGCGGTCTGGGCTGGGTAGTCTTCTGGTGCTTGCCACAACCACCCCGGCTTTCACCCCATTCGCGCAAGCGCGATGGGGACCCCGGCTGCCCACCCTGACGCCCTCACGCCCTGGCGTCTCCTCGCTGGCGAGGAAACGCCACCGGGGTTCCGGGGCTGAAGCCCGGTGAGATTCTCGCGCCGCGTTTCCCCGGCCTGAAGGCCGGGGCTTTTACCGTCGTGCTGCTGCGCAGCACATCAGGTGCGACTTTGCCTGTATGTCTGGACGAGCGGCTTTCCGGAATGTTCGAGGGTGGGTGGCCGGGCCTGAAGGCCCATTCTTTGGGCGACGGCTATTCCACGGCCTCAAGGCCGGGGCTTCTACCGTCGTGCTGCTGCGCAGCACCTCATGGCGTGACTTTGCCTGGATGTCTGGACGAGCGGCTTTCCGGAATGTTCGAGGGCGGGTGGCCGGGCCTGAAGGCCCATTTCTTTTGGCGACGGCTATTCCACGGGCTGAAAGCCCGTGGCTTTTACCGTCGTGCTGCTGCGCAGCACCTCAGGTGTGACTTTGCCTGTATGCCTGGACGACGGGCGCCCAGGAAGTTTCGCGGCGACTGAGGCACCGGGGCTGAAGCCCGTGGCTTTTACCGTCGTGCTGCTACGCAGCACCTCATGGCGTGACTTTGCCTGGATGTCTGGACGACGGGCGCCCCGGAAATTTCGTGGCGACTGAGGCACAGGGGCTAAAGCCCGATTCCTTTTGAGACCTTTTCGGCACGACTGAAGTCATGCCCTGTTATGAGGCCTCAGGGTCTGAAGCCGGGGGCTCTGCGCGTTCGCTGCCGTGACGCCGGCCGTCCGGAATGTTCGAGGGTGGGTGGCCGGGCCTGAAGGCCCATTTCTTTTGGCGACGGCTATTCCCCGGCCTGAAGGCCGGGGCTTTTACCGTCGTGCTGCTGCGCAGCACCTCAGGTGTGACTTTGCCTGGATGTCTGGACGAGCGGCTTTCCGGAATGTTCGAGGGTGGGTGGCCGGACCTGAAGGCCCATTTCTTTG
>JBKICP010000009.1:0-14310 GCA_046567085.1 Acidobacteriota bacterium
TCCGCAGCTTCAGCTACGACGGCAGCTTTAACCCGCAGAGCGTTACCGACTCCCTCGGTACCCTCTCCAGTTTCCTTTTCAACCCGAATGGCACGTTGCAAGCAGGAGCTGTCGGCTATGACCTGACGCAGCAGCCGGCGCAGGCAAGCCAGTTCACCTACGACGCCTTCGGCAATATGACCAGCCGGACCGACGCCCTCGGCCGCACCACGTCGTACACCTACAACAACCTGGGCCAAAAGACCACCATGACCATCCCGCTGCCGAATTCCAGCACGAGCACGGCAGCGGCCACCACCAGCTATCAGTACGACGCCTTGGGTAACCTGGTCGAAACCGACGCTCCCCTCGGCCGGACGACCAAGTCGACCTACGACGCCAACGGCAATAAGCTCTCTGATACCGACGCACGCGGCAACGTCACCACGTACCAGTACGACGCCCTGAACCGGCTCACCACGACGACCTACCCTACTCAGCCAGCGACGACCTCGACCAGATCCTACGACTTCCGCAACAATGTCATCGATGAGATCGACCAGGCTGGCCACGACATCCACTACTCCTACGACCTGGCCGGGCGCCTGAGCTCCGTTACCCAGGGCTACGGAACGTCCAGCGCAGCTACCACCAGCTACACCTATGACAACAACGGCCGCAGGCTGACTCAAACCGATCCCAACAACAACACCACAACCTGGGCTTACGACAGTGCCGGAAACCTGCTCTCTGTCTCGGGCGCGCAGGGCAACTTCCAGTATGGTTACGACAACGCCCGCAACCGCGTTTCGATGACCGATGGTGACGGGCACGTCACCCAATATTCGTATGACGCCCGCAAACGCCTCGTGATCACGACATACCCCGACGGCACAAGGACGACGAACGCCTACGATGGCCCCGGCAACCTGATCAGCGTCACCGACCAGGCAAACAATGTAGTGCAGTACACCTACGACGCCGCCAACCAGCTGCGCAGCGTCGTTCAGATCAACGGCCCCAGCACCGGGAACAATACCAATCATTATGGATTTGATAACGATGGCAACCTCATCAGCCTCGGCGACGAGAATGGACACAGCACGCAGTACTCGTTCGACCTCTTCAACGAGCGGACATCCACGACCCTGCCCGATGGCTCACTAACCGAATCGCGCACCTACGACGCGAACGGTAATCTCCAGGCGCTGACGCACTTTAGCGGGGTGACCACGACCTATGCCTACGATCCGATGAACCGGCTGTTGAGCCGGACGCCGGATGCGAGAGTCAACGAACCGACGGTCAGTTTCACCTACACGACTACGGGGAAACGGGCCTCCATGACCGACGCCAGCGGCACTACCTCCTACACATATGACAGCCTCGACCGGCTGACGCAAAAGTCCACGCCGGAAGGCACCCTGACCTACACCTACGATTCCGCCGGGAATCTGGCCAGCATGACTTCGGCCGATGGGATCGTTTCGGTCGACTACACCTGGGACAACCTCAATCGGCTGAGCACGGTCACCGACAACAAGCTCGGCGGCTCTGCGGACGTCACCACCTACACCTACGACAACGCCAGCAACCTCGCCACCGTTACGTATCCGAATACCCTGCAGTCCACCTTCCAGTACGACAAAGAGAACCGGCTCACCTCGATGACCGCCGGAAGCACTGCAGCCTACGGGTACACCCTCGGGCCCACCGGCAACAGGACCAACGTGATGGAGTTGTCCGGCCGTTCAGCGACCTGGAGTTTCGACGGCATCTACCGCCTGACCGGGGAGACAGTCACGGGCGACTCCCAATACAATGGCAGCGTGAGCTACGGCCTCGATCCTGTTGGGAACCGGCTGTCGCAGTCGTCCGGCCTGCACGGCATTTCCTCGCTCGGCTTCAGCTACAACGCCGACGACCAGATCATGGCCGAGACGTACGATCTCAACGGCAACACGACGGCCACCGGCGGCAAGGCCTTCGCTTTCAATTCAGAGAATCAGCTCATCTCTATGAACGGAAGCGCCGTTACCATGATCTACGACGGCGACGGCAACCGCGTAGCGAAGACGGCCAGTGGCTCGACGACCCGCTATCTCGTCGACGACCTCAATCCCACCGGCTATGCCCAGGTGGTCGAGGAGACGACCAACGGTGCGGGAACCCGTGAATACACCTACGGACTGCAGCGTATCGACGAAGACCAGATCGTGAACAACGCCTGGATGCCGAGCTTCTACGGCTACGACGGCTTCGGAACCGTCCGCCAACTCACCAGCCTCACCGGAGCCGTCACCGACAGCTACGAATATGACGCATTCGGAAACCAGATCACACACACCGGGACGACGCCCAACAACTACCTCTACCGTGGCGAACAGTTCGACTCGGACCTCGGGCTCTACTACCTTCGCGCCAGATACTACAACCCCCAAACCGGCAGGTTCATGTCCAGGGACCCAAATGACGGGGACATCAAGATTCCCGCCACGCTGCACAAGTACTTGTTTGCTTCTGGAGATCCGGTCGATGGCATGGATCCGACAGGTCGCGCAACGTACTACAATCCAGCATACAAACAGCAGACCTTGGGCGATACTTTTGGCGAGTATCTCGGGATACTCAACAACATATCACTACGCGCGTTTGTGTTTACGCAGGTAGTGATTCCTGTCTACTTGGCGAGCGACCAAGGGCGGCGGGCGATTTATGTCCTTTTGGCAGGAACAACTCTGGCAGTCGGTATTGCATGCGAATTTACGGAAATATGGACAACGATTCAGCAAGTCGGCGCCAGCACATCCGGCGTGAATGCACATAGCCCACCAGTTAGTTGCGTCGATCAACTAGATAGTAGGGCAGGAGATACAGGCGGTCAACAATGAAATCACCCGCTCGATTGTCGAATGCGTGGATGCTCTTACTGCTGGGGCTCATCGTTGTAGGTATTGCTTCAGCACTGGCTGTCCGTCTCATTATTTCAAGAAGAGCTGATCTAAGGTCGTTTGACGCGGCGCGCCGAGAGGCCAATAGCGGCAACGCAAGAGCGCAGTATGAATTGGGTTTGTATTATTCTACTGGCAAGTTCGTTCCGAAGGACTACTCGCAGGCATTGCTGTGGTACGACAAAGCGGCCGAGCAGGGCGATGCCATGGGGGAGAATGGGCTAGGATTTCTTTACTCCAATGCCCTAGGCGTGCCCCAAAACTACACGACAGCTATTCTCTGGTATCACAAAGCGGCCGAGCAGGGTAATTCGAAAGCGCTCTTCAATCTCGGCAATATGTATTTGTATGGTCGTGGCGTGGCGCAAGATAACGCTGAGGCCTATCGTTGGTTCAGAATGGCAGCGGCCGGCGGCAATGAGGAAGCGGAGAGGATCATCGGTATCAGGTGGCTGGGCGCAGGAGGCGGGAGCAAGCTTACCTTGTCTACCGTCACGGTTATAACATTGCTATATCTAGCGGCTGTCCGGGCGCGTCACGCCAGACTTTGGAGTCAGCGATATTATGCTCTTACGTTAACGAGTGGCCTCAGCCTAATCTATATAGTAGCCCTGATATCATTACCATCGTTCTCTTTCGAGAGGTCCCTGCTGCTAGATCATTGTCTATATGTCGCTGGCAGCTTTCTGATTGGAACGTATGTTGTGCTCGTACTGCTTATGCTGGCTTCTTCTGAAAAGAAACCCGCCACGGCGAAAATTGTTTTCGGCATCGCGGCTCTAATGCTCGTCGCGTTTAACGTTTTTGTCGGCATACGTGTGGCACGGCTGCGCATTCCCCCGGTTCTGCGAGGGGTGTGCTATATCGATGGCTTGCTGCTTGCGGGAATAGTTGCGCCGGCAAGTGCAATGTCGCGGGATGGGGAGGAGTACGAATTGCGAATTGAACGTCAGTGAGATGCTATCGGCCAAACCAGGTGCGGCACCACCAGCTACACCTATGACAACCTCGACCGGCTCACGCAAAAGGCGACACCCGAAGGGACGCTGAATTACACCTGGGATTCTGGCGGGAACCTGGCCAGTATGACCTCGCGCGACGGCATCGTCGCGGTCGGCTACACCTGGGACAGCCTCAACCGGCTGGGCACGGTCACCGATAACCGGCTGGGCGGCACCTCCAACACGACGACGTACACGTACGACAACGCCAACAATCTGGCCACAGTTGAGCAAATGTCATGGCGGATGGCGAGGGCCGACGATATCACGTGTGCCGGCGATCCGGAAGAACTCGTCAAACGGCGGAACTGGTTGCCGAAGTAGCAGTCGAGCTTCGAGGACTGTCGACTGGTCCTGAGGCTTCATCGCCGCGAGGCGGAACAAGAGCCTTGGGTAGATGTTTGGAGTCGGCTGGCCGTACTGCTGGGCGAGGAGGTCGTCTATCACGGGCGCTTCACAAATCTGACCCAAGAAGAAATTGGGCTGATCCCACACGATCAGCCCATTGGCCCGCTGCTCAAAAAATTGTCGCATCTTTGTCGCAAATACGGCCCATTTGGCCGTTTTGCCGGTTCGTAAGCTCTGCTCCGTCTGGAACTTACGTCTCAAGGCATTCCATGGCATGGAAGAGTAGTAGGAACGAGGTTCGAATCATTCATCAGCCCGTCGATCGTCAGATCAGCGAGTCAATAAATTCGTCTAGCACGAAATATTTCGTATAATGAAATCGGAGGTGAGAATGCAGACCGCAACTCATTCCGAAGGACTCGTCGTCTGGACCGAACCCAAGGCTCTGGATGAGGCGAAGTCGCTCTTTGCACCCTACGCTCCCCGCTTTCAGACCATTCCTTGTCACGTAAAGATCGGACTGGGCAGGGCCCAGGTCAGCGTTCTCTACCTGTCCAGGCCCGAAGAGGATGCCGCGGTTGAGAGCACCCTCGCCACTCTTCGGGATTGCAAAGTATCGACTCTCCTGGTCTATACGCCCCACCACTCGGCCGATTTTGCCTTCCGCGTGGGAACGATGGTCGGCCGGCAAAAGTTCGCCGAGGCGGAATGGGCCTTCAACTGGCCACACCTCCGGCAACTCCTGAAGGCGCGGAACATCCGTACCCATGCTCGGCCCAAAGGGGATGAGAAATCGACCTTCGCGCTCGGGAATGCTCGGCAGAGGCTTGGACTGAGCCAGGAACAGCTGGCGAACGCCTTGAACGTGACCGCTCGCACCGTGCAGAACTGGGAAGCGGGCAAAGGGACCAGCCAGATGCATAAGAAGACCCGCGATCTCCGCGAACTACTGTCCCGCATGGATGACTATGTCGTGGCGCCCAAGGAAAAAGAGTGGCTCTCTTCGCCGCTTGAGGCGTTTGCTGGACGGACTCCCCAGGAATTGATCGCCGATGGACGTATCCGCGATCTCGTCGTAGAGTTCGACAGGTTGCGGGAGGGACAGCCAGTGTGACGTTCAATGCCAAGCAGCAGAGGGCAATCAAGCGCTGGATAGACCAGGCTGCCCCCATCAAGGGGCTTTTCTTCCGCAGCGTCGAATACCGCTACATGGATCCGGTGGACGTCCTGAGCGGGGCGGGAGCTCGGGCCTACGGAGGGAGATTTGCTCCCATCGGCACCCGGGCGGTTTACTTGTCAGCGACTGACGCAGGAGCGAGCAAGGAAGTGACCGCACGCAAGTCGAGGCTTGGTGGCGTCGGCCAGATCAGTGTCGAACAATACCCTCGGGTTGTGTACGCGGTCACCGTCGATTTGAAGAAATCGCTCAACCTTTCCACTCTTGGATCGTCGCAGGTTGCCGAAGCGATCAGGGCTGCCTGTCTGGATAAGGATGACTTGACCACTTCGATGGCTCTGGCCCGCGAACTCATCTCCGCCGGAATCCAGGGCCTTGTGTTCCCGAGCACTGTTGGCGGTGACGACAATCTGGTGGTCTACCGCGTGAACTGCGGCCGGAAGACACTATGTCTGCAGAACGAGCGGGAAGTGATCGATCAGGTCCGGCGAATTGCGGGCAGGCACGAATCGCCTATGCCGGTGATCGTAAAGCAACTCGTCGGCATTATCGGCCGCAAGCTCACCGCCTACGCCGGCGGTGTCCGGGATGTGCGCGCGGTCGATCGGTGGATGAAGGGAGGCGAGCTCTCTGGTGATGCCGAACAGCGTCTGAGGTTCGCCTTCCAGCTCGTCCGGATGCTCGCCGAAAAAGAAAACCCTGCCGTGATTCAATCCTGGCTGACCGGCCTGAACCCGGAACTCGGTGACCGCGTCCCGCTTCGGCTCATGAGGGAAAATGATCTGGAGGCAGTGGGACCGGAGATCGTGGGCGCAGCGCGAGCTTTCCTCGCCGGCGGTTAGAAGCGAATCGCATGGATTTCGAACCGATGTGGGGTCATTTCAAACTCCCTGGGGCCGGGTCGGTCGGCCGCCCCGTAGAGTCGAATGGAAGCAGTTCCGGTTCCAATCGCCGCTGCCGAGGCGCGCTCACAAAAGGCTAGTGAAGGCAGTGAGATTTCTGGGTTTTTCGGGTACCAGTTGGGAACCACACCGAAGTGCGTTGAGGCCTGAGCCAGCGCTTCTCTCTCTCTGCAACTCATTGACAAAAAAGATCCTATTTTGCCGGACGAATCGGATCGGCTTCGTGGAGCCAGAGAGAACGGCGCGCCAGCCTCTCGCGAAGAATGGAGAGGCAGTCCCCCCTCCGATCAGAAGCCTGCAATCGGTCGCGGGTCGGATTTTGCTTCCCGAGTACCACTCGGGGACCATTTACGCTGAATTTTGGGTCCACTGCGATGTGTTCCGATGCACTTCGCAATGCTGGATTGCGCTCCAGCGGCGGTTTAAGGGCCAACTTTCACGGCGATAACACGGGTTCAAATCCCGTCGGGGACGCCAACAAAAGGACTTCGTCCAGAACCACTTCCTTCCTCGGACTACTCCAGGACCCCAGCGTTCTCCTCTCACGCCCGCTGTTTGCTTCAGCCGCTTCCATAAGCGTGCCGTGAAGCTGTTGTAGCGCGCTGTCGGAGATGATGGACAGGATCGCTCAAGAATCCCATCGACGTGACAAAATCGGTCAGGATGCAAATGAAATCCATGAACCCGGATGATCTGCAGTGTTTCCTTTCGGCCGACCTCCGCATCCATCAGGTGCGCCCATTCGCTCCGCGCGGGGAGCACTAACGAGATGCGGAAAGGGTATATGAGAAAGCCAGAAGGGGAAGACCCGGCGACGCGAGTCAAGAACTACATAACACCGGGCGGACTGCAGCGCCTCAAAGATGAGCATCGGTTTCTGCTTACCCGGGATCGTCCGGCCGTGGTGGAGGTCGTGGCGTGGGCCGCCGGCAATGGTGATCGCAGCGAAAACGCCGATTATCTGTACGGCAAGCGGCGACTGCGGCAGATCGACGGGCGCATCCGTTTTCTCACCAGGCGAATTGATGCCGCAGAAGTAGTGGACCCGGAAGCTCCGAGGACGGGGCAGGCGAGAACGAGGGCATACTTCGGGGCGACCGTGCGCTATACCAATGCGGCGGGAGCCGAGCGTGTGGTAAGCATCGTCGGCACCGACGAAGTCGATCTCAGCCGGAATCACATCAGTTGGGTGTCCCCTTTGGGGCGCGCTTTGATGAGGTCGGCGCCGGGTGACGGCGTCATCCTCCACGCGCCGGGCGGAATAGAACACCTGACGGTGCTGGAAGTGTCTTACCAACGCATTGCGGTGGAACCGTTTCGTGAACCACCTGGATCCGAAGAGGCAACAAAGGGGCGAACCCGCCGACGCTCACACGACCAGGAAGTGACGAAGCGGGAAGATTGATGGGGGGGTGACGCACCCCAATCAACCACCATCGGCTTTTGGCCAGCGCCTGGAGATGCGTTGCAATCGCCCCAAAGGAACGATCACGCGCCCCGGCGTGGCAGCTACTCGCTTCCTGTTTCCGGCTTGCTGCTTCCAGCGGCCGCCGTTGCGGACTGCGGCCGCATCAGCGGGAACAGGATCACATCCCGAATCGACCGCGCTCCCGTCAGGATCATCGTGAGCCGGTCGATCCCGATGCCTTCGCCCGCTGTCGGCGGCATTCCGTAGGCCAGGGCGCGAACGTAGTCGACGTCCATCTGATGGGCCTCTTCGTCGCCGCGCTCGTGCTGGGCGAGCTGGTCGCTGAAGCGGCGGAACTGCTCCTCGGGGTCGTTGAGCTCGGAGAAGGCGTTGCCGAGTTCGAAGCCGCCGATGTAGAACTCAAAACGCTCAACCCAATCGGGCTCGTCGGGTTTTTGTTTAGAGAGGGGGGAAACCTCGGTTGGGAACTCGTAGATGATGGTCGGCTGGATGAGATTCTCCTCGGCAACGTGCTCGAAGAGTTCAGCAATGATTTTGCCGTGAGGCTCACCTTTTCCGATCCGCTCCGCAGCATCAGCACACCACGCGCTCAGAAAAAACGCTCGGTTCGCACCTCGTTCCTCACCTGCTGGGATTTTGTCTGACGCCCCATTTGCAAGCAGGAAGGCTACTAAAGACTCCTTACTGACAAAGTCCGCCGACTTCGGATTTCGATGCATAGCAGGCCACCACCACTTAATGATGGCTTCCCGCATGGTCAGCGTTTCCCATGTCCCCAGATCGATCTCCACCCCATTGAAGTGCGTAATCGTCGTCCCGTTCACTTCCTTCGCCACGTACTGGATCAGTTCCTGCGTCAGCGCGATCAGATCCTTGTAGTTCGCGTAGGCCTGGTAGAACTCCAGCATGGTGAACTCGGGATTGTGCTGGGTCGAGATACCCTCGTTGCGGAAGTTCCGATTGATCTCGTACACGCGATCGAAGCCGCCCACCACCAGCCGCTTCAGATACAGCTCCGGAGCGATGCGCAGGAACAGATCCATATCGAGCGTGTTGTGATGCGTCGTGAACGGCTTCGCCGCCGCGCCGCCCGCAATGGGCTGCATCATCGGCGTCTCGACCTCGATGTACCCGCGCGCATCGAAGAACTTCCGCATCGCCCGCAGCACCGCAGCCCGCTTCACGAACACATCGCGGACGTGAATTCCTTCGAGCCTGGCAGCGGCCTGCTGCTCCTCGCTCGCCTCACCCGGCGCTTCATTCAGAACGCCGTTCATGAATAAGTCGACATACCGCTGCCGATAGCGCAGCTCGATGTCGCTCAAGCCGTGATACTTCTCCGGCAGCGCCAGCAGCGCTTTCGCCAGAAACGTGATCGTCTCCACGTGGATCGTCAGCTCGTTGGTCCGGGTGCGAAAAAGATAGCCCGTCACGCCGATGTGATCGCCCAGATCGAGCAGTTTGTACAGGTCGAACCCCGCGTCGCCGACCGCATCCTTGCGGACATAAATCTGCAGGCGCAAGCCTTCTTGCTGCAGCGTGGCAAAGCCGGCCTTCCCCTGCTGCCGGATCGCCATGATCCGCCCGGAGACGGACAATCGCACGCGCGTGGCCTCCAGCTGCTCGCCGTTCCACGCGTCGTACTGCGCGCGGATCGCCGGGATCGTCGTCAGCGGATGGTCGGCGGCCGGCGCAAACGTATTGGGATAGGCCTGCTGCCCCAGGGCTCCCAGCTGCTTCAGCTTTTCCTGGCGAAGCTCATAGAGGCTCCGCTCAAACTCGGACTCAAAAACGTCGTGGTTCATCGGTCTCGTTCGAGTATAACTTTCAGGGCGTTCACCACTTGGCCGTCACCGCGAATCCTTCTTCGGCTGGTGTATAACAAGGCGGGACCCAGCGATGTCTTCCGATGCGCAGCCGCCCAAACCGAACGGCACGAACCGCCGGTCTCGCGCCGTCGACAGTCTGGTTCGCGCCGAACGCCTGACGCAGATCGCCTTTATCCTGCCGGTTTCGGTCGTGATCGGCTGGCTCGGCGGCGCGGCACTCGACAAATGGCTCCATCAGCACTGGATCTACCTGGTCGGCATCATTCTGGGCTGCATCGCCGGATTCATCGAGATCTTCCGGCTGGTGCTCAACAACGAGAAGGAAATGGAGAAGGACGATCGTGAGTCCCGAAAGTAGTCCGGCGCCCGGGCTGACCGGTTCGATGACCGACCAGGATCTCCGCGAGATGCTGCGCCGCGCGCTGCGGACGGTGGTGATCCTGGCGCTGATTCTCTTCGTCGTCTTTACGCTGGCGATGGGCTGGCAATCGGGCCTGCTGGAGTTGGCAGGAGCGGCTATCTCCTGGTCCGGCATCCGGGAATGGCGCAATCTGACGATGACCCTTTTCTCCAGGCTGGACAATCAGTTACCCGCTCGCCCCATGGGCCGCACGCTGGTCATGTTTTTTCTCCGTCTGGGCGTTGTCGCCGGAATCCTGTATGTTAGTCTAAAGTGTTTGCACGGTAGTGTTTACGCGTTAGTAGCGGGGATTTCGCTGGCCGTCGTTGCCCTTTCATTCGAGGCTCTTCGCCTCCTTCGCCAATAAAGAAAACACATGCTTGCCTGGATCAACTTCGTCACCCGTCTGCTGAACCACTGGTTCGGCGTGCCCCTCGATGCTCTGCTGATGAAGCTCGGCATTCAGCCCATCCACCCCGGCCATCCGATCAACAACACGTTTTCTCTCGAACTGATCGTCTTCACCGGACTGGTGCTCTTCTTCCTGCTCGTGCGACTCCGGCTGAATGTCGAGAAGCCCGGCGATGCGCAGCACCTCGCCGAGATGGTCCACGAGTTCGTCAGCGGCCAGGCCGAGCAGGTCATGGGACACGGCTATGAGAAGTTCCTGCCCGTGGTCACCTGCCTGTTGATCTTCATCCTCTGCTGCAACTGCTTCGGGCTGTTCCCCGGCGTCGAGACGCCGACCGCGAATCCCTCGGTACCGCTGGGTCTCGCGATCTTCACGTTCCTCTACTACAACTTCTACGGCGTGGTGAGCCAGGGACCGCTGGGCTACCTGCGACATTTCATGGGACCGATTCTGGGGCTGTCGTGGTTCCTCTTCCCCATCGAGCTGATTTCAAACCTCGCCCGCGTAATGTCGCTGACCGTTCGTCTGTACGCCAACATGTTTGCCAGCGACTTGCTCACTCTGGTGTTCTTCTCGCTGGTGCCGCCTGCGATCCCGATCATCTTCCTCGGGCTCCACTTTGGCGTCGCCCTGATTCAGGCCTATGTGTTCATGCTCCTGACGATGATTTATCTCGCCGATGCGACAACGCACGCGGAGCACTAAAAGGATTTCCCGCCGGAGCACCGCTTCCACTCCGGCCATGGAAACGCCGTTCAGCGTGAGGGGGCCAGCACGGTGAGCCTCAACCACCCACTGGCGGCAAATCTTACGGAAGCAGGAGAAACACAATGCGTAAACTGCAATATCTCTTCATGACGCTGGCCGCGCTGTTCATGGCTTCCCCGGCGTTCGCACAGGCCACCGGCGGCAGCTCCGCCCCCAGCTGGGTGCCGATTGGCGCTGGCATTGGCATGGCCATCGCCTCCGGGCTTTGCGGCCTCGGACAAGGCCGCGCCACCGCGTCGGCCACGGAAGCTCTGGCGCGCAACCCTGGCGCCCGCGCCGGAATCCTGACTATGCTGATGCTGGGCCTGGCCTTCATGGAATCCCTGGCGCTGTTCACGCTGCTGATTGTCTTCGCCAAAGTGAAGTAGGCACATCGCAGATACAGGAAAATCCCTGCTGCGAAGACGCGGCAGGGATTTTCTCTTGGCGCCTGCTTTTGAACCCTACTGCTCCTGAAGAGTCTTCAGGTAGTTCGTGAGGTTTGCGAGTCGCTGATGCTCGAGCATCTCCGGAGACGGAGTTCCTCTGTCGAGCGACCGAAGAGCCGGACCCCAGACCGGCATGTCCTTCGAACCGTGAGCCGGTTCTTCCATTCCAAACTGCAGGACGGAATAGATGTGCGACTCCGGGAACTTTCCCCCGTTGTCTTTGGCCAGTTGCGCAAGGTTTGTCGGCGTGGCTTTCAGAGCTGAAGCGGCTGGTCCGCCACCCTTACCATCCATTCCATGGCAAACGGCGCAGTATGCGTTGTACATCTGTTTCCCGGATGCTGCCGAGGTTGGCTTCACCGGCACCTTTTTGATGACAGTTCCTGTCTGGGCTATTCCGAAGGCGGCGGTGGCCAGCAGCCCCGCCACGAATGCGACGTGGATTCGATTCGGCATATAACCCTCCTTTCCGGGACTTAATACTGCTCTCCGGAGAGAACGACTGTATGTGACGGCGGGCACATGAAACACGCATAAGTACTGCGGAAACGATCATTCCTGGATCCGCAATTTGTGCCGGGAAGCTACCTCTTTTTCACTTCCGAGGACGCCAGATCGCACTGTGACGCAGGGCACGATTTTCCACTGCGCGGCGCGCCGAGCGGCCAAAACGCTGCTTGCAATTTTTGGCTGCCTGTGCGAAGAATGGAGGACCAACTTCATCTTTCCGTGAGATGAAGAGCTGCGGTTGACCTTCCGAGTCAGAAGGATCCCCGTACCGCGGCGAACTTCCCTGTCGAAGACCCCAAAGTGAGAAACGCCGGCCAGAAGCCGCGCAGGCATTTTCGTCTGCTCGCGCTGGCACGACTGCATCCCGGGCCCCCAGGCCCGCGAGCGGTCCACTACTTTTTGGAGGTCGTACATGAGATTTCCCGCATCGGGTCCCATGAGGTTGGCATGGCTGTTTCTGGTCTCAGCTCTTGCGCTCCACGCGCAGACCTTTCGCGGCGGTATCAACGGCACCGTCACGGACCCATCCGGTGCGGTGGTTCCGGGAGCCGCGGTGGACCTGATGAATGCGGCAACCGGCGTTTCCTACAAGGCCGTTACCTCCAGCGGAGGCGAGTATCAGTTTCAGGATCTCCCCCTGGGAAGCTACGTCGTCACGGTGACGGCGCCAGGCTTCAAGGTTGAGAAGGTCCAGGGCGTTCCGGTTTCGGCGGGCGCGATCTACACGCTGGCGGTGAAGCTGAGCATCACCTCGACGGCCCAGACGGTTGAGGTATCGGCGGCAGCGCTGGCGCTCGACACCACCACGCCGGTGCAGACGACGGACATTCCCAACAAGACCGTGCAGGATACGCCGCTCAACGGACGCGACTTCACGCAGTTGATCGCGATCATGCCCGGCTACGCAGGCTACTCCGGCGGCGGATACGGATCGGTGAACGGCGCGCGACCCGACATGGTGAACTGGCAGATCGAAGGCGCGGACAACAACGACCTGTGGTGGAACATTCCCGCGGTGAACCAGGGCGGGGTTTCAGGAATCGCAGGCATCACGCTGCCCATCGATGCCATCGAGCAGTTTTCTGCAGTGACCGAGCCCAGCGCGGACACCGGGCGCAACCCCGGCGCAACCGTCAATCTTTCGATCAAATCCGGAACCAACCAGTTGCATGGAACGGCGTACTACTACAACCGCAATGAGGCCCTGGCGGCGCAATCGGCGCTCGACACAACAAAACCGGAGCTCCGCAACCAGCAGTACGGTGGCTCCGTCGGCGGACCTCTGTGGCGCGATCGGGCATTCTTCTTTCTCACTTACGAACAGCAGAAGTTTCTGATTGGCACAGCCCAGCCGTCCACAGAGCCATCGGCGGCTTATCAGGCTCTGGCCTTACAGCAGCTTGCATCATGGGGTATTCCGGAGAACCAGGCGGCTGCGAATCTCCTGAACGGCGCCGGAAGCCACCAGGGGCTTTGGCCCACAGCGGCTCTCACCGGTCCGGCAACGCCCTACAACTATCTCAATCCGGGGAACGAAAACGGATACAGCCACAACGGCCTGATCAAGCTGGACTACACGCTGAACGCGAATAACCGTTTATCGGCGAAGTGGTATGTCGGCCAGGGAAACCAGACCGCGCCCACCAACTCGCTCCTCGCGCCCTACTTCGAAGTGGCGCCGATTCACGTTCAGAACTATTCGCTGACGTGGAACTCGATCTTCTCGCCGCGCATGACCAACCAGGTCTTCGCCGGGGTCAACTATTTCAACCAGGCGTTTTCCGATGCCAGCAACAATTACGATCCGATCGCTCTCGGACTGAATACAGGAGTGACCAGCACAGCCCTGGCCGGAGCACCCCGGATTCAGATCGCTTCCCCCGCGGCCAGCAGCGGACTGGGTGCTTCGGCCAACGGCTTCGATTATGTGGGCGCCACGGTCGAGTCGGGCCGCAACGACATCACCGGCCATCTCGATGAGGCTCTGTCCTGGACAGTCGGAAAGCATGAGCTGCGCTTCGGCGGTGAGTTCCGCCAGGCGCAGATCGACGACTTTTATCAGAGCGGCCAGCGTGGAACCTTTGTCTTCGACGGCACCCAGGGTCCGTGGTCCGGTGCCGCAGGAACAGCCTGCGACGGACTCGCTACAACCACACCGGCGTCGGCGCCGGCCACC
>JBKICP010000010.1:0-3133 GCA_046567085.1 Acidobacteriota bacterium
CATTCTGCACGCCGGGCCCCGGGGGCTGGGAATGCTGCGCGCTGCGCCCGCGCTGGGCGCGCTGACGGTGTCGTGGTGGCTGATGCTGCATCCCATCCGCAAACGGGCGGGAATGCGGATGCTCGTGTGCGTTGCGATCTTCGGAGCGGCGACCGTCTTGTTTGGAGTCTCGAAAAGCCTCCCGCTGTCGCTGGTGGCGCTCTACATTGTGGGTGCGTCGGACATGGTGAGCGTGGTCATTCGCTCGTCGGTGCTGCAACTGGCGACGCCGCCGGAGATGCGCGGACGCGTCAGCGCGGTCAATTCGCTCTTTGTAGGCGCATCGAACGAGCTTGGAGAATTCGAGAGCGGATTGACGGCGCAGTGGTGGGGCGCGGTCCGGGCGGTGGTGATCGGCGGGATCGGATCGATGATGATCACAGGGCTGTGGACGGCGTTCTTTCCCAGCCTGCGGCGTGCCGACGCGCTGACGCCGGAGGCGCTGATGGCGGCCGAGCAGGAGCAGGCGGGACAGGAAGTCCGGCAGCTATAATTTGCATCATATTCACTGTGTTTCTGCTGCATTCTTTTGGAGTTGTAAAGGCTACGAGCCGCGACGGAGTGGTGTCTCTTTCCATCTATGGGTGAAGTTCTTGTCACCGGAGGTTCCGGTTTTTTCGGGGGCATCCTCAAGCGGGAGCTGCTGGAACGCGGCTACGCCGTTACCAACCTCGACGTTGTTCCCGACAGCGATCGTCACGCCACGCTGACGAGCGTGCAGGGCGACATTCGCGACGCATCGCTGCTGGATTCGCTGTTTGGCCGCCATCGTTTCGAGGCGGTCTTTCATTGCGCGGCCATGCTGGCCCATGGGTCGATGAATGAGACGCTGCTCTGGACATCGAACGTCGACGGAACGCGCAACCTGGCGGAGGCCTGCCGCCGTCATGGGGTGAAGAAGCTGGTCTTCACGTCGAGCAATTGCCTGTGGGGTAGGAATCTGGGCCATCCGGTTCGCGAGGATGAGACGCCGGCGCCGGTCGAGATTTATGGGCGGTCGAAGCTGGCAGGCGAGCAGGTTCTGTCCGAGTACGCGAAAGATCTCGATGTTGTGATCCTCCGTTGTCCCACGGTGATCGGCGGCGGCCGGCTCGGATTGCTGGCGATCCTCTTCGAGTTCATCCAGGAAGGGAAGACGGTCTGGGTCGTGGGTTCGGGCGCGAACCGGTACCAGTTCATCTATGCAAAAGACCTGGTCCGCGCTTGTCTGATGGCGGCTCAGTCTTCGGGCTCGGATACCTTTCACGTGGGCTCGGACAACGTGACCTCGTTGCGGGAGATTTATGACGCAGTGATTCGTCATGCCGGGAGCGGATCGCGCGTGCGATCTCTGCCCAAGGGGCCGACGCTCGCGGCCATGCAACTGGCGCATGTCCTGAAGATCTCGCCCATGGGGCCGTACCATTACAAGATGATCGCGGAAGATTTTGTCTTCGACACGAGCCGGATTCGCGACCGGCTGGGGTGGCAGCCAACGCTGACCAACGCGGAAATGCTGATCGAAGCGTACGACTACTACGCGCAGCGGCGCGCGGAGATCGAGAGCCGGCAGGATGTGTCGGCGCACAGCAAGGCGACGCCGATGGGTGTGATCCGGCTGCTGAAGTGGCTCTCGTGAAAACCCAGGAGCGGCCGCAGGCAGAGCTGTATGGATCGCGCATCCAGTTTCCCTGGGCGATCTTCTGGATCGCGCTGGCGGTGCGGCTGGCGGCGCTGACGCTGGGCCACTTCTACAGAATTTCTCCGCTCGAGGATCACTTCAAGTTCGGGTGGGAGATGGGGCGGATCGGGCGCTCGCTGGCGACCGGGCAGGGCTACGCGAATCCCTTCGATCACTTCAGCGGACCGACCGCGTGGGTGACGCCCCTGTATCCGCTGATCCTTGCAGGAGTCTTCAAGCTGTTCGGCGTCTACACGGCGCTCTCCGCGTGGGTGATCCTGGCTTTCGATTCACTGCTCAATGCGCTGATGGTGCGGACGACCTGGGAAATCGCAGCGCGTTGCTTCAACCGCAGAGTCGCGGTGTGGTCGGCGTGGATCTGGGCGCTGTATCCGGCGGCGATGCAGTTTGCCGTGAAGTGGGTGTGGGAAGTCGCGCTGACGGCGTTTCTGTTCTCGTGGATTCTCGTGCTGGCATTGCGCATGCGGAACATCGGAGGCGCACCGGAAGAGCTGCAGAACGCGGCGAGCACGAAGCGCTGGGCGGTGTTCGGACTGCTCTGGGGATTGATCACGCTGAGCAGCGCGTCGA
This sequence comes from Acidobacteriota bacterium, assembly GCA_046567085.1. Classification (GTDB taxonomy): domain Bacteria; phylum Acidobacteriota; class Terriglobia; order Terriglobales; family Acidobacteriaceae; genus Palsa-343. Next base: position 2,291 of record JBKICP010000010.1, read on the forward strand.
TCGCGATATTCCTGCCCTTCTGCGGCATCTGGATCCTGAAGGGGACGGCCAGTCTGCGGCGGCAGATTCCTCGCGTTGTGCTGGCGGCTCTGTTGTGCGTCGGCTGCCTGGTGCCGTGGATGGTGCGGAATGCCCTGGTGTTCCACCGGTTCATCCCGATGCGGACGAACTTCGGCGCGGAGTTCTCGATGGGGAACAATCCGTATCTTGAGGGGATGGTCATTGGCTCGCCGGTGGCGCTGGCGCACGACGAGGCGATGCTCGATCGGATGGGCGAGCTGCAGTACTCGAGGATGCGGGGGCGGGAGGCGATCGAGCGGATTCGCCGCGATCCCGGAATCTTCTGGGGGCTGACCGTCCGGCGCGTCTACTACTTCTGGGCGGATGTGCCGCATGCGGCCGACAAAGGCAAGGCCTGGGTGGAATACCTGCGGGGCCTCAACTTCCAGTTCGCGAGCGTGGTGGGCGTGCTGGGCCTGCTCTTGGCGGTGCGCCGGCGGGTGCCTGCAGCCTGGCTGCTCGTCATGGCTTTTGCGGTGATTCCGTTCGTCTACTACTTCGTCTTCGTCCAGGCGCGGTTCCGCCATCCCCTGGAGCCGCTGATCGTGATCCTGGGCGTGTATCTGTTTCAGTCCGCCGAGAAGAGCTGGAAAGTGCGCGGTTTCGGTCGAGGTTAGAGTCGGCGCGCCTGACTCGTTCTCGCGAAACCGACTCCGCGATCAGAGATGAATGGTTCCTGACAAATAGAGTCGAGCTTCGCCGAGGATCTTCACGCGCTCTCCGGCGAGCGTCGCACCCATCTGCGCTCCCCGCGGGCTCAGCTGGCGAGCCTCGAAGGACTGC
>JBKICP010000011.1:0-29688 GCA_046567085.1 Acidobacteriota bacterium
GTTGTCCTGCTGCGGTGCGGCGGTCAGCTCGGCCGTCACGGTCACGTTCGCGCTCTGCGGAAGGCTGGCCGGCGCGGTGTAGTTCCCCGAGGCGTCCACGGTGCCCACCGACGCATTCCCACCGGCAATGCCGTTGACCAGCCACGTCAGCGGACCGGGGGCCGTGGCGGAGAATTGAGTCGTCTGACCGGGAGACAGGGCGACGTACTGCGGGCTGATACTCACCGGACCGGTGCCTCCACTGGTGGGCGGAGGGCCGGTCGGAGGTCCGGACGTCGGCGGCTTGGGCGGACCCGGCGTCGGACCGAAAGTTACACCGCAGCCAGTGGTCAGGAGGATCGACGAAAACAGCAGGAGGGCGGTCGTACCGAGGATGCGCGATGGTTTCACGGCGTCAGGATTGCAGGGCCCGGATCGTGCTGGGTCGCTTCGCGATGGGCTGGGGATCGCTGCAGCGAGCCGAGGAGACAAGGAGACGGAGGGCGCCAGTCCCGGCCGAAACCGGGACTGGCACGATGCCGAGGTTCAGAAGCGGATGCCGAAGGTGACCGGGATGAGTTCCTCGGTGCCGCTGCCCTGGTAGGAGTTGGATTTGTCCGCCACGGGCGAGTTGACCCACACGTAGCGCACTTCAGCGTAGATCTTCGCGTTGCTGTCCTCGCCGAAGAACTTGTGATAGACGCCGGCACCGCCGTTAATCCCCCCCTGGTTCGAGGAGAAGTGGCTGACCGTCACCGGCTGGCCGTAGCAGCCATAGTAGAAGCTGCACTGCGACACATCCTGCGTAAAGTTGGTGACCTTGCGATAGAATCCGCCGCCGCCCGTAACGTAAAAGCCGCTCTTCGGGGCGAAGGGAATGTAATAGACGGGATCGACCGTGAACGACCAGGTGTTCATGTTGCCGCCGAGCGTGCCGGGGGACAGGCCGGAGGCCGTATCGAGGGCATTGAGGTAGTCATTGGGAATGCCCTGGCGATTGAACTGATACTCCAGCAGCGCTCCAAAGTGCTTGTTGAAGTTCCACCCGCCACCGATGGTGATGTTGTACCCAAAACCGACATCCGGGCTCAGGTCGCCCTTGTTCAGAGCGTTCTGCGACCAGGTGGTCGGGCTGACCGGAGCGGTAAATCCGCCGCCACCCTCGAAGGCAAAGTGGCTCCATTTGCTTTCGTAGCTGGGGTAACTGGAAGTGGAACGGCGATTGCCCCCGTATTGCGGCGAGCCGCTCGGCTCAGCGGCCGATGCGCTGCCGAGAAGCGCGTCGGTGCTGAGATAAGCATGATAATCGGCCGAGCTGGAGTAACCTTGCCCGTCCGCGGAATGATCCGCAGGGGACGAGGTCTGGGCTGCCGCATTCAGCGAGAAACCGATGGCGAAAGCAGAAACAGCAATCAACATGCGCCGCAGCTGCGTGCATGGGCGATCACAGTTCGCAACCATTGAGAGCACCTCAGAGGGATTAAAGATCGAAAGCGGTGAAACAGACGAAACTCTACCAAAGTACTTGGACACGGAATTATTTCCCAAGTTTCACATTAAGATGCATTTTTCGAATTTTCGCGCCGTCTACCTCAGGGGTCCGACTGCCAAAGCACGCCGGGCCTGGCGAGCAGGTCCGGGATGACAGACTATTCTAGCTCCGAATCGGAAAGTCCTGCGGCACAGGCGTGCACGGTCGATCCTTTCCGTCCCCGGGCGAGCCGTGCGGCCCGCCGGGGAATCGGATTCGGTTCCCTGGATCAGCCCTGAATGTCGAACTGTTCCGGGGGAAGGGCCGGATCGCTCTTCACGAGGATGGTCTTGCCGATCATCTCCTCGAGTTCGTTCAGCCACTTCGCGTTGCTGGCCTTGAGCACCTTGACGACTTCCGGATGCACGCGCAGCATCACATCGCCGCGCTCGAAATGACGCATCATCTTGCGCATTTCGATCCAGATCTCGTTAGCCACCGTGATCGGGCTCTTGACCATGCCGGTGCCGGTGCAAACCGGGCACGGCACGCTGAGGGTCCGCTCCAGCGACTGCTTGACGCGCTTGCGGGTGATCGCCACCAGCCCAAAATCGTTAAATTGGAGAACCTTCGAAGGGGCACGGTCGGCCTTGAGGGCGTCTTCCAGCGCCTGGGTCACCTTCTGCCGGTTGCGGCGCTCATCCATGTCGATGAAGTCGATCACGATGATGCCGCCCAGATCGCGCAGGCGGATCTGGCGCACGATTTCGGGGATGGCGTCGAGGTTGGTCTTGAGGATCGTGTCCTCCAGACGCGCCGTCTTGCCCACGTACTTGCCGGTGTTGATGTCGATGGCGACCAGCGCCTCGGTCTGGTTGATGACGATGGAGCCGCCCGACTTGAGCCAGACCTTCGACTTGAGCGCTTTGGTGATCTCTTCCTGAATGCCGAACTGCTCGAAGAGCGGCGTCTCCTTCGTGTAGAGCTTCACGCGCCGCACCAGCGACGGCGAGAAACGGTTCAGGAAACGAACGATGCGCTCGTACTCGGACTCGGAATCGACCCAGATGGTGGCGAAGTTGTCGCTGACCTGGTCGCGCAGGATGCGCTCCACGAGGTTGAGGTCGTGGTAGATCAGCGCCGGAGCCTTGCCGGCATCGGAGCGCTGCTTGATTTCCGTCCACAGGTTGATCAGGAAACGAATGTCGGCGCGCAGATCGTCGTCGCTGGCGTCCTCCGCTGCCGTGCGGACGATAAAGCCGCCCGGGGCATTCCCCTTCTCGCTGATCAGCACCCGCTTCAGCCGCTGGCGCTCTTCGTCGGAGGCAATCTTGCGGGAGACGCCGACGTGATTGACCGTGGGCATGAAGACCAGGAAGCGGCCCGGCAGCGCAATGTGGCTCGTGATGCGAGCGCCCTTGCGCGCGATGGGCTCCTTGGCGATCTGCACCAGGATTTCCTGCCCCTGCTTCAGCAGTTCGCTGATGATGGGCAGGTTCGAGGTCTGCATGCTGGGGCGGCGTCCGCCGTGACGGCGGCCAGGCTGGCGGCCGCGGCTTCCGCGCCGTCCAAAGCGGCGATCTTCGCGGCGCGCCGGAGCGGCTGCAGCCGGCTCACCCGCCTCTTCGTGGGTTTCCGAGCCGGACTCTTCTTCGTCAGCTTCGGACTCCTCGAAGTCCTCTTCCTCGACCTCGGCGAATCCCGTTTCCGGCTCGTCCAGGGCTTCGTCTTCCTCAGCCTCGGCCGGGGTGCCGTAGCCCAGACGCTTCTCGATGTGCACATCGCGCACCGCATCGCCCAGCGTCGACGCCTGATCGAGGGTCTCTTCTTCCATCTCTTCGGTCAGGTGCTCTTCGGCATGCCCGAGGATGGGCTCGAAGTCGTACTCGTCTTCGTCGATGGTCTCCTCTTCGAGCACGCCCATGCCCGGCGCGTAGCCGAACAACTGGCGGACGACTTCGCTCTCCGGAGAAACCTCGCCCGAAGGTGGGGGCGTCGCTGCCGGCTCCGCTTCAACGGCGGATTCCATAGCGGCGCTCGGCTCCGGCTCTGGCGCGGTGAACCCGGCGGGAGGCTCGATCTCCTCCTCCTCAACGATCTCTTCCTCTTCTTCCTCGGAAGCAAAGCGGAACTCGCTGCGGGGCGCTTCGACGCGATGGGAAGCTGAAGCCTCTTCCGGTTCGTACTCGTGGACTTCCTCGACGGTCTCAATCGCCGGTGCTTCTGCAACCGCTTCCTCGTGGACCGGCTCGGGCTCCGCGAGGATTTCCGGAATCGGAGGCGCCTCCACGACGAGCGACTCTGCGGGAGCGGCTGCTTCCGCCGTGACGGGTGCTTCTTCAGCAGGCGGCTCGGCCGCCGGAGCCTTCGCCTCTACCGGTTGGCCGTTGCCGGCTGACTCGGAACGCCGATGCCGGGAGAGCGTTTCGCCGGGCAGCACGAAGCCGCCATCCCAGCCGGTGGGAACGTCGACCATGGTGGACGGTTTCGCGCCGGAGGGGGATGGAGCCGGGGTGCGCGCGGGCGCCTCGGATGCCGCGGATTTCGCCTCGCTGCGGCCGCCGTAACGGGCCAGCGATTCGCCGGGCAGCAGGATGGGCAGATGCTGCGCGGGCACGCCGCCAGGAGCGCCATGCTCCGGCATCGCCACCGGTTCGGCCTCGGTGGCCTCCTCGACCATCTCGGGAGATTCAAGGGAGGGCTGCTCGCCACGAGGACCGCGCCCGCGGAAACGGCGGCCACGACGGCCATGCCAGCGGCGCGGCCCCCCGTCTTCGCCGCGATCGTCGCGCGCCGGGCCGCGGTCGGAGCCGCGTTCCGAGCCCCGATCGGGGCGCTCCTGGCCGCGTTCGGTGCGGCGCGGAGCAGCCTCGGAGGCGGACAGATCGCCCTCCGCTTCATACGTGACAGGACGCGATTCGCGCGGCTCACGGGCTTCGCGGGATTCACGAGGCTCGCGGTGCTCGCGCCCGCGCCGGCCGTTGCCGCCGCCGGAGTCGGAGCGCTCGAACTCCGCCGAATCTTCTTCCTGCTCTTCCAGAAAGTCGGTGACGTAGAGAAAAGCGTCGCGTTCCAGGCCGACGTCGACGAAGGCCGACTGCATGCCCGGAAGCACGCGCGTGACCCGGCCCTTGTAAATCGAGCCGGCCAGTGTGTATTCATTTTCGCGCTCGTAGTAGATTTCTGCGAGCTGATCGTCTTCAAGAATTGCCAGCCGCGTTTCGTGCGGCGTGCTGGAGATACATATTTCCTTTGCCATTCTGCCTCAAATGCCAGGGCAGAACGAGCGGGCTAGCGGAGCAGATCGGGGCTGAAGGAAGAAAGTCCGGGAGAATGCGCACACACGTCCGTGCTGCCTCGGCCTCGATGAGGAGAGAGGTTTGGGGAGATGTCGCTGGGAAATAGCATTCTTTCCGGAGAGTCGTTCGCGCGCGAAGATGTGACCGCTTCAGCCAAACATGGCGGGGTCGTTAGCCACCGGTTCGCGTTCATTCCTGATCCTGCCCGGCCCGTTTCGATCCACCTGGCCGGTTAATAAACTTCGTTCAACTACGCCCGCACCGCGGGCAGTCACTGCCAGAACCTGTTCGCCGTTCAGTTCACGAAGCGGCTCATGCGGACGTTCATCACCATGCCAAGAGCCAGGAATGTGAACAGTACCGAAGATCCCCCGTAGCTCATAAGAGGAAGAGGGATGCCGGTGACCGGCATCAACCCCAGAACCATTCCGACGTTCACGGCGATCTGGAAAATAAGGACCGCCGCTACGCCCATCACCAGGAATGAACCTGGCAGGTCTGCGGCTGTCTGAGCGTTCTGAATCAAACGCATCAGTATCAAAAAGTATATCAGGAGCACGAGGATCGCGCCCACAAAGCCGTGCTCCTCGCTGAAAGCCGCAAAGATAAAGTCGGTATACGGGATGGGCAAAAAATCGCCCTGAGTCTGGGTGCCGCGGTTGGCGCCCCGGCCGAAAACCCCGCCGTCGCCCACCGCAATCTTGGACTGCAGGATCTGGTAGCCCGTGCCCCGCGGGTCGGCATCCGGGTTCAGAAAACTCGTCAGACGCGCCTTCTGGTACGGCTTGAGGACCTTGCCGCTCTTCCAGACACCACCCACCGCCAGCAGGCTCACCAGAACCAGGATTCCCCCCTTTCTCCAGTCGATGCCGCCCAGGAAGAGCCCTACCAGCAGCACCGGGGAGTAGGTGAGCGCCGTGCCCATGTCCGGCTGCTTGAGCACCAGCAGCATGGGAAGCGCGACAAAGCCGATGGCCTTGAAGATGTCCTTCCAGCTGAGTTCGCGGCCGGCCAGATTGCTGAAGTAGCGGGCGACCAGGACGATGAGGACCAGCTTGACCCACTCCGAGGGCTGAAAATGAATGCCGCCCGGAAGCTTGATCCAGCGCTTGCCGCCATTCACGCGCGTGCCGACCGCCAGAACAGCGACCAGCGCCAGAAGGCAGAACCCGTAGATCCAGTAAATGGCCGTCAGCAGTTTGTGGTAGTCGATGACCGACATGACGAACATGACCACCAGGCCGCCGCCGATCCACAGGATCTGCATGCGCTGGAAGCCATGGAATTTGGTGTGCAGCGTAGCGCTGTAAATCTCAAAGACGCTGATGACGGAGAGGAGCAGGACAAAGGCGAGAAGCGTCCAGTCGAAGTCGCGGAGGGAGAGGAAGCGGCGCATAGGGACGACGGAATTCCCGCAGAGGAGTTCGGACGAAGGATCTCGGAGGGGATTCTGCTTTGATTATCGCAGAGTGCGGGGTTCAGGGCGGGGCTGGAGGGGGCGGAGAATCCGCCGTGGAAACGGGCGGCGTTGGTGGGCAGTGCAGGGCTTCCGCCCCTCTGCCGCCCGGGGGATTCCGGATCAGGCTGTCGCCGCTTCCTGCTGACGAACGCTGCGTACCTTTACTTTGACGTCCACACGTGACCCAAGCCGGTTGATGACGGTCATGAGGCGGTCCACCGTGAACCGCTGCAGATCGGCATTACGGATGCGGGAGAAGTCCGCCGCGGCGATACCCGTACGGGTGTGAGCGGCGCGAACACTCAGGTCCTCGCGATCGAGAAGCCTGATGATCTCGGCGGCCAGCAGAGCCTTCATCTGATCCACGTCCGCAGTTGCGCGACCGAGGTCACGAAACACATTGCCGCTACCGCGAATTACATCCAGCCGTTCGTTTTTCATTCGAGTATCTCCTTCAGACGTTTGAGGCGGTCCCGGATCAGATCAATTTCGTGTTGCGGGGTCTTGATTCCCTGGGTCGACTTCTTCTGAAAAGCATGAACCACCCAGAGGTCTGCCCCGATTTGGACAGCATAGATGACGCGAAAGGCATCGCCCCGAAAGGGCAATGCGATTTCGAAGATGCCGACGCCCAGGCCCTGCATCGGCCTGGCGATATCGGCCTTGCCGCCTTCGGCTGCTACGGTCAGGGCCGTCAGGCAGATTGACTGTGCCTCACGGGGAAACTTCTCGAAGCCCTTCCGCGCTGCTCTGATCCACGAGATGGGGCGGGTCTTCAGCGTCATGCGGAGAGCCTCACGTCCGCAGTGTAGTCATATTTGACAACAACAGCAAGGCTTCCGCTGTGACATGGCCGCGGAAAAGGGTTGTTCGCTTTGCGACCTTGCGATGGAAATCCGGAGAAGTGAGCTTCAACTTCAGCTCAAAACACAGGCTCTGGTGAGAGAAGTGCCCGGAGTGGCTATCCCGTTGTCGACGCTCGATCTTCTGCATCAAAGCACAGAATTGGTGGGCAGTGCAGGGCTCGAACCTGCGACCTCCTGCTTGTAAGGCAGGCGCTCTAACCAGCTGAGCTAACCGCCCGAAACCTGCGGCGTCGCCTGCGCGAGCCGCCTCAGGGCGCCACGGGAACCATTCTAGCAGCGCCGGGACCCGGGTCCCGAACGCCGGTTATTTGCTGTGGGAGTCGCGGTAATTGCGGATGGCGGAGCGGATTTCGTGAAGGATAAAGTCAGTTCCCAGCAGAGCGGCGGCAACCATCGTAAAGACAATCCAGATCATTCCAAGGCCGAATCTCAGATCGTGCATCCTGCAGTCCCAAAAAGCTTTCCTTGAGCACTTGCCAGCAACGCCAGTGTAGGTGGGGACGACAGGGGGCGCCCATACAACGTCGGTGCGAGGATCGCGAACCGCAGGGTCAGCGCGCTTGCCCTTTCCCGGGTGCCTGCGGGTGATGTGACCACAGAGTTTCAGTGCGGGGCCGTCGCACCGGGAGCCGCTTCGCGCGCCCGAGCGAGCAGGCCGCAAACCTCATCGTCGCTCGTCTGTTCGAAGTTGCGATAGAACTCGCCCACCGCGTGGAAGGACTCCGGGGTTTCGATGCACACTACCCGATCCACTTCCCCGCTCAGTTCCTGGCAGGTGTGAAAAGCCGCGACGGGGACAGCGACCAGAATCCGGCGAGCGATGGGGCGCAGCGCGCGCACCGCAGCCTTCATCGTGGCTCCGGTGGCCAGGCCGTCGTCGACGAGAATGACGGTGCGCCCACGCAGAACAGCAGGCGGACGGCCGCTGCGGTAGGCGGCTTCACGGCGGTGGATCTCGATGCGTTCCTGCGCGGCTGCCTCTTCGATCGTCTCCCGCGAGATCTGGTACGCGTCGATGACGTCGCGCTGCAGGACGATCACGCCGCCACTGGCCAAAGCCCCCATCGCCAGCTCTTCCTGGCCGGGAACACCCAGCTTGCGCACGATGAAGACATCCAGGGGCAGGTGCAGCCCGCGGGCGACTTCGAAAGCCACGGGCACGCCACCGCGCGGGAGTCCCAGCACGATGGCATCGCCCTGGGTGAGATCGTCGGCGCATTCTTCACGGACGGCCTGCGCCAGAGCGCGCCCGGCGTGCGCGCGATCCTCGAAGAGGACGATCATCTGCGATCCCTTCTCTACCATTGTTTCGCCGCGGAGCCCGACCTTCAATGGATTCCAGGGAACCTTCGCGTCTCAGGTGCGTATCCTCAAAAAGGCCGGACCCGCTTCCCTTTGGATTGGATTCCCCAATGAGCACTCTTACAGCGAACAACGTCGACGCGACGCAGGAGCGGCAGAGCTTTCGCCGGTTTGTCTGGATCTGCCTCGCGATGGCCACCCTCAAGCTGGCCATCCAGATCATCGGCAACATTCTGGCGCAGCGCGCCGGCTACGGCATCTTTCGCGATGAGATGTACTACCTCATCTGCGGCCGGCACCTGGCCTTCGGCTACGTCGATCAGCCGCCCATGGTGGCGCTGCAGGCGCGGCTCACCGAGATTCTTTTCGGCTACGACCACATGTGGTCCCTTCGGCTGCTCTCCGCGCTGGCCGGGGCCCTCAAGGTTTTTCTCACCGGCGCGCTGGTTTGGGCCATGGGGCTCAGCAGCCCGTCGGGAAATCGCAGAGCCGCTGCCGCGCTGGCCATGCTGGCCGTGATCGTCGCCGGCGTCTATCTGGGCACCGACAGCTTCCTCTCGATGAATTCGTTCGAAGGCGTCTTCTGGATTCCCTGCGCGCTGGCGCTGGTGCGGATCGTCGAGGAGCACGGGGTCCCGGGGCGCGAGCGCGTTGTTCGCGACTGGTGGATTGTGCTCGGCATCAGCGCCGGACTGGGCATCGAGAACAAATGGAATATCGTCTTCTTCCTCCTCGCCGTACTGGCCGCGCTGCTGCTGACGCCGCAAAGGCGCATCCTTGCCAGCCGATGGTTTGCCGTGGCTGTGGGGCTGATCGTGGCACTGGCGCTGCCGAATCTGCTCTGGGAGATGCACTACCACTGGCCGACCCTCGAATGGCTGGTCGACGTCTCAAAGAGCAATAAGGATGTAAAGCTGCCACCGCTGCAGTTCCTGGCCGGGCAGATCATGATGCTCAATCCGTTCACGTTTCCGCTGTGGATCAGCGGCGTGTTCTGGCTGTTGCTCGCTCGCGCAGCCCGGCCGTTCCGGTTTCTGGGCATTCTCTATCCGCTCTACCTGCTGATGATGATGGCCATGCACGCCAAGGACTACTACCTCGCGCCGGTCTATGTGGTCTACTATGCGGCGGGCGGCCTCTGCTGGCTGCAGGGCGTACGGGTGCCGCGTTGGCGCAATCTCCTGGGGGGCGCCTACGCGCTGCTCCTGTGCTTTGCCTTCGTCCAGAGCGTGCCGTTTTCGATTCCGATTCTTCCGCCGCAACAGTTCGTCGCCTACGAAAAGAAAATCGGCTTCACGCCCAAAGACTCCGAGAACCACGACGCGACGATCCTGCCGCAGTTCTACGCCGATCGCTTCGGCTGGCAGGAAATGGTCGAAAAGGTCGCGCGCATCTACAACTCCCTGCCCCCGCAGGAGCGCGCCGTCACCGGCATCTACGCGGGAAACTACGGCGAGGCGAGCGCCATCAATCTCTTTGGGCCGAAGTATGGATTGCCGGTGGCCATCAGCGGTCATCAGACCTACTGGCTGTGGGGGCCGCACGGCTATACCGGCCAGGAGATGATCATCATCAACGGCGCAACGCCCGCGGAGATGCGGGGTTCCTACGCATCCTGCACGGTCGCGGACGTGAACGACAACCCGCTGGCCATGCCGTGGGAGCACAACAACATCTATCTTTGCCATGGCAGAAAAGCCACGTATCAGGCAGACTGGAAGGACTTCAAGCACTACTACTAACCCGGAGACCCAACCTCTCTGAACACCTCCGCCGCACGGCCTCTCGAGAACGCGCCCGATCTGCCCCGGGTGCTGAACACCTCGCACGCCACCGCCATCGTGGTGGGCACCATCATCGGCAGCGGCATTTTCCTTGTTCCCCAGGAGATGATGCGCGCCACCGGCTCGTCGGGCCTCGTCTACCTGGCCTGGATCGCGGGCGGCCTGCTGTCGCTCTTCGGCGCCATGACTTACGCCGAGCTGAGCACCCTGCTGCCCTACGCGGGCGGCGAGTATGTCTACATCCGCGGCGCGTACGGCGATCTGCCCGCGTTTCTGTATATGTGGACCTGGTTCGCCGTGGCCAAGCCGGCCTCGATTGCCAGCGTCACCACCGGGCTGGCGCGTACTCTCGCGATCTTCCCCGCGCTGCGCTGGCTGGATGGCGTCGCCTTCCACGCCGGCTTTGCCGTGCTCTGGTCGCAGGTGTTTGCCATTGCGGCAACGTGGCTGATCACCGGCCTGAACTACCTGGGCATGCGCAAAGCCGGCAATTTCCAGCTGGTATTCACCTGGCTCAAGGGCGTGCTGATCGTTCTGATCGCCGGCATCTGCTTCGGCTCATTCGCCGGGCACTGGGGCAACTTCGCGACGAAGTTTGTCGGAGCCCATGGCGGTTTTGGCGGATTCATGATCGCCCTGATCGCCGCGCTGTGGGCCTATGACGGCTGGAACGACCTGACCATGGTGGCCGGCGAAGTGCGCAATCCAGCCCGCAGCCTGCCCGTAGCGCTCATCGCCGGACTGGCAATCGTCGGCGTGCTGTACATGGCCACGAATGCCGCGATCCAGTACATTCTGCCCGCCACGCAGATTGCCGCTTCGCCGCGACCGGCCGTTACAGCGCTGGGCGCGATCACCGGCCCGTGGGGCGCGGGCCTCGTCTCGATCGCCATGGCGGTGAGCATTTTTGTCACGCTGAATGGCACGATCATGTCGGGCGCGCGCGTGCCCTTTGCGGCAGCGCGCGATCGGCTGTTCTTCCGGCGCATGGCCGATGTGCATCCCCGCTTCCAGAGCCCTTCGACCTCACTCATCGTGCAGGCGATCCTGACCACGGGCCTGCTGCTGGCGGTGGGACGCTTCCAGCAGCTCTTCGAGTTGGCCATCTTCGCCGAGTGGCTCTTCTACATGGTCACGGCCACGACGATCTTCTTCTACCGGCGGCGCGATGCGGGAGAGAAGATTTACCACGTGTGGGGGTACCCGGTGATTCCGGCGCTGTTCATCGCGGCGGCCGCCGTGCTGCTGGTGTATTCGTACGCGGAGAACTTCAGGAACTCACTGATCGGGACGGCGATTATCCTGCTCGGCGTGCCGCTGTTCCTGGTGTTCAAAAATCAGCGGGGAGCCGGGCCCGGTTCCGTTCGATAGGCACGCGGCCTATTTGAAAAGAAATTCCTTCGACCGCAGATCTTTGATCGTGTCGCGCAACTTCGCGGCTTTCTCGAATTCGAATTTCTTCGCCGCTTCGCGCATCTCCGCTTCCAGCTTCCCGATGTAGCCGTCCAGTTCCTCCTGCGACTGGAATGCGGGCATCTCCTCGACCTCTTCCGCCAGATCCACATACTCGGCCTGCAGGATCTTCGCCAGCGACATATCCACCTGGCGCACGATGGACTGCGGCGTGATGCCGTGCTCCTCGTTGTAGGCGCGCTGCACCGCGCGGCGGCGGTCGGTTTCGCCGATGGCCTGCTTCATGGAATCCGTCATCTTGTCGGCGTAGAGAATGGCGCGTCCCATCACGTGGCGCGCGGCACGGCCGATGGTCTGGATGAGCGACCCGGAGGAGCGCAGGAAGCCTTCCTTGTCCGCATCGAGAATCGCAACCAGCGAGACTTCGGGGAGGTCGAGTCCTTCGCGCAGCAGGTTAATGCCAATGAGAACGTCGTACTCGCCCTTGCGCAGGTCGCGCAGCAGCTTGACGCGCTCGAGCGTCTCGATCTCCGAGTGCATGTAGCGGCAGCGCACGCCGACTTCGGAGTAATAGCCGGCCAGGTCCTCGGCCATGCGCTTCGTCAGCGTTGTGACCAGAACCCGCTCGCCCTTCTGCGCGCGGTCGCGAATCTCGTGCAGCAGGTCGTCGATCTGGCCGCGCACTGGACGAATTTCCACCTCGGGATCGACGAGCCCCGTGGGCCGAATGATCTGCTCGACCACCACGCCGGCAGCCTTGGTCAGCTCATAAGGGCCCGGCGTCGCGGAGACGTAGACCAGCTGATTGGTGCGCGCATCGAACTCCTCGAACTTGAGCGGCCGGTTGTCCATCGCCGAGGGCAGGCGGAATCCGTAATCGACCAGGTTCTGCTTGCGCGAGCGGTCGCCGTGCCACATGCCATGCAACTGCGGCACCGTGACGTGCGACTCGTCGATGAAGAGCAGGTAGTCGCGCGGGAAATAGTCGAGCAGCGTCGGCGGCGGCTCGCCCGGCAAGCGGCCCGAAAAGTGCCGCGAGTAGTTCTCGATGCCATGGCAGTAGCCGACGGATTTGATCATCTCCAGATCAAAGCGGGTGCGCTGATGGACGCGCTGCGATTCGACCATACGGCCCTGATTCTCGAGTTCCTTTTCCCACCAGCCCAGCTCTTCGAGGATGGTTTCGATCGCTGTCTTGCGGCGCTCCGGCTGTACCACGTAGTGGCTCTTGGGATAGATGGGCAGGCGCGCATACTTCTGCTTCACCGTGCCGAAGAGTGGATCGATCTGCGCGAGCGAGTCGATCTCGTCGCCGAACAGCTCGATCCTGTACGCAAATTCGTCATAGGTCGGGAAGACCTCGATCACGTCGCCGCGCACGCGGAAGGTGCCGCGCCGGAAGTCGGCGTCATTGCGCTCGTAGAGAATCTCGACCAGCCGGCGGGTGATGTCGTCGCGGCGCACGCGCTGCCCTTTTTCCAGCAGCAGCAGCATGCCGTAGTAGGCCTCCGGTGAACCAAGGCCGTAGATGCAGGAGACGGAGGCAACGATCACGCAGTCGCGCCGCTCGAAGAGCGAACGCGTGGCGGAGAGGCGCAGCTTGTCCAGCTCCTCGTTGATCGTCGCCTCCTTCTCGATGTAGAGATCGCCGGATGGAATGTACGCCTCGGGCTGGTAGTAGTCGTAGTAGGAGACGAAGTACTCGACCGCGTTATTAGGGAAGAACTGCTTGAACTCGTGGAAGAGCTGAGCGGCGAGGGTCTTGTTATGCGCGAGCACGAGCGCCGGACGGTTGAGCTGCTCGATGATCTTCGCCATCGTGAAGGTCTTGCCGGAGCCGGTGACGCCGAGCAGCACCTGGTGCTTCTCGCCGCCTTCAATCCCGGTGACGAGTTCTTCGATCGCACGGCCCTGATCGCCGCGCGGCTTGTAGTCGCTGACCAGCTGGAAGTCCACAGATCGATTTTAGGAGACGCCGGGGAACGGCGCTGTGGATCGAACGTTCTCCCGAACCCCGCCCCCGCCCCGAGTCGCACACCGCAAAGAAAAAGCGCCCGCACTTCAAAGAAGGAATGCGGGCGCTGTGACTGAAGGCCGGAGACGCCGCTTACTTCGCCGCGGCGAGTTCTTCGGGGCGAACCTTTTGTGCAGCCGTCCGCACCAGGTCGAAGCGATCGAGATTCATCACCTTGTTCCACACGCCGACGAAGTCCGCAACGAACTTCGCATGCGCGTCGGAGCTGGCGTAAACCTCGGCCAGGGCGCGCAGCTGCGAGTTCGAGCCGAAGACCAGATCGGCGCGCGTTGCCGTCCACTTTACCTGCCCGGTTTTGCGGTCGCGGCCTTCGAAAACGTCCTGAGCCTCGGAAGTCGCCTTCCACGCCGTTCCCATATCGAGCAGGTTGACGAAGAAGTCGTTGGTCAGAGCCTCCGGCCGCTTCGTGAAGACGCCGTACTGCGTCTGTTTGTAGTTGGTGTTCAGCACCCGCATGCCGCCCAGCAGCACGGTCATCTCAGGCGCCGTCAGGGTCAGCAGCTGGGCGCGGTCCAGCAGCGCCACCTCCGCCGGTACGTTGTCCCTGCCGCTGGTGTAAGACCGGAAGCCGTCCGCAGAGGGCTCGAGCACATCGAACGATGCCGCATCGGTCTGCTCCTGCGATGCATCCATGCGGCCGGGAGTAAACGGGACCTTCACGATGATGCCCGCGTTCTTCGCAGCCTGCTCCACACCGGCGCAACCCGCGAGCACGATCAGATCGGCGAGCGACACTTTCTTGCTGCCAGACTTGTTGAACTCGCTCTGGATCCCTTCGAGTTTGTTCAGCACCTTTTGCAGCTGCTCGGGCTGATTCACCTCCCAGTCCTTCTGCGGAGCCAGCCGAATGCGCGCACCGTTAGCGCCGCCGCGCTTGTCGGAGCCGCGGAAGGTGGACGCCGACGCCCAGGCCGTGGAAACCAGCTGGGAAACCGGCAACCCGGAAGCAAGTATCTTGCTCTTGAGCGAAGCGATGTCCTGCGCATCGATCAGCGGCTGATGGCTGGCGGGAATGGGATCCTGCCAGATGAGTTCCTCGGCCGGAACCTCCGGGCCGAGATAGCGCGAGCGCGGGCCCATGTCGCGGTGCGTCAGCTTGAACCACGCCCGCGCAAACGCATCGGCAAATTCTTCCGGATGCTCGTAGAAGCGGCGAGAGATCTTCTCGTAGATCGGATCGAAGCGCAGAGAGAGATCCGTGGTCAGCATTCCCGGCTGATGATGCTTCGACGGATCGTGCGCATCGGGCACCGTGCCTTCGCCGGCATTCCCTTTCGGCTTCCACTGGTGCGCGCCGCCCGGGCTCTTCGTCAGCTCCCACTCATACTTGAACAGGTTGTCGAAGAAGTGATTGCTCCACTTCGTCGGCGTGTTGCTCCACGTCACTTCCAGGCCGCTCGTGATGGCGTCGCCGGCGATCCCCGTTCGATAAGCGCTCGACCAGCCCAGCCCCTGCTCTTCGATCGGCGCGCCTTCCGGTTCCGATTTCAGCTGCGTGCCCGCCCCCGCGCCGTGCGTCTTGCCGAAGGTGTGGCCGCCCGCAATCAGGGCCACGGTCTCTTCATCGTTCATCGCCATACGGGCAAAGGTCTCGCGGATATCTTTGGCAGCCGCGACCGGGTCCGGCTTCCCTTCCGGCCCTTCCGGGTTCACGTAGATCAACCCCATCGTGGTCGCGCCGAATGGCTTGGAGAGGTCGCGCTCGCCGGAGTAGCGCTTGTCCGTTCCCATCCACGTCGTTTCCGCGCCCCAGTTCACGTCCATATCGGGCTCCCACACATCCGCGCGCCCGGCGGCGAAGCCGAAGGTCTTCAGCCCCATCGATTCCAGAGCCACGTTGCCGGCGAGGATCATCAGGTCTGCCCACGAAATTTTCTTCCCGTACTTCTGCTTGATGGGCCACAGCAGGCGGCGCGCCCGGTCCAGATTCACATTGTCGGGCCAGCTGTTGAGCGGCGCAAAGCGCTGTTGCCCTCGCCCGCCGCCGCCCCGTCCGTCGAGCGTGCGGTAGGTTCCCGCGCTGTGCCACGCCATGCGGATGAAGAGGCCGCCGTAGTGGCCGAAGTCCGCGGGCCACCAGTCCTGCGAATCGGTCATCAGCGCCGCCAGGTCCTGCTTCAGGGCAGCGTAATCCAGGGTCTTGAACGCCTCGGCATAGTTGAAGTCCGGATCCATCGGATCGGAGAGCGAGGAGTGCTGGTGCAGGATATTCAGGTTCAGTGCGTTCGGCCACCAATCGGTGTTGGTCCTCACCGAGTGACCATTGCCGTGCGGGAACGGGCATTTTGCTTCGGACGACATAGGTGTCTCCTGTCGGGGTTGAATTCCAGCGTTTGGGTCCCATCGGACCCCGGGGTATTCGTCGATGTCAGCGCTTCCGTTTGTCCGGAAAGATTGAATGTAGCATCATGGACATGGATTACTCCAATAGATCGACTGCATCGATCGTATAGGCATTGACTATGGAATTTCAGCAGCTGCGCTATCTCTGCGCCATCGTGGACACGGGCAGCTTCAGCCGGGCCGCCGAACAGTGCCGTGTCGCGCAGCCGTCGCTCTCGCAGCAGATTTCGAAGCTCGAAGAAGAACTGGGAACGAGGCTCTTCGATCGGCTGGGGCGCAGCGTGCGCCTCACCGACTCAGGCAGGACGCTGCTGCCGCATGCGCGCGCCGTGCTGCAGCAGACGGAACTGGCGCGCATCAAGGTGGACGGGCGCCGCCGCGACACCCGCGGAACGGTCACCGTCGGCGTTATTCCGACCATCGCCCCGTACTACCTGCCCGAACGCATCGCCGCGTTCATGCGCCGCTTCCCCGAATCGTCGCTGCGCGTGGTGGAAGAAACGACTCCGGTGCTGGTGGACAGCCTCAAAAGCCTGGCTGTCGACATCGCGATTCTCTCGCTGCCGCTGCGCCATCGCGAATTCGAAATTGTTCCTCTTTTAACCGAAAAACTCTACGCCGCGCTGCCGCCCGATCACCCGCGCGCCGGCGCCGCGACCCTCTCGCTGCGCGATCTGCGCGAGGAGCGCTTCGTGATGCTGCGCGACAGCCATTGCTTCCGCGAGATCTCCCTGGCGGCCTGCCATCGCGCCCATCTCGATCCGAGGATCGCTTTCGAAAGCAATCAGATCGGCAGTCTGCTGGGCATGGTGGCTGCGGGAGTCGGCGTCTCTCTGGTTCCGGAGATGGCCATCGACCGGCAGGCGGGATGCCGCTACGTGCGCATCTCCGATCCCAAGGCGGTGCGCACCATTGCCGCGGCCCGTCTGCGCGGACGCTCGTTCAGCCGCGTGCAGGAGGCCTTTGTGGAGTTTCCCAAAGGCGCGATCACCCGGCGTTCCCGAAAAACTGCGTAAACCAAAAAAGCAAAAGGAGCCGAACGCATCGGCTCCCCTGCTGCAACTCCAGCGAACCTAGCGCGGAGAATCGTCGTGGTCGTGACCGCGGTAAACGTGGTCGTATTCCATACGATAGCCACGGCGGAAACCATCCCGAAAATCTCCGCGCTCATCGCGTGGCCGATCGGGATGCCGGAAGTTATCGTGACGATCCGGATCGGGTGTGCGACGCGCGTCGATATCGTGGCGCGCCGCCTCAATGCCGTCGCGGAAGCCGCTGTGCCACGCGCGGGACCAGTTCCCCGGCGGCTCCACCGGCTGCCAGGCTCCTGGCGGCGGCCCCTCCTGCGCGTAAACAGCAACTGCGGTTCCACCCGCAAGAGCGAGGCCCAATACAAAAATGGTCGCGTGTTTTGCGATTCTCATGGATGTGTCTCTCCTGTGCACTTCGTGGGATGTGCAACAATCCTGCAACCCGGTTCATGGGATGCGCCGAGGTTCGCTCGCGAAGGCAGTATCTGGCGTGAAAATTCGCGAAAAATCGGACAACCTCAGGCGCGCAAAATCCGGATCAGCGGCTGGCGTGCATGCCTCTCGGGCTGCTCTCCAGCGCGAGCGCCTGCGCCCACTCCGACGCAGAATCGACGAGGCAGTCGCTGGGAATGTCCTCGACCGTGTGCGAGGAGAGCCCGAAACGGCAGCCGATCACCCACGCGCCCGCGCGGCGAGCGGTGAGGATATCGACACTGGAATCGCCGATCATGAGCGTCTCGCCGGGCGCGACCTCTGCCTCGCGAATGAGCGTGTTGAGCCCTTCCGGCTCGGGCTTCTTGGTGGCGAAGCTGTTGCCGCCGTAAATGCGAAACATGTACGGGCTCAGGCCCAGCGCATCGCAGATCGCCACCGAGGGTCCCACGGGCTTGTTCGTGAGGACGGCCATTTTGCGTGCCTGGCCGGCTGCATTGGTGCGCATCGCGTCCAGCGACTCGAACACGCCGCCATAGACGTAGGTGAAATCCAGTTTGTGCTTCCGGTAGTGGTCCAGAAAATGCTGCAGCGCGTTCTCGACCAGCGGCTCATCGTCAGGATCTCCCAGCGCGCGGCGCACCAGCATCCCCGCGCCATCGCCGATATAGGTGGCGATAATCTCCTCGGGCAGCGGATCGCGGCCAAACTCCGTCAGCATGGCGTTGATGGAGTTGGTGAGGTCCTTGCGCGAATCGATCAGGGTGCCATCGAGGTCGAAGACGATGAGACGAATCTTGTCGGCCGGAATGGGATTGAGCAGATGCAGCATGTTCCCAGTTTAATGGGACCAGCGGCTCCGAGGCGCGCGGCACGCTGCGATATGCTTCTGTGCATGCTCAAATCTCCAGGATGCACGCTTCTGGCGGCCGTCTGCCTTGGCTCGCTTTTAGCCGGTCCCGCTCAGGCCGAGGATCACTTCCCTTCCAATGAGGACCTGCGGCACGTGTGCTCGATGGCGCAGCCCAAAGTATCGCCGGATGGCCAACAGGTGCTGGTGCAAATTGCGGACGCGACAGCGGACGGCGGCAAGACGCATCTTTGGCTGGTGGACGTGAAGAACAACACCTCGCGCCAGCTGACGTGGTCCCCCGGCAGCGATAAGCGGGGCGAATCGCAGGCGCAGTGGATGCCGGATGGCGGGAGCATTCTGTTCCTGGCGCATCGGGGCGAACACACGCAGTTGTTCCGTCTTCCCATGAACGGTGGCGAAGCGCATCCATTCGACGTGAAGATTGTGCCGCCGGTGGATCAATCAAAGGAGCCGGACGCGATCCCTCCCGCAAAGAAAGACGCGGCGGACAAGAAGGAGAAGCCGGAACCGCTGGAGGCGGACGTCTCGCGCTACTTCATCGCTCCGGATGGCAAGCAGATCGCGATCCTCGTGCGCGATCCGGAGACGCCCGGTGAGAAGAAGGAACATGACGAGAAGGCCGACGCCGTGTGGGTGAACCACAATCCGCATGGCTCACGGCTGTATCTTCTCGATCCGGCCGATGGCAAGCTGACGCCGGCCGCGGTGCCGCCGGATGTGGAGCGCGTTGCCTGGAGCCAGCAGAGCGACAGGATGCTGGCCATCGCCGAGGGCTTGAACGACGTGGGCGATCTGCAGCCCGCCGGCACAGCGTGGGTCGTATCCGTCAAGGATCCCGAGCATCCATTGCAGGTGAAGACCGCTCCCGCCACGATCGGCGCCGCTGCGTGGTCGCCGGATGAGGCCAAAATCTACCTGCTCGCGCAGAGCAAAGCGGATGCGCCCCCAGGCTACGACGATCTGTACGAGATGACGGTGGCGGATGGTTCGATCCGCGACCTGAGTGACGGTTTCAACGGAAGCATCGGCCACGAAGAGCCCATCGCCGAGGCAAACGCCGTGCTGGAGCCCGTTGACATGGGCTTCCACACAACGCTGATGCGCTTCGAAGGCGCTCAACATGATTCCCTGCACTTCGAAACCGCAACGGTGTCGCAGTTCAACACAAATGCGAAGCACACCGCGTGGGTGTGGCTGGGTTCATCAAGCGACAAGCCGACCGCGCTGTACTACTCGGCGAAATGGGGCGAGCCGGGGCGCGTGCTGAACACACCCGATCTGCTGCCCGCGAAATGGACGGAGATCGCTTCGCAACCGGTGTCCTGGAAGAGCGATAACTTCACGATTGAAGGGTTGCTCTATCTGCCGCCGCAGGCCGCCAGGCACAAGGTGCCCCTGATTGTGGATGTGCACGGCGGCCCGACGGGCGCGTTCGAAGACAACTGGAATGCGCTGACGGAATTTCTGCTGGGCCAGGGATGGGCCGTGCTGCGCACGAATCCGCGCGGCAGCTCGGGTTACGGTGCGGCCTTCGCAGCCGCCAACAAGAACGACATGGGCGGCGGCGATTATCGCGACATCATGTCCGGCGTCGATGCCGTGCTGGCGAAATATCCGCTGGACGCCAACAAGATGGCGCTGATGGGCTACAGCTACGGCGGCGAAATGGCCGCCTTCGTCGAAGGTCGGACGGACCGCTTCCGAGCCATCGTCGGCGGCGCGCCGGTCGTCGACCAGGAGAGCGAGTACGGGACGGAATCAGGATCGTACTACGACCGCTGGTTCTACGGCGGCTATCCGTGGGAGCACGCGGACAGCGCGTGGAAGCAGAGTGCGCTGTCCACGGTAGCGAAGGCGAAAACACCCTTCCTTCTCCTGCAGGGCGAGAGCGACCACACCGATCCGCTGGGGCAGAGCCAGGAAATGTATCGCGCACTGCGACAAATGGGTGTGCCGGTCGAGATGGTCCAGTATCCGCGCGAGGATCACGGCCCGCTGGCGGGCGGCATCTTCGGAGCCCCGAGCCCGGAGCCATGGCATGGCTTTGACGGACGGCAGCGGATCGTAACGTTTATCCGCAAGGCCTTCGGCGAGTAGGCCGGTGCGAGGCGCTGCCTCCCGGGTCCGTTCTGAACCGGAACCAGGAGGCAGCACCTGCTGGATTGGAAACTCCGAAAAGGGTGCGACCGGGCGCGGGTTAGTGCTTCCCTGCTCCGATGCTCGCCTGCTTCGCTTCGGCCTCGGCGATCACTTCGTTGGCGTGCGCGTACCGTTCCGCGTCCTCGCCCGCCTCGTTCCAGAGGTTCTGGCCTTCCTGCAACTGGGCCTCAACCGCGCCGGGGTCGATTTCCTCGGGCTTCTGCGCGCTCTCAGCGAGGATGGTGACGCGTTCGGGCAGCACTTCGACAAAGCCGCGCGCGACCACGTACCGCTGATCGCCGGCCCCGCCGCCGTGCAGACGCACTTCGCCGGCGCCGATCTCCGAGAGCATCGGCGCGTGGCCGTAGAGCACTTCGAAGTAGCCGCTCTTGCCGGGCACCTCGACCGCGTCCGCCGTCTGATCGACGAGGACGCGGTCCGGGGTCACGAGACGAACTTTGAGCTGGTCGGGCATGGCTATTTCGCCGTCGCCTTCAGTTTCTCAGCCTCTTCCAGCACTTCCTCAATGGTGCCGCGCATGTAGAAGGCCTGTTCGGGCACATCGTCGTGCTTGCCGTCGATGACTTCTTTGAAGCTGCGCACCGTATCGGCGATCTTGCAGTACTTACCGGGGATGCCGGTGAACTGCTCGGCAACATGGAAGGGCTGCGAGAGGAATTTCTGCACCTTGCGCGCGCGGGCGACGGTGATCTTGTCCTCTTCGGAAAGCTCGTCGATGCCGAGAATGGCGATGATGTCCTGCAGGTCCTTGTAGCGCTGCAGGATGCGCTTCACGCCCTGAGCCACGTCGTAGTGATCCTGACCGACCACACGCGGAGTGAGAATGCGCGAGGTGGAGGCCAGCGGATCGACGGCCGGGTAGATGCCGAGTTCCGACAGCGGACGCGAAAGCACCGTGGTGGCGTCGAGGTGCGCGAAGGTCGTCGCCGGAGCCGGATCGGTAAGATCGTCGGCCGGCACGTAAACAGCCTGCACCGAGGTGACCGATCCCCGCTTGGTGGACGTAATGCGCTCCTGCAGCTCGCCCATTTCCGTGGCGAGGTTCGGCTGGTAGCCGACGGCAGAGGGCATGCGGCCCAGCAGGGTCGACACTTCGGAACCGGCCTGCGTGAAGCGGAAGATGTTGTCGATAAAGAGCAGCGTGTCGGCCCCTTCTTCATCACGGAAGAACTCAGCGACTGTCAGGCCGGTGAGGGCCACGCGGAGACGCGCGCCGGGCGGCTCGGTCATCTGGCCGTAGATCAGCGCCGCCTTCGACTTCGCCGGCTCCTTCAGATTGATAACGCCGGACTCCTGCATTTCGAGCCACAGATCGTTGCCCTCGCGGGTACGCTCGCCCACGCCGGCGAAGACCGAGAAGCCGCCGTGCTGCGAGGCGACGTTGTTGATGAGCTCCTGGATGATGACCGTCTTGCCCACGCCGGCGCCGCCGAAGAGGCCGATCTTGCCTCCCTTGAGGAAGGGCTGGATCAGGTCGATGACCTTGATGCCGGTCTCGAACATCTCTTCGTGGGTCGACTGCTCGTCGAAGGCGGGAGCGGGACGATGGATCGGCTTGCGCTCCTTCGCATTCACGGGACCCAGCTCATCCACGGGCTCGCCGATGACGTTCAGCACGCGGCCCAGCGTCGGGCGTCCCACAGGAACGGTGATCGGGCCGCCTTCGTCGATGGCTTTCATGCCGCGCACCATACCGTCGGTGGCTTCCATGGCGACGCAGCGCACGCGGCCTTCGCCGAGGTGCTGCTGGACTTCAAGGATGACGTTGATGGGGACCGGGACATCGAAGCCGTCGCTGACCACGCGCAGGGCCTCGTAGATAGGAGGCATGGTCGCCTCTTCGAACTGCACGTCCACCGCGGGACCCGAAATCTGAACCACTCTGCCGATGTTTTCTGCCATGTCTGCCTTTTTCCGACTTAGATCGCGGCTGCGCCGCTGACAATTTCGATAATTTCCTTGGTGATCGCTGCCTGACGGACGCGATTCATCTGCAGCGTGTAAGCGTCGATCATCTCAGATGCGTTGTTGGTCGCCGAATCCATCGCCGTCATACGGGCGGCATGCTCGGCGGCGATCGATTCCAGCAGCGCGTGGTACAGCTGCGAGGTCACGTAACGCGGCAGCACGTCCGCGAAGATCTCCTGCGGCGGCTGCTCGTAGATGTAGTCCACCTCGGCGGTACCGAAGTTCTTCGCCTCGTCTTCCAGCTGCTTCTGCGCGGCCTCGGCTTCGAGCGGATAGAGGCTGACACCCGCGGAGAGTGCGGCTTCGGCGGCGCGCTCGCGCTCTTCGGTCGTCGGCTCTTCGGCGCGTTCGATCTCCTGCGTGCTCAGCGAGAGGATGGGCAGAACCCGCTCCACCACCACGCGCTGCTGGATGACCGACTTGAATTCGTTGTACACCAGGTAAGCCGCGTCGATCTCCTCATGCGTGTACAGCGAGATCATCTCTTCGGCAACCCGGCGAACCCCCTCGTAGCCGACTCTTTCCAGCGGATCGCTCGGACTTTCCAGCATTTCAATCGCACTGGAGCGCCGGCGCTGGCGGCGTTCGTGTTCTTCGCCGGCTTCCGCGAACTGCGCCGCGGGGTAGCGGCGGCGGAAGAGGTCGCGCCCCTTGCGGCCGATAGCCTCGACGTCGATCTCTTTCTCGGAATTTTCGGCCATGAAATTGGCCGCAGCCTTAAAGATGTTGGCGTTGAAGGCGCCCGCGAATCCCTTGTCGCCGGAGACCACGACGAGCAGGATGCGCTTCTCCGGCCGGGTAAGGAGCAGAGGATGCCGCACCTCGCCGGTTTCCGGATCGTAAATATCGGCGCGCCGCTTCAGCGATTCGAGCACGCTGGCCAGCATGGCCGCGTAAGGACGCGCGGAGACGGCTCGCTCCTGCGCGCGACGCAGACGCGCAGCCGAAACCATCTTCATGGCTTTGGTGATCTGCCGCGTGTTGCGAACGCTGCGGATACGGCGCCGTAAATCGAGAACGTTGGCCATGGTTTTCTGTCCGGAGTCGTATCCGGTTTAGTGCCCCGCCCCCACCGGCTGCTGGGCTTTCGGTTGCTGTTTCTTTTTCTCTTCCGGATTGAGGGGCTGCACCGAGCTCTGCTTCAGCTTCGCGTCGCCGTGCTCGGCCAGGAAGTTTGCCTTGTATTCCTTCAGCGCAGCGTGGATGCGGCCGCGCAGATCGTCGTCCAGCGCCTTTTTCGTCGCAATGTCCTTCAGCAGCTGCGACTGCGCCGAATCCAGATACGTGTACAGGCCGTCTTCAAAGGCGCGGATCTGATTGATTCTCAGATCGTCCAGATACCCCTGCGTTCCGGAGAACAGGATCACCACCTGCTGCTCGGCGCGCAGCGGATGGAACTGCGGCTGCTTCAGCAGCTCCGTCAGACGCGATCCGCGATTCAGCTGGTTCTGCGTCACCTTGTCCAGATCGCTGCCGAACTGCGCGAAAGCCGCCAGCTCGCGGTACTGCGCCAGGTCGAGCTTCAGCGTCGAACCGACCTGCTTAATGGCCTTGATCGCGGCCGAGAATCCCACGCGCGAGACCGACAGGCCCACGTTCACCGCCGGACGAACGCCGGAGTTGAACAGGTCGGTTTCGAGGAAGATCTGGCCGTCAGTGATGGAGATGACGTTGGTCGGAATGTATGCCGAGACGTCGCCTGCCTGGGTCTCGATGATCGGCAGAGCGGTCAGCGATCCGCCGCCCATTTTGTCGCTCAGTTTCGAGGCGCGCTCCAGCAAACGCGAGTGAAGGTAGAAGACGTCGCCGGGATACGCCTCGCGGCCCGGCGGACGGCGCAGCAGCAGCGAGATTTCGCGATACGCGATCGCGTGCTTGGAGAGATCGTCGTAGATCACCAGCGCGTGCTTGCCCTTGTCGCGGAAGTACTCGCCGATGGCGCAGGCCGCGTAGGGCGCCAGGTACAGCATCGGAGCCGGCTCCGATGCGGAGGCGGCAACCACGATGGTGTGGCCCATCGCGTCGTACTCGTTCAGTGTCTGGACGACCTGGGCGATCGAGGAGCGCTTCTGTCCGATGGCGCAGTAGATGCAGATCAGGTCGTTGGTCTTGTTGTTGATGATCGAGTCCAGCGCCACGGCGGTCTTGCCGGTCTGGCGGTCGCCGATGATCAGCTCGCGCTGTCCGCGGCCGATCGGAATCATCGAGTCGATGGCCTTCAGGCCGGTCATCATGGGCTCGCGCACCGGCTGGCGATCGATGACGCCGGGAGCGAGGCGCTCGACGGGAAGGCTGGCGGAGGTCTGGATCGGCCCCATGTCGTCGATGGGCTGGCCGAGCGCATTCACCACGCGGCCGATCATTGCGTCACCCACGGGCACGCTCAGAATCTTGCCGGTCCGCTTCACCTGATCGCCTTCGCGGATCTCGGTGTAATCGCCGAGGAGCACGGATCCTACCTGGTCCTCTTCGAGGCTCATGGCCAGGCCGGCAACGCCGTGCGGAAACTCCAGGAGCTCGCCGGACATGACCTTATCGAGGCCGTGGAGGCGGGCGATGCCGTCGCCCAGCGTGATCACCGTGCCGACTTCGTCGACGCGCATCTTGGCGTCGTAATTGGCGATCTGCTCCTTCAGGAGCGCTGTGATTTCGTCTGCTTTGATTTGCGCCATGCTTGTGGGTTCCTGGTCCTGGATTGAATCTGTTTTTGCTCTGCCTGGGTTCGTGAAACGCCGTCAGCCGGCGGTTAATTCTTCTCTCAGCCGGTCGAGCCGTCCCCGCACCGAGCCGTCATAAACGGTGCTGCCCACCTGGACGACCGCGCCGCCCAGCAGGGAGCTGTCCTCTTCGTACTGCGCCTCCACCGTGCCGCCGGTGAGGCTGGCAATCTGCTGCTCCAGCGCCTTCCGCTCGGGCTCATCGAGCTTGCGCGCCGAGATGATCTTCGCCTCCGAGATGCCCAGCCGCTGGTTGATTTCGCGGCGCAACTCGGCAAGCACATCGTCCAGCCCCGCAATGCGGTCGTTGCGAATCAGCACGGCAACGAAGTTCCGCGCCTGCTGTGACATCTGGAGCTTTGCGTTCAGCTTGTCGAGAAAGGCAACGCGGTCTTCGACCGAGAATGACGGGTCGAGAAAGAACTCGCGCAGTTCGCGGCTCTCGTTCCACGCCGCGGCGAAGTCGGCAAGCTGCCTTTGTGCGGCCTTCGCATCGAGTCTCTGCTCGAAGACAACGTCCGCAAAAGCACGGGCATAACGGGAAGCGAAACTCGACATCAGGCCTTCCCTCCGGAGTTCCCGCCCAGAGTCTTGCCGAACTCGCGGATCAGCGCCCGATCCGTATCGTTCGAAAGCTGAATCCTGCGCATCGCGTTGTCGATCGCCAGATCGGCGGCAAACTTCTTCAGCTCGCGCTGCGCCGTCGCCTGAGCGGCGGCCACTTCCTGCTCCGCAGAGGCCACGATGCGCTCCCGCTCCGCTTCCATCGCGGCGTGCATGCGCTGCTCGTCCTGCACCGAGTCCTGCTCCACCTGCTGCCGGAAGGCGTCAATCTCGGAATCCAGCCGAAGCAGACGCGCCTCCACCTCGGCGAGGCGCCGATTGGCATCCTCGGTGGCGATCCGCGCCGATGCCAGGTCTTTCTGGAGATCCTCAGTACGCTTCCGGAAGATCTTCGGCAGATACTTCCACAGCGCGAAGGCGATGGCGAAGAGCAGCACGCCGGAGTTGAAGTCCTCGAAGATTTGCGCCGCCGTCTCGGTTTTCAGGCCGGTGGCGTGCGCGATGGCCTGGACCACCGCCGAGTGACGGTACTGCTCCACCTCGGAATTGGTCTCCGGCTCATCCATGTGCTCTTTGCCGGCTCTGGCAGCACGATTGGCAACAGGATTCGCCGTCTGCGCGCGGACTCCGGCCACCGGAACCGCCAGCAGACCGCCCAGAAGGATTGCGTTCAGAATTGGGGAAGTAATCTTCAATGCGAACTCTCCGCTGCCGCTGCCGGAAGCACTGCGGCAAGCACCTGGGCGGCCAGCTGGCTGGCGGAAGCCTCGATCTGCCGGCGGGCATCCTCCGACTGTGCCGTCAAAGCCGCCTGGGCGGCCTGGACCTGCTGCTGCGCCGCCTGGCGCGCGGCGGCCAAGGCGCTTTCCTTATCGGCGTTCAGGCGTTGCAGGCGCTGCTCGCGGCCGCGAAAAATCTCCGCTCGCGCAGCCCGCAGTTTTGCCTCGTATTCCTGGGTCCGCACGTCGGCCTGTCCGATGGCCAAACGCGATTTCTCCAGCGCCCCGGTCGTCCGCGCACGGCGCTCCTCGCGGGTCTTCACGAGGCGGCCGTACAGGATGAACCGATAGGCCAAGACCAGGAAAATGAAGAGGATCAGGGTCGGTATGGCACCGAGCGCAAGATCGCCAAGTTGTTTCAGCAGTTCATCCATAATGTCCGGCGGTAGCAGTCGAACGACTGGGAAGGCTCAGGTAGAACCATTGGTTCTAACAGACGCGAAAAATGAGTGTCAAATAACGAAAGAAAGTTACGGTTGCGCAGCCACCCCCGACCCCGGTCCGGCTTAGAACAGTGGGTTTCGCCGGTAAAGATTTCGACGATTACGAGCTTGACCTCACGAGGTTCGGGCGTAGAATAAAGATACCACCTCGACCCGGATCAGGGTCGGCGAACCGGGTGATCGGAGATACCCACCACTCTCCATCATCCGGTTTGCTTCGTTTGCGGGCTTCCCCGCGCACGCAGCCGGAACCTCCGGTAACGCCCCAGCAGCGATGCCGGCCCCGCAACGGTCATCTGCACAAGGTTCCCCTGGTACTCACGATCGCGGATGACCGCGCCCGCCTCCAGCGCCGCCAGCGCGTCCCCCTCCGACTGCGGGATCTGCAGCCGCTGCTCCAGAATCGGATCCTGCACCAGCTCCTCATCCAGCCGCTCCAGCAGCCCCTCCAGCCCCGTCCGGTCCTTCGCTGAAGTCAGAATCACCCGCCCGTTCGTCTCCAGCGCGCTCCGCTCCTCTTCGCTCAGCAGATCGACTTTGTTCAGGACCTCGAGCCGCGGCTTATCCAGCACGTCCAGTTCGCCGAGCACCTTTTCCACCTCGGCCTTGTGCTCCTCGCTCATCGGGCTGGAGGCGTCGCGCACATGCAGCAGCACCTCGGCCTTGCGGACCTCTTCCAGCGTCGCCCGAAACGAGGTCACCAGGGTGTGGGGCAGGTCGCGGATGAATCCCACTGTGTCCGACAGCAGAACCTTCCTGCGGCTGGGCAGCTGGATCGCGCTCAGCTTCGGGTCCAGCGTCGCAAACATGCGCGAAGACTCCAGCACACCCGCCCGCGTGATCGCGTTAAACAAGGTGCTCTTTCCCGCGTTGGTGTAGCCCACCAGCGCCACCGTCGGCACCGGGACCGATTCGCGCCGCTGCCGCTGCTGAGTCCGGATTCGGCGCACGCCTTCCAGTTCCCCGCGGAGCTGCTGGACGCGCCGCTGGATGCGCCTGCGGTCCGTCTCGAGCTGCGTTTCGCCGGGGCCTCGCGTGCCGATGCCGCCGCCCAGCTGCGACATGGCCTTGCCGCGTCCGGTCAGCCGCGGAAGCATGTACTCCAGCTGCGCCAGTTCCACCTGCAGCTGGCCTTCCCGCGTGCGGGCATGGCGGGCAAAGATGTCGAGGATCAGCTGCGTGCGGTCGATCACCCGGCACGGCAGGGCGTCGTCCAGATTCCGCAGCTGGGTTGGGCTCAGATCGTGGTCGAAGATCGCAACGTCGGCCTGCGACGAAGCCGCTACGCCGGAAAGCTCCTCCACCTTCCCGCTCCCGATCAGCGTTGCCGGATCGGCCTTCGGGCGATGCTGCACCAGATCGGCCACAATCGTCGCGCCGGCGCTCAGCACCAGTTCACGGAACTCGCTCAGCCGGGAGTCTTCTTCGTCGCGCAGCTCGGGGCGCACACCGGATGCGGGCGCAGCGGCATCCCGTGCCTGGGCAGCCCCCCAGCTCACGCCTCTTCGAGGCGCACCGAGAACCACCGACACGAGCAGCGCGCGTTCAGCGTTCGTACCCGTCGCGTTGAACGGCATCGGATCTTGCGTCGCGAATGCGACTTACCGGCTCCCGCTCAGGAGCCGGACGCCTCTTGTGCAGCCGGAGCTACCGGTACCGGTCCGGCCTGCGTGGCGTGCGGCGCGCGATGTTCACCGTGCAGCACCGAACGCGTGCTGACCACGGTGGAGATTGCGTGTTTGAAAATCAACTGCTCCTGGCTGTTGTTTTCCAGCAGCACCGAATACTTATCGAACGAGCGGATCTTACCGGTGAGTTTCACGCCGCTCACCAGATAAATCGTGATCGGGGTCTTGTCTTTGCGAACGGTATTCAGGAAGGTGTCCTGAATGTTCTGCGCCGGCTTGCTTTCCATGAGCCGATCTCCTTTGCCCTTTGATTGCTCGACGGTGAAACTGCACAGCAGCAGGAAAAACTGCAGCGAAGCCGAAATTTGATGGCGCCGCACCCACCGTCAAGGTGTGTTACCAGGATACTGGTTCCAGAGGCTTTTCGGCAACACGCGCAACGGGTGCCCAAAAATAATCCGCCCATGCCTATGTTGGCAGGTTAGTTAGCGCCGCCACTTTCTGCTCCCCTCAGCGGTGCCGGCGAACATGATGTCCCGCCCGGTGGCCGGCCCCGGCGCGGGCGGCCGCCGGCCGCGGCGGAGGCGCTGCACCATCGCGGCGCACCACCACACCCTCCATGTGGAAGCTTTCTGTCGTCGTATTCACCGGATTCACCATGCCGGTCTGCGGATCGAGCGCAACCGCATCCCCCGTCGCCACACGGAAGGAAAACTTCGGCGTCTGCTGATTGGCCGCGGAGGCTTCCGTCACGGAAACCGGCAAAAAACCCTCGATGTTGCGCTCGCGGTACGCCGTCTCGTAACGATGCTTCTTCGTGTTCCACGTGTAGACGCGCACCTGGTCGAAGTCGTAGGGCAGACCGTCTTTCCACGGCGCCAGAAATGCCACGTACTCCGGCACCTGCCCGCCAGGAACGCTGGCCCCCGGATCGTTGACCTTCCTCAGCACATAGGCGCCGACAATCTTCTGCCCTTCGGCCAGCCCGGCAATCACGTCCGGCACATCCTCGTCGATCGTGCGAGCCCGTACCCATCCCACCCGGCCGCTGCTGTCGCGCACCAGCCAGTAATCTTCAAGATTCGGAGGAGGCGGGCCCTCGGCCTCTGTCTTGCTCACCGGCTTCTCCAGCGGCAGAGGC
>JBKICP010000012.1:0-4697 GCA_046567085.1 Acidobacteriota bacterium
CGCACGCTGATATCGTCATCGAGAACGGCAACGATAGAGCCGAGTTTCGCTTCGTTCAAAGCCCGATTGAGGGCGTGGCTCTTGCCGTATACACCCTGCGCGGGCTCATACAGATAGCGCAGCGCCAGGCGGTCCGCGAAGGCGAGCGAGACGTCCCGCGCGTGGTCGAATCCGCCGTTATCCACGACGATCACTTCGGCGGCGAGAGCAGCTCGATCAGCGGCAGCGAGGTGCTCGAGCGTGATCCGCAGCGACTCCGCGCGATTGCGCGTGCAGATGACGACCGTGATGGATGGCTGGTCTGTCGCGCGAGTTTTCGGCTCAGAGATATCCATAAATGCGATCCCCAACCCATGCCGTCACAGCAAGCGGCGTGCGACGCCAAATCATTCCTGCCAGCGCCGCAGGAGCGCGCTCCGTCTTCTCGGGAACCGGGTCGACAGCCGGATCATCGGGATAGTAGTAACGGTAGAGGCGCATGGGTTCGGCGCCCCACTTGGTTTTAAACCGGGCGAGGTTGTCGTCGCCCTCCGGCACTTCGCCAAGATCGACAAAGCCGTATCCTTCCCGGCTGGCGTCCTGAATAGCCTGCCAGAGGATTAAATCGTTGGGCCGCAGTGCGAACTCGCTGGACGGGGAGGCGCCAAAGGCATAAGTCACGGTGTTTCCGAAGAAGAAGAATATGTGGCCGCCGATCAGCCGCGATCCCGCATCGGTGTGGTGCTCGGCGACCAGGAGACGCATCATTCCGCGCGGCCGCATCAGTTCCCACATGGCAACAAAGAGGCGGTAGGGCCGGGCGGCGACGAGGTTGCGGCGCATGGTCTGGAGATAGAAGCCATACCACGTGCGCAGCTCCGCTTCGCTTTCGGCCAGACGAACGCGAACGCGTTTGGCAACTCCCCTGTTGATCCCTCGCCTGATGGTCGCGCGGTTCTGGCCATCGGGGATCGTGTAGACCGCTCCGGGAGTTCCGGCAAGGCGCACCACATAGCGGTCGCGCCAGGGCTTTCCTGCAATGCGATTGACCCCGTCGCTCAGCTCCTTTCCGCACGCCTTAATCTGGAGACGGATGCGAGGCTCAGCGGCGGTTTTCCGCACCGCCTCGCGCAGCAGTTTCGCCGTCACGGACGGATGGAGCGACAGCGGCCCGGCGAGCGGCGTCCGGGGCAGAGAAGAAAGACGCGGGCCGGTGAGCAGACGGTCACCGCTGAAAGGAAGGCCGCGCGTGTAGAGGAGCGGCAGAATCCCCAGCAGCGAGCCATCGGGATCTTCGCAGGCGAGATAGGCGGTGCGCCTTCGGTATTCGCGCTCCAGCGCCTTGAGCCAGACAGGATGGTGGTAGATGGTTCCATCCGGATGACCGGCGAGAAAGGCTTCCCACCGCGGATCTTTCCATGGATCGACTTCGACAACACGCGCTTTTTCGGAACAGTCGGCCGGCATCAGTGTGTATTCCTGTGTGAAGTATTAGTGCGCATCCGCGGCGCCCGGTTTCGCGGCGCGGCGGAGTTTGCCCTCAAGATCGTGGCCGCTGAACTGCCGCGTGGAGAGGCGGTCGATCAGGTCGAGGTACTCCTGTCTTTTCGTGTTCCATCCGTGATGCTGGACGTAGGCGAGGCCATGCGCGATGAGCGATTCCCGCAGGGTGCGGTCCCGAGCGACCTGACACATAGCTTCAGCCATGGCCGCCGTGTCTCCGGAAGTGAAGAACCGCACGGTTTCATCGTCAAAGTAATAGCTGTCGATTTTCGTCCGCGAAACGACGACCGGAACTCCCTGCGACATGAACTCCATAATCTTGGTGCTGTACGCCTCATTGCCGAAGGAATCCGCCCGCTTGGGGACAACGCCCAGATCCGCATTGGCAATGATATCCACGACCTTGTCGAGCGGCTCCAGACCATGGATGATGACGGAGGCATCGAGGCCGAGTTCATGGATGAGGCGCTTGAGCGGCATCGCGAGCTTGTCATCCTCCGATCCGTACAGGTGGAATTCCGCTTCGGGCACGCACTTTTTAAACTCGGCAAAGGCTTTGATGCCGATATCCAGACCCTGATGCCACTGGAAGGATCCGGGGAAGAGCACGATGAAGCGATCGTCCTGACGCGTACGGGGACGACGGGTGAAGATCTCCGGGTCGGGAAGGTTGACGACCACCGAGCAGCGATCCGGCCGAACGGAGCGGGCGACCAGCGTTTCCCTCCACAGATGGTTGGAGACGATCACATGGTCGACAAACCGCACGGACAGTTTCTCCGCGAGACGCAGGCCGGCAACATAGAGCCGCTTCAGCCGAGACGGGAACTTGTTGGCGAATAGTTCCGGGACGAGGTCATGGACATCGAGGATCAGCCGCGCTCCGGTCAGCTTTGGGTACCAGGCGGCAAAGACCAGAAAGTCCGGCATGTTGTGGATGTGCACGACATCGTAGCGATTCTGCGCGTGCAGCCGGGTGAGTGCGACGGAGGCGCGCAACAGGAAGCGCAGCATCTGCGAGGCGAAGCCCCAGTGGCCGGACTCGCTGCGGTCGCGCCGCAGGACGTGGTGGACCGTCACTCCGTTGAGGGTGGTGGTTTTATGGCCGCTGCTGAGGCCTTCCAGGGCAATCACGTCCACCATATCGCCGCGACGGGCCAGCGCCTCAGCGTAGCGGCGGATGCGGCCGTCGGTTTCGTAGCCTGAATAGGCGACCATACAAATCCGGCGGCGGGTATTGCGGCTGGCCGGCGGCAGCTGTGCGCAGTAGTAGCGAGCCAGGTCGCGAGGCAAACCGTGCCAGAACTGGTCGGCGTAGTTGTCGCGGACGTAGCTCAGAAATTCCTCGTATCGGGAGGCCGGATATTCATCGCGCCTGGGTTTGCCGTTCATGCACATGTAGTCGGGGTGGGTGTTGATCAGCGCCATACCGCCATGCTCCGCGAGCCAGTCGAGTTTTCTCTTCCAGACGTCGATGCTCTCCTCGCCGAGGACCTTGAAGAGGTTGAAATCCTGAATGAGGGTGTAGGGCAGCTCAAGGAAGCCTCGGTTGCCGGGAGCCGGCACCCAGAAGGGGAAGATGGTGCGCATGCCATCGGGCTCGGGTTCGAACGGGTCTACATCGAAGGTGGAGCAGTCATACTCCGCGCCCAGTTCGTGCACCCAGCCCAGGCGGTGCTGCATGAGAGGCGAGCGAAAGCCGACCGTGCCCCAGCGATCCATGATCTCCCGAATTTGAGCTGCATTTGCGGCAAACTGCTTCGGGGAGCTGTAGAGCTTCCCATCGTGCTCCAGCCCGTGCACTCCGGCTTCGAATCCGGATCGATCGAGCAGATCGAGCATCGCGGGCGTGAGCTGGTATTCGCCGACCGGAACAAAATTGAAGCAGGAGCGGAAACCGTACTTCTGCGTGAGCTCCACCAGGCGTGGAACCCGCTCAAAGCCTCTTTTACCTTCGACATCGTGCGTGAGAATCAGGCCGAATCGTTTGCCATCGGGCCAGCCGGGCCAGTTGCGTGGAACCGACGCGGATCCGGGATCGATGGGCCAGACATCAGAAAAGATGCGACGCCGGCGTTCGGCGCGCCACCGACGCAGACCGATGCGCAGCCGCCAGGGCAGAATGGGTTTGACAAGGTAGTAGAGCTTCATCAGCATAGCGATCAGTTTTCTCCGGAAGGCAAAACAACTTTCCTGCAAGTGCACGCTGTTGAACAGACCAGCTTCATCCCATGTGCCGGTAAAGGAGACTGCCGGCGATTTGCAGCAGTCGATTCGGGCTGGCGCCGACGGCTCGCCGCGACCAGCCTTTGCCCGGAAGGGAATGAGCGCGGGTTGGTTCCGCGGGATGCCGCCAGTAGATAAGCGGCGTGGGCACGCTGCCCCAGCGCTCCTTGAACACGCTCAGCCCCGGATCCGCAAGGTCGGAGCGCCCCATATCCAGCTCCGTCTGACCGTTGGCTTTAGCTTCCTGAATGGTTTGCCAAAAGAGCATGGGCGTGCCTCCATATTTGTTTGCCGAGGCATCGCTGCATCCATACTTGTAAACCATGGTGCGACGATGAGAAAGCGTTACGATGCTGGCGACAGCGGCGCCATCTCTGCGGGCAATGCGAATCTTCAGGTTTGGACCGAAGGCGGCGATGAGAGCCCGGAACCAGCGCAGCGGCTGAGGCGGCAGCCCATGGCGGCGGCGCGTGATTGTCATCAGGCGATAAAAGTCCCTGAGCTGCTTCTCGGAAGTTCCCTCTTCGTAGACGAGATTTTCGCGGATGGCGCGGCGGATATTGCGCTGAATGCAATCCTTGTGAAAACCGCGAAGCAGCTGCTCGGCGGAAGGCGTCAGGTCGAGCCGGTGCAGCACGGCGCCGCTGGTGGGCTGAAAGCCGCGCAGAGGCTCGCCGAGTTGCGAATGGGGGCGAATCTCGATCCACCGGTAGAGCCCCTGGTCGACGGCGTCGCGCGCGCGCGTGAGCAGCACTTCCAGAGTAGCGGCAGCATCGGTCAGCGGCTCGCAGTGATCCGAGAACGGCAGGGATACGAGGCGCCGCCCGGTCAGCCACGAATGCACCGCGCAAAACACCAGACCGTTCGTCAACGGCGCCTGGGGCGGGCAAGTCGTCAGGACGAGCGGCTGGTAGCCATAGGCGGTCCGCAGCGCAGTGAGCCATGCACGGGTGTGAAACACCGAGGCCCGCGGATGCGCGGCGACCAGC
>JBKICP010000013.1:0-23216 GCA_046567085.1 Acidobacteriota bacterium
CCTGGTCCCCGGCGCGCGCGCGCTCGAAGAGGAGCATGCCGAAGACCAGGGTCAGGAAGGCCAGGGCGAGGTGCATGAGGATCGCCGCCGAGAGGGCGATGCGGTCGCGATTCATGCCGAGGCGCGGCTCGACCCGCTGCTCCCAGAGGTCGATGTTTTCCTGGAACTCCCGGGAGAGGAATTTGCCCATCTCGGCATAGAGGCGGTCGACGTAGGAAGCCAGGGTCAGCACCGTGAGCAGCAGAGCGATGAGGATGGCCGCGGTGATGCTCATGGCCGTCTCCCTCGGCGGGGCGCGGTTTTCGTCGGCCGTTCGGAGCGCTCGATCAGGCCCGCGCTGAGGCCGAAGCGCCGGCGCAGGGCGGCTTCCTTCCGCGCCATCTGTCCCTCGTCGGCCTCGTGGTCGTAGCCGGCCAGGTGCAGCACGCCATGCAGCACCAGGATTTGCAGCTCGGTCGCGAGCGGATGCCCGTGCTCCTCGGCCTGCCGGGCCGCCGTTTCGACGGAGACGGCCAGATCGCCGGCCGCGCGGGCATGCCCGGTCGGCGGCTCGGGAGCGGGAAACGACAGCACATCCGTGGGCCGATCTTTCCGCCGGAACTCGCGGTTCAGCCTGCGGATCTCGGCATCGCCGGCGAGCAGGACCGAGACGGAGCCTTTGAGCCGGGCGGCGGCGACGGCCTCACGCAGAAAGGCGCTCAGCGCCCGCTGCCGCAAGGCGCGGCCAAATCTGGCTTGTATCGTGGGTTCGATCAGAATCATGGTCCAGTGCGACAGGCCTCAGGAGCGGTCAGCGCACAAAACAACGGTGGGAGGGCGTTTCCACCCTCCCACTACGATGTTACCTCTGACGGTGCCCCCTGGGGTGGCCGGATGCCGGGGGCGTGGTTTTCAGGACACGGGAAGCGGGCGACGGAAGCCCGCGCCCGTTTTTATTGCGGCTTGGAAACGCGAACCTCTCCTTCACCATCCATGGCCAGGGGCAGTTCCTGTTGCGCTCGTCCGAAGCCCTCATAGGCCCGGATGATGCGCTGGACCAGATGATGCCGGACGACATCGCCATCCTCGAAGCGGATGAAGCGAATGCCATCCACCCCGTCGAGGATGTTGATCGCCTCGACCAGCCCCGACTTGCGCGGATTGGGGAGGTCAATCTGGGTGATGTCCCCGGTGATGACGGCTTTGGAGTTGTTGCCCATGCGGGTGAGGAACATCTTCATCTGCTCGCTGGTGGTGTTCTGGGCCTCGTCCATGATGATGAAGGCGTCGTTCAGGGTGCGGCCTCGCATAAAGGCCAGCGGGGCGACCTCGATCACGTTGCGCTCGAGCATTTTGTCGACCCGCTCGGGCTCCAGCAGGTCATAGAGGGCGTCGTAGAGCGGACGGAGGTAGGGATCCACCTTTTCCTGCAGCGTGCCGGGAAGGAAGCCCAGCCGCTCGCCGGCTTCCACGGCGGGGCGCACCAGCACGATGCGGCTGATCTTCTTGGCCAGCAGGGCCGAGGCCGCCATGGCGACGGCGAGGTAGGTTTTGCCCGTCCCGGCCGGCCCGATGCCGAAGACCATGTCGACCTGCTCGATGGCTTCGACGTAGAGCCGCTGGTTGATGGAGCGCGGCTGCACCATGCGCTTGATGCCCGCCGAGCGCTGCTTCCCGCTCTCGGCGAGGCTGCGCAGGCTGACCGACGGATCGGCCGTGACCAGCCGCAGCATCCCGTTCAGTTCGCCGTTCTGCAGCTGGATGCCCCGCTGTCGGAGCGCCTCGTAGTCGTGAAAAATCCGTTCCACACGCGCAATCGATTCCTCGGAGCCCTCCACGATGACCGCATCGGAAGCCAGATCGATGCGGGCGTGGAGAGCATCCTCCATCAGTCTCAGATTCTCGTCGCGGGTCCCGAAAAGGGGCTCAAGATTGGGAGTGATCTCGAGATGTTTTCTCATCAGGCGAGGGAAAACCTCCATACGCAGCTTGAGGGGCGCCGCGCAGCTGGGATTGGGTTGTCGGAAGAATCGCCGAAAGCGGCAACCGGTGTCTCTCCACGCTGATTTGGATGCTTCAGCCGGGTCGGACGTACCGAGTTGGCGATCGGCAACAAGTCGAAGTTGCGGTCAGAGTAGCCCTGGATTACCGCGGAGTCAATACTCCCTGTTGAAAATTTCTCGAAATTCGCGCTGAACCGGTACCGGGGCTGCCGATTCATTCCGCATCACTTAAGACGGCCTTCCCTTAGCCGCCCATTTCCTTGTTGTCTGCCAGGTGCTCGTCCAGCACGGTCAGGAACTTTGCCAGCCATGCGGGATGGGCGGGCCAGGCCGGAGCCGTGACCAGGTTGCGATCCACCAGGGCGGCGGTCATCTCGACGGGAGCGTAGGTTCCGCCGGCCAGGTGGACCTCGGGGGCGCACGCCGGATAGCAGCTCACTTTGCGCCCCTGCAGGACGCCGGCCGCGGCCAGCAGCTGGGCCGCGTGGCAGATGGCGGCCATGGGTTTGTGCTCTTCGGCGAAGTGGCGGATGATCGCGAGCACGCGCTCGTCCAGGCGCAGATACTCCGGCGCGCGGCCACCGGGCAGTACCAGGCCGTCGTAGTTCTCGGGATGGACCTCGGCAAAGGTGGCGTTGAGGGTGAAGTTATGCCCGCGCTTCTCCGAATAGGTCTGGTCGCCCTCGAAGTCGTGAATGGCGGTGCGCACCTGCTGCCCGGCTTTCTTGCCCGGACACACCGCGTCGACGGTATGGCCGACCATCTGCAGGGCCTGGAACGGCACCATGGTCTCGTAGTCCTCGGTGTAGTCGCCCACAATCATCAGCAGCTTTCCCTCGCGCATGATTCCTCCTCTAACTCTTCTGACGAAGCATCCTACCGCCGCGTCGCAGGTTTGTCGTCCTGAGACGCATCCATGCGTTCACCATCGCTTTCTCTCTTCCCAGGCAGGGCACCTGCATCTATGCGGTCGATCCATATACTTGACAAAGTCAACTAATCCGGTGCAGGCTCTTTTCATGCCCGACCCCGCACTGCGCGCCGATGTCGCGAGCTTCCGCGAGTTCAACCGCTTCTACACGCGCTTCATCGGCACGGTGACCGACCGCTTCCTCCAAACTCCGTACAGCCTGGCCGAAGGCCGCGTGCTGTACGAGCTGGCGACGCGCGAGAGGCCCCGCGCCAAGGAGATCGCCGCGGCGCTGGGCATGGACGCCGGTTATCTGAGCCGCATCCTGAGCAAACACGAAAGGGCCGGCCTGCTGCAACGCAAAACCTCGAAGACCGACAGCCGCGCGGCCGATCTCCTGCTGACCGCGAAGGGCCGGGCCGTTTTTCGCACGCTCGACCAGCGCTCGGAGGAACAGGCCCGCGAGCTGCTCGCGCCGCTGCCCGGTGCGGCGCGGGCCCGCTTCATCCAGGCCCTCAACACCATTGAGGACGCCGTCCGTCCTCAGGAACCCGCCCGGCCCGCCTGGACGCTGCGCACGCATCGTGCCGGCGACATGGGCGCGGTCGTCGGGCTCGAAGGCAAAGGCTACGTCGAGCAGTTCGGCTGGGACGCGACGTTCGAGGCGCTGGTCGCCCGCATCACGGCCGACTTTCTCGATCACTTCGACGCGCAGAAGGAACGCTGCTGGATCGCCGAAATGGACGGCCAGCATGTGGGCCACATCTTTCTCGTTCGCCACCCCGATCAGCCGGGCACGGCGAAGCTGCGCCTGCTCTATGTCGACCCGCAGGCGCGGGGCCTCGGGCTGGGCCAGGCTCTCGTCGAGGAGTGCGTGCGCTTCGCCCGCCAGGCCGGCTACCGGCGTATCACGCTCTGGACGCAGAGCCTTCTCACCGCCGCGCATCGGCTCTACCAGCGGGCAGGCTTCCGCCTCGTGCGCGAGGAGCCTCACCACAGCTTCGGCCAGGACCTCATCGGGCAAACCTGGGAGCTCGACCTCGCCACGCCCTGAGCCCGTTGGTGTCTCTGCCGGGACCGCCGGTCACATCCTTGACCATCGCGGCCTGCCGCGCACTATAATCTGCGTTTCCCGTTCTCTGTGCCATCCTCAGTTTCCCCAGGAGATCATGCATGTTGAAATCCCTTCGCCTGTGGGCGATCCCTGCCGCGATTGCTCTCACGGTCGTTCCTGCCTTTGCACTCGGCGCCGCCGACGATAAGCCCGCCGAAAAGCCTGCCGAAAAGACCGCCGAAAAAGCTGCCCAGGAGGTCACCAGCCAGGGCACCCTCGATGCGGGCGGCCAGCACATCCTCTATAACGCTGTCGCCGGAACCATCACCGTGGGTGCCACCACCGCGGACGACACGCAGCTGGGTCCGGACGGCAAGCCGTTGCCGGACACGAATCTCGCGGCTGCCTTTGCCAATGCGAAGACCGTCGCCGACCAGCCGCCGCTGGCCCGGATGTTCTACGTCGCCTATTTCAAGCGCGACGCCAACGTCGATCAGCGCCCGATCACCTTCCTGTACAACGGCGGTCCGGGCAGCTCCACCGTGTGGCTGCACATGGGATCGTTCGGACCGAAGCACGTGGTCACGGAGATGGACACCCATCTGCCCGGCGCGCCCTATAAGCTGGCCGACAATGCCTACTCGCTGCTCGACGTCAGCGACCTGGTCTTCATCGACATGCCCGGCACCGGTTTCGGCCGCCTCACCGGCAAAGATGCGGGCAAGGCCTTCTGGGGCATCGACGAGGACGGTCACGCCTTCGGCCGCTTCGTGCAGCGCTTCCTCTCCAGGTACAACCGCTGGAACTCGCCCAAGTACATCTTTGGCGAGAGCTACGGCACGACCCGCTCCGCCGTCCTGTCCAACATCCTCGAGAACGAGGAGAACATCGACGTGAACGGCGTCATTCTGCTCTCGCAGATCTTCAACTTCAACTTCGACATCGACGGCGCCCACCAGAACCCCGGCGTCGACCTCACCTATGAACTGGCTCTGCCGACGTATGCCGCCACCGCCCGCTACCATCACAAGCTGCCCCAGGAGCATCCCGATCTGGAGTCGTTCCTGAAGGAAGTGGAAGACTTCGCTATGGGGCCGTATGCTGCGGCGCTGGCCAAAGGCACCGACCTCAGCCAGGCGGACAAGCAGGCCATCGCGCAGAAGCTGCATGACTACACCGGGTTGCCGGTCGACTACCTGATGCGGGGCGACCTGCGCATCTCCGGCGGGCAATTTGAGCAGACCCTGCAGGACGACAACGGCGTCACCACGGGGCGGCTCGACACGCGCTTCTCCGGCCCGGCGGTCAACCCGCTGAGCGAGACCCCCGACTACGATCCGCAGAGTTCGGCGATCTCCTCGGCCTATGTCTCGCTGTTCAACGAGTACGTGCGGCAGACCCTGAAATACGGCGAAGGCCAGACCTATCTGCCTATGGCCGATTTCAGCGGCGGCTTCATGTGGGACTTCCGGCGGCAGGGCATGCCGCTGATGAACGTGAGCAACGATCTGGCCACGGCGATGAAGACCAACCCGCGGCTCAAGGTCCTCGTGAACGGCGGCTACTACGATCTGGCGACGCCGTTCTACGCGGCGCAGTACGAGGACAAGCACCTGCCCATCTCGAGCAAGCTGGCGGAGAACATCCAGTACGACTGGTATGAATCCGGCCACATGGTCTACGTGAAGGACTCGGCGCTGAAGCAGTTGCACGACAATGTGGCGGCGTTCATCAAGAGCACCGAGGCGGGCAACCAGTAGGGAAGTGAGACCAGCGCTGCACCGGTTTGCGGGTGAGGTGCGGCGCTGGAATCAAGAGGCTGCCGGGCGCCGGACCAGGGGCGGGCGGAAGCCCCTGGTAAGCCATTGATTTTGCCGGATCGGTATATCGGAAAATTCGAGCCGAGAAGGACCGGGAGCTGAGACACAGCCACCCCGGCGAAACTCTGTTTCGCCGGGACCCCGGCTTTCACCCCATTCGCGCAAGCGCGATGGGGACCCCGGCTGCCCGCCACTCACGCCACCGGTTTTTGGGGGGGCTTTTCGGCACGACTGAAGTCATGCCCTGTTACGAGGCCAGATCAAACATGCCTGGGCGAGTCCGGCTTTCCGAAGATGACCCCGCGGCTCAAGCCGGTGAGATTGCGAGGCCGAAACACCGGTACCCCGGAAATTTGGCCCAGGCCAGGACAAAGAAGCAACCGCGGATCCAATGGTCTGAGAACTCGCCCCACAGAAGAGGCGTGCCATCCGATGGAAATGGCCGTTGGTAACGGGCAGAAAGACGAGCAGGTCCTTCCTTTCCCTTCGCGGAGCGAAGGGGCGTCAGGATGAGAGCCGTGGCTGGTTGAGTCCCATGGTGCATCGCGAAGATTCAGGCGGGAAAACTACCGCTGCTGGGCATCGGATCAACCCCGACCTTCTGCACCGAGCAGGGGGCGTGGTTGGAGCTTGCTTCGCGCCTCCTGGCCGGGATCTCCCGGGAGAGGATGAGGATCGCCTGCCTCTGCCTTGTCTTCGGTGGCTTGTGCAGGACGATCCTCCACGCCCGCTTCTTAGTGCGCCTGGGCCAGCTCCGCAAGCACCGCGGCAATCTTATCGAGGATCTGGTTCCAACCCTCCAGCTGGCCGCTTTCTCTTGCGCTCTCCATAGGCTCATTGCCCGTGAAGGTGAGTCGGGTCTGGCCGTTTCCAATGTCTTCAAAGACAACCACATCGTAGGCACCCTCGATGGACTCGTGTTCGATGCCCATTTGCGCGGGGTCAATCTTGTTTCCATCGGCATCGGAAAAGTACATGGACGAAACGATCTTCTCGAAGGGAACGATCTCGTGGTA
The DNA here is from genome assembly GCA_046567085.1 of Acidobacteriota bacterium. GTDB lineage: Bacteria > Acidobacteriota > Terriglobia > Terriglobales > Acidobacteriaceae > Palsa-343. The sequence goes on from JBKICP010000013.1 coordinate 6,783, forward strand.
TTCGCCGGCATTCCAGAAATCCTGCCCATCCGGCGTTCTCATGCAGCAGAGGAATTTCCCGCCCACGCGAAAGTCGATTTTGCAAACAGGCGCGGTAAAGCCTTTTGGGCCCCACCACTGCATCACATAGTTCGGGTCGGTCCACGCCTTCCAGACCAATTCGCGTGGGGCATCGAAAACTCGGGTGATCCTCATCCGCTCTGTCTCATTCACCATGTTGGTGTTCCTTTCTGATCTCCGCCTTCTTCATTTGATTGACTACCGCATCCAGCTTGTCGAAACTCTCTTCCCAGAACTGGCGATAGCCGATCGCCCAGTCGCTGACGGTCCTGATGGCCTGGGGGCGAAGCGTGCAGATGCTCTCGCGTCCGCGCCTCGCCTTGGTCACGATTCGCGCCCGCACCAGGCAGGCAATATGTTTTGAAATCATCTGCTGCGAGAGGGCAAACGGCTCGGTGAGCGCATGCACCGAGGCGGGCCCACGGGAGAGGCGTTCGATCATGGCCCGCCGGGTTGGGTCCGACAAAGCCGCAAAGGTTGAGTCCAGCCGATCCACAACCACATGGTTGTGGATTTTCAGGGAAATATCAACGGGAAATCTCGCAATCCCGGAGGGTCTTCCGAAATTCTGTGCTCCGAGGTCCGGCGCGGCACTGCCCCGGCGCGACAGAGAGAAAACGGCATTCCCGGGGCAGGCCTGGGTTTGCGGAAGGCTCCCGCGATAGACTCGGAGCCAATGTCGCAGTTCCTCCTCTTCCATGGCGTCGCCATCGTCATCCTGATCCTGGTGAACGGCTTTTTTGTGGCAGCGGAGTTCGCTCTGGTCAGCGTTCGGGATACCCGCATCGAGCAGCTGATCGCCGAGCGCAAGCCGGGCGCGCGCATCGTTCGGCGCCTCCAGGAAAATATGGGCGACTTTCTGCCGGCGGTCCAGCTGGGCGTGACGCTGTGCGGTCTGGCGCTGGGGTGGCTGGGCGAGCCGGCGCTGGCCAGCGTGATCGAGGAGCCGCTCAGCGGGCTGCGGCACGGGCACGTTTACGCTCACCTCATTGCCGTTCCCGTGGCCTTCGCGCTGATCACCTACTTCGATGTGCTGCTGGGCGAGCTGGTGCCGAAAGCCCTGGCCCTGCAGCGCGCCGACCAGATCGCGGTCGCCGTCGCGCCTCCGATGGACGTTTTCATCCGCCTGGCGCGGCCGATCGTGCGCCTGATGAACCGCTCCGCGGTGGTGGTGCTGCGGCTCTTCCGCGCGCCCTTCACCAACGAAGGGGTCGTCCACTCGCCGGAAGAGCTGAAGCTGATGGCCACGGCGGCGCGCCGCATGGGCATGCTTCCTGCCCACCAGGAGGCGCTGATCCATCGTGCGGTGGAGATTAACGAAGTCGTTACGCGCGAGATCATGACGCCGCGCCAGCGCATCTTCTCGCTGCCCTCGGAGATGCTGGTGGAAGACGCCAGCGCGCGCATCGTCGAGGAGCAGCACTCCCGCATCCCCGTCTACGATGCTGCGCGCGGGCCGGAGGCGATCGTCGGGGTTGTCTACTCCAAGGACGTGAGCCGCCTGATGCACTTTCGCGCCACCGCCTCGACGCGCTACTCCACGGCGCCGCTCTCCGATCTGCGCCTGCGCCAGGTGATGCGGGAAGTGCTGGTGGTCCCGGAGACGAAGCCGGTTCTCGACCTGCTGCAGGAATTCCAGCAGCGGCGGCGGCACCTGGCCATCGTCGTCGACGAGTTTGGATCCACGGTGGGGCTGGTCACGGTCGAAGACGCCATCGAGCAGCTGATCGGGGAAGTGGAAGACGAGTTCGACGTTGCGCCGCGCGCCATGCTGGCCAGCACGACCGGGGCGATGGTGCTCGACGGCAGCGTGAGCCTGCGCGATCTGGAGACGCAGATGAACTGGCGGCTGCCGCGGGATGGCGGCGTCGAGACGCTGGCCGGATTTCTGCTGACCCGGCTCGGCAGAATCCCCCAGGGAGGCGAGTCGATCGATTTCGAAGGCCGCCGCCTCACGGTCGCGGAGATGAGCGGCCGCCGCATCAGCAAGGTGCGGGTCGAGACGCTCCCACCCGCTGACGACGAGGCTGCCGGATGAAGCGACTCCTGCGCTCGCTCCTGATGCGGCTCGGCTTCACGCTGCCGGTGTTGTGGCTGGTGGTCTCGATCGTCTTCCTGCTCATCCACATCGTGCCTGGCGATCCGGTGGAGCAGATGCTGGGGGAAGGGGCGCGGCCGGCGGACATCGTGGCGCTGCGTCACGCCTACGGGCTCGATCTGCCGCTGAAGACGCAGTATTTGCGCTACTGGCGCGGCGTGCTGCATGGCGATCTGGGCCGGTCGATCCGGTTGAACGACTCGGTGACGCACCTGGTGCTCACGCGCTACCCGTTCACGGTGGAGCTGACGGCGGCCGCGCTGGTGATCGCGCTGCTGCTGGCCATCCCGGCGGGGATCAGCGCTGCGCTGCACCGCGGCCAGGCGCGCGATCACGTGCTCAGCGTGGTGAGTCTTCTGGGCTTGTCGTTTCCGTCGTTTGCGCTGGGGCCGATCCTGATCCTGCTGGTTTCGATCAAGCTGGGGTGGCTCCCGGTTTCGGGGGCGGGTGACCTTGCCCACCTGGTTCTGCCGTCGATCACGATGGGCAGCGCGCTGGCGGCGATTCTGACGCGCATGGTGCGGACGTCGATGCTGGAGGAGCTGGGGCAGGACTACATCCGCACGGCGCGCGCCAAAGGCCTGCCCGAGCGGACGGTCGTCTACAAGCACGCTCTGCGCAATGCGATGATTCCGGTGCTCACGCTGATCGGGCTGCAGTTCGGCGCGCTGCTGGCGGGGGCGATTGTGACGGAGACGATTTTCAGCTGGCCTGGCATCGGACGGCTGACCGTCTCCGCGATTTCGAATCGCGACTATCCGCTGCTGCAGGGATGCATCCTGGCGATCGGGCTCACTTATGTGCTGGTGAACCTTGCTACGGATGTGCTGTATATGGTCGTTAATCCGAGGATTCGGTCGTAGGCGATGCGATTCGCGAAGGTTCTCAGTGCTGTGCTGGTTTTGTCGGCAACGATGGCCTGGGGGCAGAAGACGTTTATCGGCTTCGATAAGAACGGGTATCCCGGGGACGAGCTGCTTTCTGCGCTGCACAGGACCTTCGCGTACACCGGCTTCTGGCTGAACGATCCGCCTGGCATGACGAGCAATCCATGGGCAGGGAAGAGACGTGTCGTTCGTGCTGCGGGCTTCGGTTTTCTGATCCTCTTCAACGGACGCCTGGCCGCGCAGCTGAAGGGCCAGGATGCTGCGGCTCTCGGCCGTGCGGATGGAGCGGAGGCTGTCGCCGCCGCACAGCGCGAAGGCTTCCCGGCCGGGGCGGTGATTTTCCTCGATCAGGAAGAAGGCGGCAGCCTGCTGGCGGAGCAGGCGGCGTACGTCGGGGCCTGGATTGCGGCGGTCAGCGGGTCGGCCTGGAAGGCGGGCGTGTATTGTTCCGGCATTCCGGTTCGTTCGGGTACGGAGAGAATTTCGACGGCGCAGGATATCGGCCATCGTTTTCCAGCGGCGAAGCTGTGGGTGTGGAACGACCGGTGTCCGCCGGCTCCGGGATGCGTTGTGCCGAGGCGTGCGCTCGATCCGGCGAGGAGCGGCACGGCGCCGGCGCTGGTCTGGCAGTACGCGCAGTCGCCGCGCCGAGCTGAAAACACGGCAGCGTGCGCCCGAAGCTACGCGGCCGATGGCCGCTGCTATGCGCCGGGGCTGCCGCCGTCGGAGCAGACCCAGATGGATTTGAACACGAGCCGCTCGCCCGATCCTTCGGGCGGCCGGTGAACCGGCTGCGGGCGGCGGGTCTGCTGAGCATGTTGAAGTTGTCCGGGCCTGAAGGCCGTCTTTTGAGCTGGCTTATTCCCCGGCCTGAAGGCCGGGGCTTCTACCGTCGTGCTGCTGCGCAGCACCGCTTCGCGAAAGGCGACGAATTTTGGGGTCGGAGGAGCGGTGGAGTTGAATCCCGGGCCTGAAGGCCGACTTTTGGAGCTGGCTTATTCCCCGGCCTGAAGGCCGGGGCTTCTACCGTCGTGCTGCTGCGCAGCACCGCTTCGCGAAGGGCGACGAATCTTGGGTCGGAGGAGCGGCCAGGCCTTTCAAATCGGCGAACGACGATGGTGAGGGCATCCCCTGCGACGGGACACTAGAATGGGGAGAGAATGCCGTCCCCACGTGTTGTTGTTTCCGATCCTATCGACGAACTGGTCCGCCAGGGCGAACTGGCCTCCAATCCGCGTTCCCCCCTCGGCCGCCGGCGGCAGAGGGAGGCAAAGCCGGAGCCCAGGGAGATCCAGCCTCAGCGGGCCCGGCGTGTGGTCCGGTCGCGGGTCGAGGTCGTCCGGGCTGATGGCTGGGAGGCGTGGCCGTGGCTGGTTCACGGTTTCAGCACGCGGACAGGCGGGGTCACGACCGCCTACGGGCGCGGACAGCGGAGCGGCGAACTCAATCTTGGGTTCACGCCGTCCGACTTGCGCGAGAACGTCCTTGAGAACCGGCGGCGATTCCTGACGGCTCTCGGGGTTCCTGCGGAGATGCAGCTGGTGACGCTGAAGCAGATCCACTCCTCCAGCGTGCTCAGCGCCGGCGAGCATGACCTGTCGGACGGCTCGGCCTGCCAGGGCGATGGCCTGATCACGAATCAGCCCGGCACGCTGCTGGCGATTCAGACGGCGGATTGCATCCCGGTGCTGGTGGCCGATGTGAAGAAGAAAGCCATTGGCGCCTTCCACGCGGGGTGGCGGGGCACCGTGAAGCGGATCGTCGAGAACGGGGTAGGGAAGATGCGGGTGGCGTTTCGCAGCCGTCCGGAGGATCTGGTTGCCGCGATCGGGCCTGGAATTGCCGCCTGCTGTTATGCGGTTGGCGAGGAAGTGCGGATCGAGTTCAACTCGCAGTTCAGCTATGCTGCGGATCTGTTCCACGAGGTGTCGGACCTGGACCCGGTGAAGGAGAAGTATCCCATGCTGTTCCTGACGGCGCGAGCGCCGGGGCACAGCGAGCTGGGGCCGTCGCTGCATCTGGACCTGATGGAGGCGAACCGGCGGCAGCTTGTCGACGCCGGCGTGCGTCCCGAGGCGATCACCGTTGTTGGCGACTGCACCCGCTGCCAGAACAACCGCTACTTCTCGTATCGGGCAGAGCAGGGCCATACCGGACGGATGCTGAGCGTCATCGGCATCCGGGGCTGAGCCGAAGCAGGAAGCCGGAAGGACGAAGCGGGACCACAACGGCGTCTCGACTTATGCGTTGGCTCTCAGCTGGTGCCGCATGCTCAGCACCGGGACCTTCGCCTGGGCGATGATTTTGTAGACCGTATCGTCGCCGCGGATCGGCCAGAACGACACATCGGCGTTCACGCCCAGGACAATCAGGTCCGCGGCGCTCTCCTTCGCAACGTTGAGGACCTCTTCGACGATGTCGCCGATCTCCACCTGAACGGTGGCATGCGTCCACAGAGCGGCCTCTTCGGGAATCGCCCGCTGCATCTCCGATTTGGTCCATGCCACGACCCGGTCGACATCGGGCTGGGTCTGCACGCTGCGCGAAAGAACGTGCAGGAGCGTGATATCGGCCCGGTAGAACTGCGCCATTTCGATGGCGATGCGCGCGCTGCCTTCATAACCGGCGCACAGGGAGACGGGGTGGAGGATCCGCCGGGGGGCGCCGAAGGAGGAAGCCTCGTGGGCATGGGGACCGATGGTGCAGACGGGCACATCGGAAGAGCGAAGGATCTCGTGCGCGACCGAACCCAGCAGGAACTTCCTGAGATGGCGCCGGCCGTGCGTTCCGGCGATGATGCGGCCCGCGTTCATCTCATGGGCAAGGTCCGCGATTCGTTCCCGTGGATTGCCTTCCGTGACGACGACGTCGCAGGAGATTCCGCTGGCCTGCGCCTGGGCGGCGACGCGCTGGAGGGTGGTCTCCGCTTCCTTTTTCATTTCAGCAACATCGAGATAGGGGATGGCACTGGCGTCGAGAGGAACTGCCTGTCCGGGCGGGATGACGTGGACCAGAGTCAGGGTGCTGCCGCAGGCCCGCGCCTGGGCTACGGCGTGAGGGATGAGATAGTCCGCATCGTCCAGATCGGTGGCAACAAGAATCTTCTCCGGGACCACAAACGTACGTTTGCTGGTGGCGGGATGGTCGAGGGTTTTCATGGCGGAAAACCTCCCTGCCCGCAAGTCTCCCGCCAGCCCCTTCCGGTCGCTGTGACTGTCGCTACAACTTCATGTGACGCGGGTCACCGGCATCCTCGGCAGGGCTGTTGCTTAATGTCTGAAGCCGAGCGTCCTCCCCGGAGACGCCTAAGGTGATGTAAGTCACATACAACAGTTTTTGCCCCGGGTTAGGGTCTGTCTGCGATTTTCCACTTTCCGGAAGCAGACGGGAGGGCCGAATGGCCAAAGAGGAATCGGTTCTGGAGTTATGTCAAAGGCGCGGGGTTTCGCGCCGGCGATTCATGCAGTTCTGCGGCACGATGGCCGCGACTCTGGCGCTGCCCAAGAGCTACGGGCAGACGATCGCCAACGCGCTCGGGCAGAAGCGCAAACCCACGCTGGTGTGGCTGGAATTCCAGGATTGCGCCGGGAACTCCGAAGCTATGCTGCGCTCCACCCATCCCACGGTCGAAGAAGTGGTACTGGAGACGATTTCCTGGGAGTACCACGAGACGATCATGGCCGGGTACGGCAAGCATGCGGAAGCGGCGCTGCGGCGCGTGGTGGAGGAGGAGAAGGGCAAGTATCTGGTCGTTGTCGAGGGGTCGATTCCCACGGCGGACGATGGGATCTACTGCACGATCGGGGGACGGACGGCGCTCGACATCGCCCGGGAGGTCTGCAGCAACGCGGCGGCCTGCATTGCCATTGGTTCCTGCGCCTGGGATGGCGGCCTGCCGAGAGCGAATCCCAATCCGACCGGGGCGATGGGGCTGCACGAAGCCGTTCCGGGAGTTACGGTCGTCAACCTGCCCGGGTGCCCGCACAATCCGGCCAACACGGCGGCGGTTCTGGTGCATTATCTGACGTTCGGCGTGCTGCCTGCCATGGACGGCGACAACCGTCCGCTCTTTGCCTATGGGCAGCTGATCCACGACCAGTGCGAGCGCCGCGCCCACTATGACGCCGGCCGCTACGTGCAGGCGTGGGGCGATGAAGGCCACCGTCAGGGCTGGTGCCTTTACAAGATGGGGTGCAAGGGACCGGAGACGACCTACAACTGCCCGACGGTCCGCTATAACGACTCGACCAGCTGGCCGGTGAAGGCCGGGCACGGCTGCATCGGGTGCGCCTCTGCGCACTTCTGGGACACCAAGTCGCCCTTCTACGACCGTCTGCCGCGCCCGGCGGGCTTCGGTGTGGATGTCACCGCCTCCGAAATCGGCTGGACGGTGGTATCCGGCGTTGCCGTAGCGACCGCTGCTCATGCCGTTGGACATGTGGTTCGCGATCACTTCCACCCGCATGCTGAAGCCGCTGTAGCGGAAAAGCCGGCGGATCCATCCACGACGGGGGTGAACTGAAATGTCGCGTGTTGTCATCGATCCGGTAACCCGCATTGAAGGTCATCTCCGCATCGAGACGGAGGTGAACGGAGGCCACGTAACAGACGCCTGGAGCTCCGGCACCATGTTCCGCGGTATCGAAATCATCCTGCGCGGCCGAGATCCGCGGGAAGCGTGGATCTGGGCGCAGCGCATCTGTGGAGTCTGCACCACGGTTCACGCGCTGGCCTCGGTTCGCGCCGTGGAGAACGCGCTGGGCATCGAAGTCCCGGACAACGCGCGCCTGGTCCGCAACATCATCGCGGGGGCGCAGAACGTCCAGGATCACGTCATTCACTTCTATCACCTCCATGCGCTCGACTGGGTCGATGTGACCTTAGCCCTGAAGGCCGATCCGGCGAAGACTTCGCAGCTTGCGCAGTCGATCTCGGAATGGCCGAAGTCGAGCACAACGTATTTCAAGGGAGTCCAGGACCGCGTCAAGGCGCTGGTCGCCAGCCGGCAGTTGAGCCTCTTTAGCAGCGGTGACTGGGGACACCCTGCTTACCAACTGCCGCCGGAAGCGAACCTGCTCGCCGTCGCGCATTACATCGAAGCGCTTGACATGCAGCGGGATTTCATTCGCATCCACGCGGTCCTGGGCGGTAAAAATCCACACCTGCAGACGTTTCTTGTGGGTGGGATGTCTACCGCAATCGATGGCAACGAGCCGGAAGCGGTCATTAATCCGGAACGCATCACGCTCTTTAATGAGCTTGCGGCTCGTGCCAAAACTTTCGTGCAGCAGGTTTATATCCCCGACGTGCTGGCCATTGCCGGCTTCTACAAGCAGTGGTTCGGCTATGGGGAAGGTCTTGGCAATTTCATGGCCTACGGCGATCTGCCGTCGGGCAGCATCAACGATCCGGCGGGCTTCTTCTACCCGCGGGGCGTGATCCTTGGCCACGATCTCTCCACCGTGCACCCGGTCGATCCGGGGAAGATCGCCGAGTATGTGACGCACTCCTGGTACGAATACGCGGAGGGCGATCAGGTCAGCCGCCATCCGGCACAGGGGGAGACGAACCCGAAGTATTCCGGTCCGAAACCGCCGTATCTGAACCTCGACACCAACGCCAAGTATTCCTGGCTCAAGTCGCCGCGCTACGACGACAAGCCGATGGAAGTGGGTCCGCTGGCCCGCACGCTGGTGGCGTACGCCTCGGGCAACGAGCAGGTGAAGAAGACGGTCGACGCTGTGCTGGCGAAGTTCAACGCTCCGCCCACGGCGCTGTTCTCCACGCTCGGACGCACCGCGGCACGGGCGATCGAAGCCGATCTCGTGGTGCAGAAGCTGCCGGACTGGATCGCGCAACTGGACAACAACATGGCGCACGGCAACGTCCGCATTCACAACGGCGACAAGTGGGATCCGGAAACCTGGCCGAAGTCCTGCGCCGGCTTCGGACTGGAAGAAGCGCCGCGCGGCTCGCTGGGCCACTGGGTGGAGATCGAGAACAAGAAGATCGTCAATTACCAGGCCATCGTTCCTTCGACCTGGAACGCCGGACCGAGAGATGTGCACGGGCAGCGCGGCGCATACGAAGCCGCTCTGCTGAATACGCCCATCGCCGATCCGGAGCGTCCGCTGGAAGTGCTTCGTACCGTTCATTCCTTCGATCCCTGCCTGGCGTGTGCCGTGCACGTGGTCGACGGAAAGGGCCGCAGCTATGGCCGTGAAGTGGTGGCCGTACCGGAAGCGGAGGGATCCACGTCGCTCTCTCCTGTTTCCGCGGCTCAGTGTCTGACGGGAGGTATGTGATGGCGACTCTCGTTCGTCCCGCCCCGAAGCCACAGGTGGCGGCGGGCGAGGAACACCTCGTCCCCGTCTACGTCTGGGAGCTCCCCGTGCGGCTGAGCCACTGGGGGATCGTCGCGGCCGTCACCGTGCTGACGTGGACCGGCCTCTACATGAACCACCCCTTCCTCGTCTTCCATGGTCCGCGCGAGTGGACCATGGGGACGGTCCGTTTCATCCACGAGCTGGCCGGCTTCGAGCTGATCGGGGCGCTGCTGGTCCGGATTTACTGGTTCTTCGCCGGCAATCACTGGGCGCGCTGGCGTCAGTTCCTCCCGCTCACGCAGCGGCAGTGGAAGAGCCTGAAGGCGATGGTGCGCTACTACACGTTCCAGCAGCGCAAGCCCTTCGAGCAGATCGGCCATAACACACTGGCCGGGCTGACGTACATCATCGTCTACTTCATGATCGCCTGCGAGTGCGTGACCGGGCTGGTGCTGTTTGCGACGGTGGAGGGATCGCCGACGCTGCGCTTCTTTGTCGGCTGGATCCCGTCTCTGATCAACATCCAGTGGATCCGCTTCGTCCACTTCCTGTTCATGTTCTTCCTGATGGGATTCTTCATCCACCACGTGTACAGCGCGACTCTGGTCGCCATGACGGAGCGCAACGCCGAGATGGAAAGTATCTTCAGCGGTTACAAATTTGTGGACGATGCAACCATCGAAGAAGAGCTGAAGATTGCGGATCTGGAGCGGCAGGCACTCTTCAGCAAGCGCAAGATCCACCGCACGCGGGACTGGGATCGATGACTTCGCCCCGCATCGCGATCCTCGGCCTCGGCAATCTGATGCGTACCGACGATGCGGTTGGCATGCTGGCTGTGCATCGCCTGCGTGCCGACCCTCGTCTGCCCGCTTCGGTTGCGCTCATCGAGGGAGGCACGCTCGGCCTCGACCTGCTGTATCCGCTGGACGGTTATACCCACGTGCTGGCGCTGGACGCCATCGACGCCGGCGCCGAGCCGGGCACGCTGCTTCGCTACTCCGGCGACGCGATCGCGGACCTGCCCGTTTCGAAGAGCGTCCACCTGCTCGGATTTTCCGACCTCATTGCTTCCATGCGCCTGATTGGCAATGCCCCTGCCGAACTGGTGGTGATGGGCGTCCAGCCGCACCGGATCGAGTGGGGCACCGAGCTGACGCCGCCGGTGGAAGCGGCTCTGCCGCTGCTGGTGGAGCATACGCTGGACCAGATCGCTCTTTGGGCGGCCGGCGATTCTGAAGAATCCACGGCGCCTGGGATCGGAATCCCGCAGCTGGCAGCGTCGGAAGAAAGTTGTTATTGGTAGAAGACAGCCGCCGCGCAGGCGGCTTTCCCGCCCCAGAGGGATCGATGATGCGTCGCCCATCCATCGCCGTTTCGCGGCAAGGCTCAGCCCATGCATGAAGTGGGCATTGCCACGTCGATTCTCGAGGCGGGACGGCGGGAAGTCGAGCGCCGGCCGGGATCGAAACTGATCGCGATCGGGGTGCGGGTCGGCATCCTCTCCGGTGTGGATATCGAAGCGCTGCGTTTTGCCTTCGCATGCATCACCGCCGAGACGGAGGACCGGACTGTCGTGCTGAGCACCGAATCCTGTCCGCGAGTGAACCGCTGTGAAGCCTGCGCTCACGAGTTCTCCTCGTCGCAGGTTTCGCCGTTCGGCAGCGCCCCCTGTCCACGCTGCCACGGGGAGCGCACCAGCTTCGTCAGCGGCGATCAGCTGGACATTGCCTTCATCGAAGTGGAGGAGCCATGACGGTTGTTCGTGTCGAGCAGAAAGTCCTGAATGAGAATCAGCGCATCGCCCTCGAACTTCGCAGACGATTCGCGGAGAACGAGATTCTCTGCCTGAATTTCATCAGCTCTCCGGGATCCGGCAAGACCACGCTTCTGGAAAAGACGCTGGCCTCCTTTGCTCCGGAGACGAAGGTCGCGGTTCTGACCGGCGACCTGCAGACGGAAAACGACGCCCGGCGCCTCGCGCGCTACGGCTTTCCCGTGCAGCAGATCGTCACGGCGGGGGTCTGCCATCTGGATGGCAAGATGATCGAGCGTCATCTGGAAGCGTGGTCGCTCCGCGATATCGACATCCTGTTCATCGAAAACGTCGGCAACCTGGTCTGCCCTTCCAGCTACGATCTTGGCGAAGAGGCGAAGATCGTTCTGCTCAGCGTCACCGAGGGCGAAGACAAGCCTCTGAAGTACCCTTCCATCTTTCTGAAATCTTCTCTGCTGGTTTTGACCAAGACCGATCTTCTTCCTTACGTTCCTTTCGACATCGAAGCGGCGAAAGCGAACGCGCGCCAAATCAATCCGGAGATCGAGATTCTCGAAGTCTCCTGCGCGACGGGGAAGGGGATGGACGAGTGGCAAACGTGGCTGGATCGTCGCCGCTCCCGGCGCACGGTCGGCGCCAGCGTGGGCAGGGCGCCGAAGGGATCGGGCATTTCTGCGGAAATCGGCGATCGCTCCCAGCAACAATCGTGAGGAGCGCAGCACCAAGGTAATGCTGCCTGTGGGGGACGTTGCTCGTTTGTTTTTCGTCCTTGCCCGGCCCCTGCAGCACGGTTTTGCAGCACTTACGGTGCTCCCGGCGCGGTTCGGGTTCCTTTCCCGATAAGGCGAACTCCCATTGCCTAAGTGACACAAATCACAGCGCGATCAGTAACTTCACGATGTGATTTGGATCACTGTAGATCCCTCCGGCGCACCGTTATTCTCCACGAGTACATGAAGCTGTAATTTTCAGCAGACCAGGGCTGAGGGGAAGTTTCGAAGCCCTTTCCTGCTGTGCGAGGTGAATACGCATGCGCCGTTTCCTACTCAGCATCGCGTGTCTTCTGCTGCTGACCGGGTTCGCAGGAACCAGGCTGGCGCTCGCCGCTGGCGGTGGCCAGCAGGCGGTGTCAACTTCCCAACCGAAGGCGGCAGCTGGCTCGACGAATTTCGTCGGTCAGGAGACCTGTGAGACCTGTCACGCGGATGTGGTGAAGAAGTTCGGTACCAATCCCCACTCCCGGCTCGCTCTCGAACATTCCGGCAAGGGCGTTACCTGCGAGAGCTGCCACGGTCCGGGCCAGGCCCACGTGGAAGGCGGTGGCGATGTTACGAAGATTAAGCGCTTCGACAAGATGAGCGTGAAGCAGGTCGACGAGACCTGCCTCGGCTGCCACGCGGGAACGCACCCGAACTTCGATCGTTCTCCGCACGCGAAGGCGGGAGTGGGCTGCACCAGCTGCCACAGCGTGCACAAGGCGGAAACGCCGGAGCATCTGCTCAAGGCCGAACAGCCGAAGCTCTGCTTCCAGTGCCACAGCGATCAGAAGTCCTCGTTCAACATGCCGTTCCATCACCCGGTGAACGAAGGCGTGGTGAGCTGCAACGACTGCCATGACGTGCACGGCACTTTCCAGCCCAACAATCTCAAGGCAACGGCCGATCAGAATGCGATCTGCACCCGGTGCCACGCCGAGACTCGCGGACCGTTCGTCTACGAGCACGCAGCGGTACGCGCGGAAGGCTGCCTCGGCTGCCACAGCCCGCACGGTTCGCAGAACGCGCGGATGCTGAACATGCCGTCGATTAACACGCTCTGCAACCAGTGCCACAGCCCGGTTGCCAACAGCACGATCCATGGCATGGGCGCGGGCTCGGCGTCGTATCAGCCCTGCACCAGCTGCCATACCTACATTCACGGATCGAACATCAACTGGGCATTTCTCCGATAAACGTCCGCCGGACTGCATCCTTCGGCCACACGGAAGGCGCAGTCCGGTGCGGATCGGGTGTGCGGTGTGGGAGACGGTATTTACCCGAGGTGAGGCCTCATATGAAAAGGATTCAATGGATGACCTGGCTGTTCGAACGGCAGCCCCTTCACGCCGGGGTTCGGCGGATCGCCGGAGGAGTGGGAATCGCGCTTCTGGCAATGGGTACAGGCATGGCCGCCCAGGACGTAACTTCGGTGCCGGATGCGCAGCAGCCGGTTGCTCCCAGCGGTTACACGCTGCATGAGTCCATCGACATGGGTGGCCGCATGGTGAATCTTGCCGGCAGCGGATCCATGTACGACACCATGGTCAACATGGCGTCGGGCCCGCGCGTGCTGGGCGAAACCTTCGAACTGCATGCTCTTCCGGGTACGAAGCACATGCTGGTCGACGGCCTGAGCGCTTTCAGTAATGGGTGGGGCGGCGACCCGAACAATTTTGCCCGCATGAATTTCTACAAGGGCAACCTGTACGAGTTCTCCGGGACATTCCGCCGGGACCGCCAGTACTTCGACTACGATCTGCTGGGTAACCCGAATGTTCCAGGAGGCTTGACGGTTCCTGTGGGGGCGGGCGGAGCGTCGGGCTCCTATGTCTGGCCGCAGGTGATGCAGTCGCCGTTCCTGTTCAACACGGTCCGGCGCATGACGGATACGGATCTGACTCTGTTTCCGGTGTCGAAGGTCTCGTTCCGTGCAGGGTACTCCAGCGATATCTTTCAGGGGCCCAGCCTGACGCCGAGCGGCTATCAGTACGCCGGTTCCTCCTCTGTGATTCTTGAAGAAATGCAGCGCAACGGCACCGACCGTTTCTTTGGGGCCCTCGACTGGAAGCCGGTCCGGGATACGAAGCTCACGTTTGAGGAGCAGGTCGATCACTATAAGGCGGATTCCTGGTTCACTCTGAACCCGTCCAGCTTCATCTTCCAGGAGCCGGATGGCACCCCGGTCGCTCCGCTGGTTGCGTACTACAGCACCACAGCGCCGACGGCCGCCTCACTGTGCAACGCGAACAGCACCGGCACGACTCCGTTCCTGTCTGCTCCGAACACGCCGGGCGGCCTGCCGATCATCAATCCGGCCTGCGCGGTGTCCACGAGTTATCAGCGCTATCAGCCGACGCGTTTTCTTTATCCGACCGAAGTCTTCCGTTTCCAGAGCTCCAGTATCCGGAATGTCGCCATGAACGGGGATGTTCGCTATACGGATGCGAGCATGAACCTTCCCAACTACTACGAGAACTTCCAGGGGCTGACCAAGGCTTCGGGAACGGCGGGAGCGACTCGTTCTCTGATCTATACCGCCAATGCGAAGGCCAAACGGAAGGTAACGGCAATTGACTACGGCATCAACTGGCAGGCGACGTCGAAACTCAGCTTCTCGGATGCCTTCACGTACTCCAGTGCTCAGCAACCTGGATCGAGCACGATGACCAGCCGGACGACGCTGGCGACGCCGGCGACTGCGACCAGCGAGACGATCAACTATCCCACGCTGACCACGACCGCTGCGGCGGCCGGGGTCAGTACCTTTGGCGGCAGCAGCAACATCGGTCAGCCCCTTCCCGCCTTCTTTGGGGAGCGGTACATCACGAACGATGTCACCGCCACCTGGGATGGCTGGTCGAAGACAACGGTCTCGCTCACCTATCGGCACCAGAATCACCTGATTGGAGAAGCCTCGGGAGGAAACGCGCGTACGGGCCCGGTCGCCGAGTGTCCTGCCACCGCCCCGGCGGGCTACACGGGGAATCCCGATGGCTATTGCGGCACCGTGACGATCAGCCAGAACGGCGGGATCCTGAATCTCTCCGTTCGTCCGACCAATCAGTGGAACGTCGATGGTTCGGTTGAGATGTTGTATGCCGACAACGTCTTCACCCCGGTGGCTCCACGTGAGCTGCAGCACTACCGCCTGCATGCCCTCTACAAGCCGAAGTCGTGGGCGACGATTTCCGGTGTCTTCAACGACATGGAGCTGCATAACAGCACCAATAACTCCGGGGCCGATATTGCCGATGGCAGTGTCATCTACTATGGTCCGATCAACCACGTTGCGCAGAGCCGTATTGCCAGCGTGAGCGCGGATCTGATTCCGAATGAGCGTTACGGGTTCGATTTCAGCTACACCTACAGCGACATCTATACCGCAACCAATATCTGCTACACGAGCGGTGCTGCGGGTGCTGGGTATCCCGGTGCGGCGACGACTCCGGGGACACCGATCCCCCCGAACGTCTACGCAAATGGGGTTTGCCAGGGCATCTTTGGCCGTGGGACGACGACCCCGGTGGACTGGTTTGGGAGAGACTTTGAAGACGCTCCCACCCAGGCCGGAACGGCGGCGCTCATGCTGTCGCCGAACCGCAAGCTGCACTCCGACATCGGCTATCGCATCAGTTCGGTGAACGGTACCCGTTTCTACCAGGATGCGCGCGACGTTGCCGGCTCACTGGTTTCCACCTATCAGTCGCCCTTCGCGAATGTAGCCTGGACACTTCGTCCAGGGTTCATCTGGAAGGCAGAGTATGACTTCTTCGGTTACGGCGAGGGCGGTCCTTCCGGGGCAGCTTATTGCAGCACCTCAACCTCGGCGACCGCAGCGGTCATTCCCTGTAACTCGCCGTCGATCACTGGTCCTACCGGCCTGACCGAAGCCTCTTCCGGTCTGACCGCGCCGCGTAACTTCCACGCGAACAACGTGACGCTCGGATTCCATTACGAGTTCTGAGCAAAACCAGAAAGAAGGCCGGGGCTCCTGGCCCGGCCTTCGCACCAAGGAGCACAAAGTGAACGGTCGCATTGCAGTCCTCGCTCTGGTCAGTCTCTCCCTTGCAGTTCCCGCCTTCGCTCAGTCCGGCGAGGCGACTTACAAAGCCAAGTGTGCGATGTGCCACGGCACCGATGGAACGGGCAACACCCCTGTTGGCAAGACGATGAAGGTGCGCTCGCTGAAATCTGCCGAAGACGTGAAGATGACGGATGCCGAGCTGGCCAAGGCCACGAAGAACGGTGTGGGCAAGATGCAGGGCTACGCGGGCAAGCTCACCGACGCTCAGATCAACGAGGTCGTCGCCCACATTCGCACGCTGCAGAAGTAACAGCAGGAACCAAGCGGCAGCCGGCCGGATCTTTGCCGGTTCCGCCGCAGGAGTGCCGGACCTGAACGCCGCACGCGCTCAGGTCCGGAGATTCCACCGGGAGATCCCAGCCACTTCCGAGGGAATCGGGAAAGCCGAAGTATGGGGACCAACGCGGAGGGACTGCCCAAACCAACTTTGGGCGAAGCCGGGCA
>JBKICP010000014.1:0-4477 GCA_046567085.1 Acidobacteriota bacterium
AGGGTCAAGATGAACGCCAAAGTACGGCGCCCTTGACACCGCCCCGACCACCACGGGAGGCTGCGCGCAGTTTTTGCTTGACAGCAGGCAGCGCTGTCATACACGGGGCACATCTCCCGACACGTTGCAATATGTACCGAGATCCGTGAGCGGGCCACCTGCCCGCCTGCCATTTGTGGTGGATCTGAGCTGAATCGGCCGCTTTACCCGCGCCGCCCGCGCACGGCATCCTTGGCTTCTGCGGGGCCGGTGGCGGGGACTTCGGGGACTTCGGCTTTGGCGTTCTGGCCGATGCCGAGGCGCTTGCGGACTTCGCCATCCATCTTGGCGAAGGTGTCCTTGTTCTCTTTGAGGAAGTTGCGGGTGTTCTCACGGCCCTGGCCGATGCGCTCGCCGGCGTAGCTGTACCAGGCGCCGGACTTCTCGACAATGTTGTGGGTGACGGCGAGGTCAAGGACGTCGCCTTCGCGGCTGATGCCCTCGCCGTAGAGAATGTCGAACTCAGCCTCGCGGAAGGGCGCAGCCACCTTGTTCTTGACGATCTTGACCTTGGTGCGCGAGCCGACGACCTGGTCACCCTCCTTGACGGCGGCGATGCGGCGGATATCGACGCGGACCGAGGAGTAGAACTTGAGGGCGCGGCCGCCGGTGGTGGTTTCGGGGTTGCCGAACATGACGCCGATCTTCTCGCGAATTTGATTAATAAAAATGAGCGCGGTGCGGGACTTGGAGACCGTGCCGGTGAGCTTGCGCAGGGCCTGCGACATGAGGCGGGCCTGGAGGCCGACGTGGGAATCGCCCATCTCGCCGTCGAGCTCTGCCTTGGGGACGAGGGCGGCGACGGAGTCGACGACGAGAACATCGATGGCGCCCGAGCGGACCAGCGCCTCCGTGATTTCGAGGGCCTGCTCGCCAGAGTCGGGCTGCGAGACGAGAAGATTGTCGACATCGACGCCGAGCTTTTTGGCGTAGCCGGGGTCGAGCGCGTGCTCGGCATCGACAAAGGCAGCCATGCCGCCGAGGCGCTGTGCCTCCGCGACGACCTGGAGACAGATGGTGGTTTTGCCGGAGGACTCGGGGCCGAAGACCTCTGTGACGCGCCCGCGGGGGAGGCCGCCGACGCCGAGGGCGGCGTCGAAGCTGATGGATCCGGTGGAGATGACCGCGATCGGCATCAGCGCCTCGCGCGAGCCGAGACGCACAATCGAGCCCTTGCCAAACTGCTTTTCAATCTGGGCAAGGGCGAGTTCTACAGCTTTGGCGCGGTCGTCGGCGATGGCCATCGGGAATGCTCCTGGTATGGGAGCCCGCTTTCCGGATTCCATGCTTTACGGGCAGGAAAGATCGCGGGCGGAATTTTGGATTTCGTTGCAGATTGTAGCAGGGTGGGGGCGGGCAAAGACAGCGAAAAGAGCGAAAGAATGGAGAATATTTTCGGGTGGCCGCAGACGACCGGATTTCGATCCGAAAATTCAGGCCGATGCGGAGGAACTCGGACGCAGCTAAACCGTATAGGCGCCGATGCGAGTCTCTTGGGCAGTCAGGTCGTCGCAGGAGCGGTCGAGGGTTTCATACTCCTGGTCGTGCTCCTTGCGGAAGGCACGGAAGGCATCTTCGCTGGCCCAGCGGTCGATGGTGAGGTAGCTGCCAGGAACGTAGGCGTCACGGAGCAGCTCGGTGCCGAGATAGTGTGGCGAGGTGCGGAAGAGCGTTGCCCAGGTTCCTTCGGGGCCATAGGCGGCCTCAAAGGCCGGGACTTTTTCCTCGGTAATTTCGAACCGCCAAACCACAACAAACATGCGTAGCCTCAATCCTGTCTCCATGTTAGCGCATGGGGCAACGGATCAGGACCGCGAGCCCCGAGCAGCGGCGATTTCCTCCGTGGCGGGGAGTTGCCAGTCGACCGGTTCCACTTCACGGACCAGAAAGCGCCAGGCTGCCGAGCCGCCGAGGGCCACGGCACCGACGACCAGGAAAGTGAGGCGCAGGCTGCCGTATTTCTCTGCGATCCAGCCGGCAAGCCAGGGAGCGACGATTCCGGCAAGGTTGGCGATGCCGTTCTGGAGGCTGGTCCAGCGGCCGGCCATTTTTGGGCCGGAGAGAGTTTGGCAAATGGCCCAGTGATTCGAGGCAAAGGCTCCGTAGCCGATGCTGGCAACGGCCATGATCGCCAGCGAGAGCGTGAAATTATGGGGTACGAAGGCAATGGCGCCAAGGCTGGAGGCGATGAGCATGCCTCCAGCGACGAAGGGGCGGCGCGCGCGGGTAGCGGAAACTCCGCGGGCGATGAGGCGGTCGGAAAGCCAGCCGCCGAGCAGCGTGATGACAGCGCTGAGCAGAAACACCCCGGCGGTGAGGCGCGACATAGCGCGGATCGACAGATGTTCTTCGCGCACGAAGTAGGTGGGAAGCCAGGTAAGCAGGAAATAGAAGAAGTAGTTCCCGCTGAAGTGGCCGAGGAAGGTTCCCCAGGCAGACCGCGTGCGTACCAACTGGGCGAAGCCGGCAACGGTCGGCACATCGCAGGCGGATTGGTGTGCGGCGGTAACATGCCGCGGGCGAGGCATCACGCGCAGCCAGGGCAGGATCCACAGGAGGCCGGCAGCGCCCAGCACGAAGAAAAGCATGCGCCAGCCAGAGTGCACGAGGATGAGCCCACCCAGAAAGGCTCCCAGGGCGGGGCCGATCTTTGTTCCAGTGTCGACGATGGCGTTGGCGCGTCCGCGGTGCTGGGGCGGGAGTTCGGCAAAGATGCGCGAATAGCAGGGATAGGCCACCGATTCGCC
This sequence comes from Acidobacteriota bacterium, assembly GCA_046567085.1. Lineage (GTDB taxonomy): Bacteria > Acidobacteriota > Terriglobia > Terriglobales > Acidobacteriaceae > Palsa-343. The sequence continues at coordinate 2,787 of JBKICP010000014.1, forward strand.
GACGCCGAGGAGCAAGAGGACGAGGAACAGGGTGGTGAGTCCCGAGGTGAAACCGGCAAGGATGGTAGCCACCGACCACAAACTGTAGCCGCCGAGCATGACCCAGCCTACGGGCAGCCTGTCCGCCAGATAGCCGGCCACACCGAAGATCTGCATCAGCGCGTAGGTCCAGAAGAAGGCGGAGAGCAAAGCGCCAAGCCGCAGCGGATCCAGCGCAAATTGGTGTGCGATGAGCGGCGCGGAGATGGAGAGGTTGCTGCGGTCGCTGTAATTCACCACGACGGAGATGGTCAGCAGCAGAACCATCATCCATTGCCGGTGTGACATTTCCGGTGATCGGGCGTAATTTGCCATCCGTATCTCGCTGTCTTCAGGAAAAAGGAAAGGCTTGGCCAGCCGTTGGTTCATTATGGAATACCGCGGCGCCAATGAGCGGCATTGTGCAGATGCGGCAGTAATCCGCAGAGCACCTATTTCGGCTCCACGATGATTGCCCAGAAGTCTGTTTGTCCCAGGTTGTGCCCCTTGTGCGTGGCTGCCCAGTGCCAGGCAATCTCGTCTGTTTTCAGGTCCACCGGCTCTTTCTTGCCGTTGGGCAGAATATGTTCGAGCGTTGCTCCGGCAAGCACGACGACGACGCGGTCATGGTGAGTATGCAACGGCTCCGATTCCTGGGACGCAATCCGGATACTGTAAACGCGGGCGTAGCGGTTATCGAGAAGAATCTTGTAACTCGGCGTCAACCCCGCGCTGCCCCATGTTTCAGGCTTGCCGGCGGTGAGGAACTCAATACGGGCGAAGTGCAACGGCAAGGCGCCATCGTTTTTGATGGCGGTGAACCCGATACCGTGAAAGATGACGCCTCCTCTTCTGAAGGCCTGCGCCTGCGCGCCGCCGCCGGAGGCGATGAACTGGGCCGAGCCATTCGCCATGGGAACGACGACGCTGGGGTGATCGCTGAGGATCGCCTCTGACTCACCCGGCGCAAGCGTGTCCTCAGTGACGGCGACTATGGGGTTCTTGATCTTCTCAACGCTGGAGGCGGCTGAAAGGGCCGGCGCGGCGATCAGAGACAGTCCGATGCAGACGGATAAGGACCAGGAGCGCATATTCCCTCCTTTCTGTGATCCCGATGCGATTCCACTCCCGCCTATGCGGTGTCTGAAATCATAGCCTGATTCTCATTGGTTTGACTTTCGGCGTGGATCGATGGTGGTTACGGTGTCTCTTGCCGTTCCTGACGGAATTGGACGCGCAGATGCCATCCGGAGCCGGTTCGGCAGTTCCTTGCTCCTGCTACTGTGGATGCAGTTTGACGGCTGCAGTTCAATTCGGCGTATTGTTGCCACGGCTTCAATTCAATTTCGCGGAAGATCGAGCTCCAGGCTGTCGTGGGGCCGGCGGTCCGGAGTGCATTGACGGCTGACTGCCTTTCATTCGGGGATGCGGCGGTGTTCATCAAGGCGGCGTTTTCGCCCGGTGATCCAACAGACGCCAATGGTAATCCTGAGGATCTTTTCCTGGTCAAGCGTCTCATAGCCGTGCCGGGCGATCACATTCACCTGCGCAATGGCATTGTGATCATTAACGGCGTGGCGCAGTCGGAGCCCTGCGTCCAGTCCACCTCGCCGGAGAACTTCAATGAGTTTCTCGATGATTTTCCGGCCATGCCGCCCGCTGAGGTTCCTGGT
>JBKICP010000015.1:0-4018 GCA_046567085.1 Acidobacteriota bacterium
CTTCGGCACCGATGCCCGATTCAGCAACTGCAGCTTGTCGTTTTCCTGCAGGAGATAAAACCGATCCGACGTCCGGCCCGGAGCGTCCCGCAGCCAGTAATCGTCGCGCAGCACCGCCGTCCCGACCACCGGCGTACCGGCATTGTCCTTCACCATCTGCGTGAACTTATCGAAAGTCGCCTGGTCGATGACCCCATGTTCTTCAATCCAGCCCAGTTCCCCTTTGTCGGTCCTGACCTTGAGAAACCGTCGGCCGTGCTCCACCACCTGCAGCCGCTGCCCGTTGGTGACTTCGGCGACTCGATTGCTCACCGCGGCTACCCGATCCCGCAGGTACGTGGCGCGCGCCCAGACGTACACGTATTCGCGCGCGGGGTGAGACTCGAATTTGCTGCAGCCCTGGAGAAGCAGAAGCCCGAGAAACAGCCCTGCCAGCAGATGACGCACAGAGGGAGAGGAGGGACGCATGGCCAGAAGAACAAAACCCGTCTTTTGATTGCGCGGGATGCCTCAAGGATACAACCAATTCACCGAGCCACTGACCGCGGATGAAGCCCTGCAAACATTACTTTCGGAGTTCCCCCGCTCCAGCCTGGAACGCGCCCGAGCGGGGAATCCGATTATGCCTGCGGCTTCGGAGTCAGGCGCACGAATCGAGGCGCCAGCTCCTCCCACCTGGAGAGCAGCCAGAACGCGCGCGTGCTCGCCGTCTTCTCCGCGTGGAGCTGGACCAGCCCGAGGATGCTCTCCCTCGCCGCTGCATCCAGCATGCCCCAGGGTTCGGCCGTGAGGAAGCCGGCGTGGTAGCGCTGGCGCGCGAGGAAAACCCCATCTTCGTCGAAGACCCAGGCCTCTCCACCCGTCATGCCCGCGCCAAAGTTGTTGCCGGTTGCGCCGAGCACCGCCACCAGGCCGCCCGTCATGTACTCGCAGCCGTGGTCGCCAACGCCTTCGACCACCGCCAGAGCGCCCGAGTTCCGCACCGCGAAGCGCTCGCCCGCGCGCCCGGCGGCAAACAACGCCCCGCTCGTTGCCCCGTAAAGTGCGACGTTGCCGAGGATCGTATGCAGCTCGGACTGCAGCGCGGCACGCCCCTGCCCGCGCAGGATCACCTCGCCGCCCGACAGGCTCTTGCCGACAAAATCGTTGGCGAGCCCCTTCAGGATCAGCTCCATACCAGGCACAGCAAAGGCGCCGAACGACTGCCCCGCCTCTCCAGTGACACGGAAGCTCAGCGGAGCCTTTGGCTTCATCCCGGCGGATTGCAGCATGGCCAGATCGCCGGCCAGGCGCGCGCCAAAGGTGCGGTCTTCGTTGGCGATCAGCGCGTCGACCTGATAGGGTTCGCCCGCCTTGTAGGCAGCCAGAGCCGGCTCGACCCACGCGTCGTCGATCGGCGCGTGATCCTCAGGCCGCAGATTCCGCCGCCCCTGCCAGTTCCTCGCCCGCGCCGCGCCGCCGTCCGCCGGAGCCGCGAGCATGGAGGCAAGGTCGAGACAGCCGTCGAAGCGAACCTGCTCCAGCAGATCGGTGCGGCCGACCGCCGCATCGAGCGAAGGCAGTCCCAGTTGCGCGAGGAGCACGCGAATCTCACCGGCCAGCCCTTCGAAGAACCTCACCAGATGCTCCGGCTTCCCGCGGAACTTCGCGCGGAGTTCGGGCTTCTGCGTCGCAATCCCCGTGGGACAGGTGTTCAGGTGGCACTGCCGCGCCATGTCGCAGCCCAGCGCGACCAGCACCGCGGTGCCGAAGGCAAATTCATCCGCACCGAGCAGGGCCGCGATCACGATGTCGCGCGCCGTGCGCAGCCCGCCGTCGCAGCGCAGACGCACGCGCCCGCGCAGGCCGTTCCGGATAAGCACCTGCTGCGCCTCCGCAAGCCCCAGCTCCCAGGGATTGCCCGCATACTTGATGCTCGACAGCGGCGATGCGCCCGTTCCGCCGTTGTGTCCGGCGATGACGATGTAGTCCGCGTACGCCTTCGCCACACCCGCAGCCACCGTTCCCACGCCGCATTCGGAGACCAGCTTCACGCCGATCGCAGCTTTGGGATTGATCCGGCGCAGATCGTAGATCAGCTGCGCCAGATCCTCGATGGAATAAATATCGTGGTGCGGCGGAGGGCTGATCAGCTGCACGCCAGGCTGCGCATGCCGCAGGCGCGCAATCAGCTCCGTCACCTTATGCCCGGGAAGCTGGCCGCCCTCGCCCGGCTTCGAGCCCTGCGCGATTTTGATTTCCAGCTCTTCGGCGTGCATCAGATACTCGGCCGTGACGCCGAACCGCGCCGAGGCCACCTGCTTCACCTTGTTGTTGAGCAGCTCCGACGGAAAGGTATTTCCCACCAGCGGCAGCTTCGCTCCCGGCTCGTACACGGCGGGATCTTCCCCGCCTTCTCCGGTATTCGACCGCCCGCCAAGCAGGTTCATCGCGGCGGTGATCGTCTGGTGCGCTTCAGGGCTCAGCGAGCCGAGCGACATCGCGCTGGCGATGAAGCGGCCGAAGAGCTTCTGCGCCGGTTCCACCTCTCCGACCGGCAAAGCCTCAGCAGCAGCGCGGACCTCCAGCAAATCGCGCAGAACCGCCGGCTGCTTCTCCGTGGCCTGAGTGGCGAAAGCCTGCCACGCAACGGCAGAATCCGCCGCTGGAGCCGCACCCGCCTTCGTCGCGCCTGTAATCGTCTGCAGCAACCGCACCGTCTGCGGCTGCCAGTTGTGTGGCTCGGACTTATCCGCCTTGCGGAATCGCACCCAGCCGTAGTCCGGCAGATCTTTCGCAGCCGCCACCGTCACCAGCGGTCCGCCATCGCCGGCTTCAGGAGACTCCTGTCCGGCATCGCCGCCGCGAGCGCCCATCCACAGTTCGCGGACCTGCGCCTCGAGTTCCGGGAAGCCGATCCCACCCAGCGGAGCCGGCGTGCCCTCAAAGCAGCGGTCCACCACCTCCTGGCTCAGTCCCAGGCAGTCGAAGAGATGCGCGCCGCGGTAGCTGTCCACCACGGAGATGCCCATCTTCGACATGATCTTGGCCAGCCCCAGATCGAAGGCGTGCAGCAGATTCGCCTCGCCCTTCTCCGGATTCATCTGCCGCGCCGTCTCCAGCGCCAGCCACGGACAAACCGCGCCCGCGCCCATGCCCATCAGCACGGCGGCGTGATGCAGATCGCGGCAATCCCCTGCCTCGACCGCTAGTCCGACCTTGACGCGTTCCCCGCCCCGAATCAGCGCGTGATGCACCGCCCCGGTGGCCAGCGCCATAGGAATCGGAATCGCCTGCTCGCCGCAGCCGCGATCCGTCAGCAGCAGAACGGCCGCGCCGCCGCGCACCAGCTCGATGGCCTTGCTGCAAAGATCGTCCAGCGCGATCAGCAGATTGCAGCCGGGGTTGAAGACGCAGTCCAGCACTGCCAGCGGCAGATCGCCCGCGAGGTCGTGCTTGCGCTGGTGCAGCGAATCGATCTGCGCCAGCGACAGGAACGGCGACTGCAGCGAAAGCCCGGGCAGCCGCTCGCGCGTGTTCAGAATGTGCGGCCACGGGCCGAGCCGCGTGTGCAGCTGGATCACACAGGCTTCGCGCAGCGAATCGATCGGCGGATTCGTCACCTGGGCGAAGCGCTGCCGGAAGAAGGCGTAGACCGGGCGCGGCGTGCGCGCCAGCGGCGCAATCGGCGTATCGTCTCCCATCGACCAGACAGCGTCCTTGCCCTCCATGGCCATGGGCTTCACGATCATGTTCACGTCTTCTTTGGTGTAGCCAAAGCCCAGCTGCAGCTGATTCAGCTCCGCGGGATCGATCCCCGGAACCGTCGCCGTCGACTCCAGCGTCGCGCTCTCCAGCAGCTTTTCGTAGTCCGGTGCGGAGCGATCGAACAACGCCTGCAGTTCCTCGTCCTCGTAGAAGACGTGGTTCTCGAGGTCGGCCAGCATCATCTGCCCAGGGCCCAGACGGCCGCTGTGCACGATCTTCTCCGGATCCAGATCCACCAGCCCCGCTTCCGAACCGGCAACGACGAGGTGAT
>JBKICP010000016.1:0-5554 GCA_046567085.1 Acidobacteriota bacterium
TTCGTGGTTTCGGTCTTCGTCATTCATCCTCCTGGCGGCCTGCAAAGCCCCATGGTAAACAGATGAAGGAACCTTCAGTTTCGGAGTTCGCATTTGCCCACCGCCGCCCGACCCACGCTCCACCCGCGAAAAACGCCCGTCCAGGCGCGATCCTCGGTCACCGTGGACGCGATTCTCGACGCCACCATTCAGGTTCTGCTGACCAGCGGCAAGGAGCGGCTGACGACCACGCAGGTCGCGCGCCGCGCGGGCGTCTCCGTGGGAACGCTGTATCAATACTTCCCTAATAAGAGCGCGCTGCTGCAGGCCTGCCTGCGACGCCATATGGAGGAGATCCGCCAGGCCGTCGAACGCGCCTGCGAGCAGAACCGCGGGGCCGGACTGCTGGAGATGAGCCGCGCGCTGATCGAGAGGTTTCTCGCCGCGAAGATGCGGAGCGTGAAGACGAGCGCCGTGCTGTATGCGGTCAGCTCCGATGTGGAGGGAGCGGCCATTGCGAAGTCGAACAGTACACGGGGCGTGCACGCGATCGCCGCGCTGTTTGCCACGGCCAAGGAAGGCCTCACGAAGGATCCGGAGGTTGTGGCGTCGGTGGTTCAGGCAGCGCTGAACGGGATCTCGCGCCGCATCCTCGAATCGAAATCGCCGGAGCGGGAGGCGGAGATTCTGCGCGAAGAGCTGATCACGCTGGTGCACGCGTATCTGCGGACCTGCGCGGGGGAGCGGCTGGCGGTTAGCGGCCAGGGAAATGGTGCGGGACCGGTTTACAGGGAGTCGTAGACGAGCGCAACAAAGGTGCCTGCCTGGATGCTTCCTTTGGCCCAGGTGGCGTCGAGGTCGGCTGTGGGTTTGGCCGCTACGGCTTCCTGAACCGTCTTGCCCTGGGCCTTCAGCCGCTCCACTCGATCGGCGACCGTGACGAGCATTTCACGATAGCCCTGCAGAGCGGTTTTATCCCCCAGCTGGCCGTGGCCGGGGACGATCTTCGTTCGCTCATCGGCGCGCGAGAGCACCTCATCGACTCCGCGGATCATGCCGTTGATGGAGCCGCCGGAGCCAGTGTCGATGAGCGGGTACATCCCGTTGAACCACAGATCGCCGGTATGGATGACATTGCCTTTATTGAAGTGAACGAAGATGTCCGAATCGGTGTGAGCATCGGGGGCGTGGACCAGGTCCTGCTGATCGTTGTTCACCCACAGGGTCTCCGACTCAGAGAATGTGGCCTGAGGGAGACCGGCGTCCGGCGCGGCGGGAAAATTGGCGGCGTAGGCCTGGATGGTCTGCGGTTTGAGCAGGCGCGAGCGAGTGTTGTCCTGGGCGATGATGAAGGCGCCGTCGAGGTGCAGCGCCGCGTTGCCGTCGGTGTGGTCGAAGTGGAAATGCGTGTTGATGAGCAGCTTGAGGCGGTGGGCGTCGAGCTTGCTCAGCGCATCCTTGAGGTGATCGGTGCCCGTGGAGATCTGCGAATCGATGAGCAGTTTGCCGTCGGGACCGATCTGGCAGACCACATTGCCGCCGACTCCCTGGAGCAGGAAGATGGTGTCGGTCAGCCTGGTGGTTTTGATCTTTTCAGTTGCGGCTGCGGTGCGCAGCTGCTGGGCCAGATCGGCATTCGGCTGGACGGCGGGATTCGTGTTGACGGCGGGGGCCTGGGGCGCGCCCGTATTTTGCCCCGCGGCCTGAGCCAGCGCCGTTCCGCGCGTCAGCCATGCAGCTGCCGTCATGCTCGATCCGAGAAGAAAATCCCGGCGCGTCTTCACAACACCTCTCCAGCAAAAACCACCATCATGATTCAGACGCCTACAAGATGCCAGGGGGCAGGTTCAGGCCGCCCAGCAGGCCCTGCATGTTGGATTTGATGATTTCGTCGGCACGACGGCCGGCCTCGTTGAACGCAGCCGCCACCAGATCTTCCAGCATCTCGACATCGGGCGTGGGGCCGGTGAGGCTGCTCACCGCAGCCGGGTCGATGCTCACTTTGAGAACTTCTTTCTTGCCGTTCATCTTCACCGTGACGGCGCCGCCTCCCGACGACGCTTCCACGACCGCAGCAGCCAGTTTCTGCTGAATCTGCTCCTGCATCTGTTTGGCCTGGCCGAGCATTTCCTGAAGTTTCAGAGGATTGAACATCGATGTGTTTGTCTTTCTGATTTGGTTTGGGGTCCCCGCGACCCTTAAGTCCGATCCGTTCGATGATGTCTTACTTGTCCCGCAGATCGAGCACGCTGCGAACTTCCGCCTTGAACAGTTCCTGGGTCTTTTTCACCAGCGGATTTTCCATCGCCGCCGACTGCGCGCTGCCGGCAATCGGCGCTGCTTCCCTTGCCGGTCCTTTGCCGCCGCCAGCCCCGTTCTCGCCGGGCACAAACGCGATCTTCTGCGGCGCGCCGATGGCCTTCATCGCCTTTTTCACGACGGCTTCGGCCTCGGAATTCAGCGTGAGCGCCAGCATTGTCTTGCGAACGGCCAGTTCCACCTGGATCGCATTGCCCTGCTCGGTCCATGCGCCCTGGTGGACGAGGTTGGCAGCCGTCTCATGTCCGGCGCTGGCCAGCGCTGCGACCACGGCCTCGCGAATCTGGTCCAGGTCGGCCGCTGCTTTTGGTTCGGCGGCGGCGGCCAATGCCAGCGCGCCTTCCGTCGATTCGCCCAGCGGCTCTGCTATTCCTACGGCGACCGGTGGCCTGGGTTCGCTCGTCGCAGGCGCTACCGAATACGATGCTTTGGGCTCTGCCACGGAACGCGCGACGCTCTCGGCCGGAGACAGGGCCCGCGCCGCGGGTTCCGCATTGCGCTGGGGCGTCGGTTCCGGACCGGGGCCAAGGCCCGATTCACCGTGGATCTTGCGGTTCCGATCGGTTTCGAAGGGCGAGGGACGGGGTGTGGTTGGCGCGCTCGCGCGCACCTGGCCGGCCACGGGGACGGAACTCCCCAGGCTCTGCGGTCTGCGCTCGGCGCTCTGGCTGGAGGCGGCCGGACGCTGGGCGGCCCCGGATGCTGCCGCGGGTGCGCTGCTCAGGATTTCTTCAATGGGAAGCAGGCGCTGCAGGTGGACCAGCTTCACGAGGCCGAGTTCGAGATGGAAGCGCTGCTCCTGGCGGTAGTTCAGCTCGTCGAAGGTTCGCAGCATGACCTGGAGGAAGCGCGTCAGATCCTCTTCGCTGAAGAGCACCGCCGTGCGCATGGCGCGCGCGCTCTCGTCGGCGGAAATCTGCAGGAGGTCGGAGTGCTCGCCGCCCACCTTTGCCATGAGCGCGTTGCGCAGATAGCGGACGAACTGGCGGGCGAGGGCCGAGGGGCTGTTGCCGGCATTGAGCAGCGTGTTCAGCTCTTCGACGACGGCAGCGGTCTGGCCGGCGCTCACCTGCTCCATGAGGCGCTCGAAGACCGTGTTGGGGACCGAGCCCATCAGCTCGCGAATCTGGTCGGCCACCAGATGCGCGCGGCCGCTGACCAGGGGCGCCGAGGCGATGGCCTGATCCATGATGGAAAGCGCATCGCGCATGGAGCCGTCGCCGGCTTCGGCCAGAAGCGCCAGTGCGGCGTCCTCGGTGTCGATCTCCTCCTGGGCGGCGATGGTTTTCAGCTGCGCGAGGATGTCGTCGTATTTGACGGCGTGGAAGCTGAAGTGCTGGCAGCGCGAGCGAATGGTCTGCGGGATATCTTCCGGCTGCGTGGTCGCCATCATGAAGATGACGTGCTCGGGCGGCTCTTCGAGGGTCTTGAGGAGCGCGTTGAAGGCTGCATCGGTAATCTGGTGCGCTTCGTCGAGGATCCAGATTTTGTACTTGTCGCGGGCGGGGCGATAGCGGGCGGCTTCGCGCAGTTCGCGGACTTCATCGATGCCGCGGTTGGTGGCCGCGTCGATCTCCAGCACATCGACGGAGTTGCCCGCGCGAATTTCCGTACAGGAGTCGCAGACACCGCAGGGTTCCTGGGTGGGCCGCTGGGGATCGCCGACCGGGGTGCGGCAGTTCAGGGCCTGGGCGAGGATGCGGGCGATGGTGGTTTTGCCGATGCCGCGATGCCCGGAGAAGATGTAGCCATGCGCGATGCGCCCCTGTTCGAGCGCATTCACGAGGGTGCGCGTGACGTGCTCCTGCCCGGCGACGTCGGAGAATTTCTGGGGACGGTATTTGCGGGCGAGAACCTGGTAAGCCATCGAATGCTTGATTGTATCGCCTGGGAGCGGACGGGGTTTCCACCGCGGCGATCAGCGACTGACGATAGAGACCAGGTTCGGGAGGCCTGCCGCGGCAGCAAGGGCGATCGCGCCTCTGTCGAAGGTGATCAGCCGGCTTTTGTGATGGAGCGAGAGACCGAGCAGATATGCGTGCGGCACCTGCTGGTGGCCCGTGAGGTGTTTCCGAAAAGGCCGAACGGCATCGGCGAGGGTGAGATCGTCGGGCCAAAACTCGTGCGTGGCATGCTGCAAATTGCCTTCCAGCAGCACCGCAGCCTCAGCAGGAGTGGCGGCATTTCTCAAAGCAGAGTGGTTGGAGATGATGCGCACAAACGCACTCTGTGTGAGCGGACACGTCGCCCACCCCTTTCGCCAGTGCGTCTGGAACCACGACTGTGCCGCCGTGTGGAAAGTGTGCTCATGCCACAGGAGGGCGACCAGCATGTTCACATCGAGCAGAGCGGCCATCAGCGCACTTTGTGCAGATCCTGTTCGCTATCGATCTCTCGCACCATCTCCGGCGTTAAGGGCTGCGGGTTCGACGAGCGGCTGAAGACCCGCAAGCCATTTTCCATGTGCGTTGGCGCGGGCCGGGTGATGCCCTTGCGGATCAGGTCGGTGGCCGCCTTGCCGAGGCTCATGCGGCGCTGCTCGGCGTATTGCTTCACCTGCTCCAGGACATCGTCATCAATGGCCAGGGTGGTCCTCATATCAGAAATATGATGACGCTGAGCCGATTTGATGTCAATTGGGCTAAGATAGCATCAATCGATCGCGATGATGCCGGAGCTCATTTACCGCCTTGCCACGCCCGCCGATCTTCCCTGGCTTGGGCCGCTGATCGAGGCGTCGATTCGCGGGCTGCAGAAGAACGACTACTCGCCCTCGCAGATCGAGCAGGCGATTGGAACGTGGCTCGGGCTCGACACGCAGCTGGTGGCGGACCGGACGTACTTTGCGGTTGAAGTGCCGGAGGGCGCCAATCCGGACGGCCTGGCGACGATGGGCAAGCTCGCTGCGTGCGGAGGGTGGTCGCGGCGCAGGACGCCGTTTGGCTCGGATCATCGGCCTGGGCGCGACGACTCCTTTCTTGACCCGCAGACCGAGGCGGCTAAAATCCGGGCGTTCTTTGTTCACCCGGCGTGGGCGCGCCGCGGCATCGGGTCGAGGATTCTTCAGATGTGCGAAGAGGCGGCGCGGGCGGAGGGGTTTATGCGCTGCGAGATGGGGGCGACGCTGACGGGGATTCCGCTGTATCGGCGGCACGGGTATGTCGAGCAGGAGCGGGTCGAGCTGCCGCTGGCGAATGGGGAAACGCTCCCGATTGTGCGGATGTGGAAGCCGATCTGACCCGAACGGTTTTACTGA
>JBKICP010000017.1:0-29004 GCA_046567085.1 Acidobacteriota bacterium
TCCCGCAGCGGATACTTCCGGTTGTCGATCCACCGATGCGTCCCGTCTTCCAGCTCCAGCCGTTGCACCTCGTGCGTCGCCAGACCCCCGCTTAGAACCTCCGCGTCCCTCCGGTACAACACATCGGCCAGCGGCCGCGCGTACATCTCGTGCGCCGTCTTCCCCTCCGCCTCCCCTTTCCCCAGCACCTCCACCAGAGCCGGCGTCATGCGCACATAGCGATGATCGCGGTCCTTCACGTACATGAAGTCGTCCGTCTGATCCATCAGCGCGCCCAGTTGCTGCGCGATCGCCTCCAGCGCCGCATCCGCCGCTGCGTCCCCATCCTCCAGCTCCAGATCCAGCACCGTGACGCCGTCCGCTCCATCCCGCTTCGCGAACTTCGCCTGCACTGTGCGCATCCGCCCGTCCGCATGCCGCAGCCGCAGCTGCGCACAGCCGCACGGCTCTGCCGTTCCCGGCGACAGAATCCCCGCCAGCACCTCCCGGTCTTCGGGATGAACGCGGTCCTCGAGGCTCACCCGCTTCGCCAGCCACTCTTCCGGTGCGAAGCCCGTGCATGCCTCGATCGATGCATCGGCCGAAATCAGCGTCGGGGGAACAGTCAGCGCAAGTTGCATCGTGCAGCACCCCGGCTGCGGGGCCCTTTCTTCGGCGTCTCCTCGGAGAATACCCATAGCTGTGGATAACTCGTCAAGAACTATCCTGGTCCATCTAACAATCTCCTTAGGCTGTGGTAACTCCCCGCCGAACCGAGTTATCCTCCGCGCTGCCGCTCCCGAGGCTCACCCGTCCACGGCTGCTCTCATGTGCCCCCCCGGAACCGCGGAATGCACCTCCAAACCCGCCGCTTTTCAATCAATTGCAACCTGGAATCGGCGATACTAAACAGTCGTTCTGTTTTGAGAACGGTTACAAAAGTAGCCAACGATAGAAGAGGAGAACCCTGGTTTTGATGTCCCTCGCAACCCAGCCCGTCGTCCGCTGGACCCTCCCCGAACTGCGCTCTGCCGCTCTGACCCCGGTACCCCGCATCGCCGTCTTCGACTGCGACGGCACCCTCTGGGACGGCGATGCCGGCCTCGGCTTCATGAACTGGTCCATGGAAGCCGGCCTGCTCTCCCGTGACGCCAGTGACTGGATCGACGCCCGCCATCGCCTCTACCGCCAGGGCCAGGTCTCCGAAGCCCAGATCTGCGGCGAGATGGTCCAGGTCTACGCCGGCCTCCGCGAAGACGAGCTCCGCCGCGCCGCCGCCCGCTACTTCGCCGCTCACATCGAGCCCCAGATCTTCCCCGAGATGCAGACCCTCGTCGCCGACCTCCACGCCGCCGGCGCACAAATCTGGGCCGTCTCCTCCACCAGCAACTGGGTCATCGAAGAAGGCGTCCGCCGCTTCGGCATCCCTCCCGAACGCGTCCTCGCCGCCTGCGTCCATAGCCGCAACGGCCTTATCACCTCCGACCTCATCGACGTCCCCACCGACGAAGGCAAAGCCGCATCCCTCCAGCGCGCCGGCCTCCCCCACCCCGACGAGGTCTACGGCAACTCCATCCACGACGCCGCCATGCTCGCCATCGCCCGCCGCGCCTTCCCCATCAACCCCACCCCGGCGCTTGCTGAAATCGCCGCCCAGCGCGGCTGGAACGTCTACTACCCCGCAGCCGTTCTTGCCGATCACGCCAAATAACCATGCGCATCGCCTCCCTGCAGCCGAGCGTCACCATCATCCTCGACCGCCTCGGCTGCCTCGAACCCTCCGCTCCGTCCCCCGCCTGCGAGCTCGTCGCCTGCACCCGCTATTGCCTCGCTGCCGTCCCCGCCCTCCGCAACCGCCCCATCGGCCCCGGCTTCACCATCGTCCGCGACTCCTGGTCCACCACCCACGACGAGCTCCTCGCCCTCCACCCCGACCTGGTCATCGCCTCGGTCCCCTACCGGAACGAATCGCTCGCCGCCATCCTTCGCGCCGGCTGCCCCGTCCTCGCCCTCGCCCCGCACTCCCTCGCCGACATCGCCCAGGACATCCGCCTCATCGCCGCCGTCGCCGGCCTCCCCGCCCAGGGCGAGCGCCTCGTCGCCGACCTGCAGGACGCCGTCGCTCAGATGCGCCGCTATACCGCCGACCTCCGCTCCCGCCCCCGCGTCTACTGCGAGGAGTGGGGCAAGCCCCTCATCCACTCCCAGCTCTGGGTCCGCGAGCTGGTCGAAGCCGCCGGCGGCCTCTTCATCGGCGAACCCGGCGCCGTCACCACCCCCGAAGCCATCGCCGAGGCCGATCCCGACGTCATCCTCGCCGCCTGGTGCGGCGCCGCCGACCGCGTCCCCCTCGAAAAGCTCGCCGCCCGACCCGGCTGGTCCCAGCTCCGCGCCATCCGCGACGGCCGCCTCTACTGCATCGCCGACGAGCTCCTCAACACCCCCGCCCCCACCCTCATCGACGGCCTCCGCGCCATCGCTTCCGCCCTCCACCCTGACACTTTCGGTACTTCCGTGGGACTTCGTGCCCTCGCCCGGAATCCAACCGTCCCAATCGGCGTCTAAACTACAGGGCAATATGGCAGATACAGCCCAGGTCCGCAATCCGAAAGCGCTCCGCTTCGTCGCCGCCGCGCTCATCCTCCGCGGCGACCAGGTCCTCATCTGCCAGCGCAAAGCCGGAGCCCCCATGGGCCTCAAATGGGAGTTCCCCGGCGGCAAGCTCGAGCCCGGCGAATCCCCCGAGCAGGCCCTCCGCCGCGAACTCGACGAGGAGCTCGGCATCGTCGCCCAGGTCGGCACCCGCATCGCCCACCTCCGCCACACCTACCGCGCCGGAGGCGCCGTCGACCTGCAATTCTTCGCCGTCCACAGCTTCTCCGGCGACATCACCAACCACATCTTCGAAGACGTCCGCTGGGTCCCCCTCCGCACCCTCCCCGACTACGACTTCTTAGCCGCCGACCGCGATCTGGTCAAAGACTTAGCCGCCGGCAAACTGCTGTAGACAAACCCGAGAGTCATTCTGAGCGAAGCCGAAGAACCCCCCGAAGCCCACGGGACCGTTCACCAGCCTGAGACCAGGGCGAAGGGGAGTCAGTCGCGCAGCGGCCGATCAGTCCCCAACCCGAACGTCATCCAACCCGAACGTCATTCTGAGCGAAGCCTTTTTCGCGTAAGCGAAAAAGCGAAGCCGAAGAACCCCCCGAAGCCCACGTGTCGCTGATCAGCCCGAGAACCAGAGCGAAGGGGAGTCGGTCGCGCAGCGGCCGATCCAGCCTTCCTCTGCGGTGGCAGGAGTCTCGAAAAAGAGGCCCACCCCACCCAAAGATCACCAAAGTACCCCCCTGATCACCGCCGGCATCAGGACAATGCGCCGCCGAGCAACCTATCTTCAGCTCTGTGGACGACCAGGCCTTCTTCACCTACATCGTGGCGAGCCGATCCGGCGTTCTGTACATCGGCATCACCAATAACATCCGCAGGCGCAACCAAGAGCACAAAGCACGCAGCAACTCCGGCTTCGCCGCGCAGCATCGCTGCACGCGTCTCGTCTGGTTCGAAATTTATCCCACCCCCACACCAGCAATCGTCCGCGAGAAACAGCTCAAGGGCTGGACGCGCGCCAAAAAGATCGCCCTCATCGAGCAGCGCAATCCTCACTGGCTCGACCTGAGCGACGAGTGGGACCGGCCCCTCCCTGCGCCAAACGCTTCGTCCGGCCCGCCGGCCTGCCCCCGAACCAGTCTCAAACCAGGCAATATCCCCCTCACCCCATCCCGAAAGTCGCTTTGAGTAAAAAACGAAGCCGAAGATTTTGGCCTGAGCAAGGCGTCGACAGGACGCCGCGTCGAACGGCACCCCCACGAAGTTTTCTCCAGTCCAACCCCGAACGTCATTCTGAGCGAAGCCTTTTTCGCGTAAGCGAAAAAGCGAAGCCGAAGAACCCCCGAAGCCCACGAGTCGCTGACCAGCCCGAGAACCAGGGCGAAGGGGAGTCGGTCGCGCAGCGGCCGATCAGAATCTCCGCACCCGCACAAAACAAAGCCGCCAATCCTGACCGCGTCAACCCTGCAAATCCTGTCCTGGCGGATCCCCAGGCCGCCAGAACACCAGCGAGATGACACCGGTGGCAAACAGCACCTCCACCAGCTGAACCCGTGCTCCCACGAAATGCAGCATGAAGCCGAATAGCATGCACCCGTTAAAACATGCAAGGCTAAGCACTCGCACGCTTAGCCATTGGTTGAGTGCCGCCGATTCCGGCCGTTCATCCCGCGTGAGCCGCCCGGCCCGTCGCGGCAACTGCGGCGCAAGAAAGCCAGCAGCGACCGCGGCCAGCGCGAGGACCGTGATGGTCCACTCAAAGGTCGGTTTAGGCGCGGCGTGCGTGTGGGCCGGCGCCTTGATCATGACGTAGATCAGCAGCACACCAAAGGCAAGAAAGCTGATCTTCATCATGCGGATCAATCGAGTGGCGGCAGCGTTTCTCGGTTCTGCCGGAATTTTTGCTTCCATGGACGTACTCCCATCCGGGACCTGATTGAATCCATCCCGGCTCTCTTTCTGAGGCACGCCTGTCAGGCTCAGCCGCGCAGCCAAGTGCCCCAGGATCGGTATCCTGAACCACTTGCCTCGTCCCGCCTGGATCATCGCCGCCAGCCAGGCAACGAAAAGCAAGGGAAGCGCGACTGCCGCCGGGCGTGCGAGGGGAGACCAGAACTCCAGTGGAACCATCAATGCGAACAGCCCGAGACACTGGATGCAATGAAATCGCAGAAAGCGTTGCTGCCGGCGCCACGGCGTCAGGCAAAGATAGATAAGTGGGAAGACCACCCCAAATGCATAGCAGGCTGCTCCACCCCGAGGGCGCTCCGTGCCGGCTCCCGTTTCTGGGTCTGAGCCATGAAAGAACACGGCCATCATAGCCGAAGACAATCGAAAGCTCGCTTTGCCACCTACAACGATGAGGCAGCGGGCACAAATGGCGAGCGCGAGAAGTTTCGGGTAGCCCCTCCCGCGCCTCCTAACATCTCTCCGCTAACAGCTATCCGCTATCCGCCATCCGCTCGCCTCTTTGTGGAAATCTTGTCAAGCTTTTCGCCCACGGTACCAAAGTGTTCCCCCTCATTCCACGCACCTTCCACGCCATAACATCCCAAGAAATTTGGCAGCTTTCATAGCTGGACTTGGTATTCTAAAAATAGGGGGATAGAAAGCTTTTCTAACTCTCCGGACAATCTTAAGAACCGCCGAAAGGCCGCCCATACTAGGCGGCCTTTCTCATTGCGGACGAACCGCTATCTGCTGACGGAGGTACCGAAATCCGTGACTTACAAAAGTTGTCGAATCTGTCAACATCGCCAGAAGGGTCAAAACAAAACACTTGCCATCCGTACACGGAAAAAACAAAACCACGAGCCAGAAAAGAGCGTCGCTGGCCGTTTCCAGCGAACAGCCCATCGCTAATCGCTTTTCGCTAACAGCCCTTCGCTATCCGCTATCCGCTATCCGCTAACCGCTATCCGCTATCCGCTAACCGCTAAATCGGAGGACTCATGATCGCCGAATGCATCCACATCCTGCCCAGCGGCCAGAAGTGCCGCGGCACCGCCCTCCGCGGCCACGAGCTCTGCCGCCACCACGCCCCCAAACCCGCCCTCGCCGGCCCTCCGCCCATCCCCAGATCCCAGCGCTTCTCCCGCATCGCTCGCTGGTCCGGCCTCACCCGCCAGCTCCCCCGCCTCGATCGCGATGGGATCCCCTTCGAGGCCTACAGCATCCTCCTCGCCCTGCTCGACGATGGCGACGGCGGCATCTCTGACCGCGAAGCCGGATGCCTCCTCCGCGCCCTCCTCCGCCGCTTCGGCTCCGTCCCCTTTCCCGAGCCGGAACTCGCAGAGCAGGACCGCCTCCTTGGCACCCCGTACCCATCCTTCCCAGTCCCGCCCGGCGCCGAACTGGCCTGCGACTGGCCGACGGCTACAGGCTACGGGCTACCGGCCACAGGCCACGGGCTACCGGCTACCGGCCACCCTCATCCAGGTCTGCGGCAACCTTGGCCGCCCATGCCGCAAACTCAGCCGACTCCCCGGCAACCCCGGCCGACTCTGCTGCAAACCTGGCCGAGTGCGAAGTGACCGCCCACGAAGCACTTCCGCAAAAAACCAGCCGAGCCTGCTGCATCCTCGGCCGAGTTTGCCGCAACCTCAACCAGGTACGGATCTCATAGATTCCAGAGCACCCGGCCTGGGTACTCAAGCCCGGTAACCTCCCTAACTCGCACAAAACAAAGCACCCAAAAAATTTGAAAACAAAAAAAATCCGAAAAGCGAACTTCCGGCGAAAGCCACGTCCGCCACGCCCTGGGACCCTCCGCTAAACTCGGTTCTATGTTCCCCGGCCAAAGTGGATTGTTTGGAGAAGAACCTCCGCGCCGCACCGGCAGCGCCGACTGGGTTACCGCCTTCTGCGACGGAGGCTCCCGCGGCAACCCCGGCCCCGCCGGTTTCGGCGTCTATATCGAGGGCTCCAGCGGCGAAAAGCTCGCCGAGCTGAGCGAATACATCGGCAAAGCCACCAACAACGTCGCCGAATACTCAGCCCTGCTCGCCGCGCTCGACTGGGCCCTGAAAAACGGCCACCCAAAGCTGCGCGTCGTCGGCGACTCCGAGCTGCTCGTCAAGCAGATGCAGGGCCGCTACAAGGTCGCCAGCCCCGACCTGCGCCCGCTCTACGAAGAGGCCAAACGCCGCGTCGCCCAGCTCGAAATGTTCCGCATCGAGCACGTCCTGCGCGGCAAGAACCAGCGCGCCGACCGCCTCGCCAACCTCGCCATGGACAAAGGCACCGGCCGCGGCCCGGCTGCCTCTTCCGCGGCAAAACCGGCGCCGTCCGCGCCGGCCGCAAAGCCCATTCCCATCGCGCCGCGCCCCGATCTGCGCTCCGATGCGCGGTCCGATTCGCAAAGGCCGGCCATCGCGAAGGGCTACGTGAAAGGCGGAGTCGTCCACCTCATCGAAGGCGAGCTGCCCGAAGGCGCCTTCGTCAAAGTGACGTTCGACCGGCAGAACAGCGAGTCCTGATCGGGAAACGGCTCTGATTCAGGCCTTGTCCGCGACGCGGGCGTGGGTCTTCCGCTTCGCAACCGAGCGCCCCGAGCGCCGATGGTACGAAGCCGTCCGCAGCGCCGCGCGGGCCCGGCGATGGGGGTGGCGCACCGGACGCAGCACCGCCGCCACCCGCGCCTCGGATGCGGACGGGCTGTCCAGATAGCGCGGATCGAGCATCGCGATCACCGAAACGGCCCGCATGCGATACAGCCGAGCCCACTGGCTGTGGATCAGCGATTGCTGCACATTGCGCCAGTGCTCGACATCGGTCGTGGCCGGCGCTCCTGAAGCGCCCGCCGCCGCTGTCGCCGAATTCGCCGACGGGTCGTTGTTGAGCAGAGAAAGGAAGGTCGAAAACTGGCCCAGGTTCACGCCCATCTGGTAGACGAGCTGGCTCACGGCCATCTGTTGCGGCCCGCTGAGTCGGTCGAAATCGCGGCACCAGGCGCGCGCGTTCACAATCGCCTGGATGGCCGAAATGCGCAGCAGCGCCTCAGCCTGGTCGTCACTGATCTCCGGCGCGAGCGTCCGAATTCTGCGACGGTAGCGCCGCGTCGTGCGCGAGGTGGCGAGATGGGATTGGAACTGCTGCAGAACCTTCTGCAGCAGCGCCGGGTCCAGACCCGCGGCCTGCCACAGCTGCGCTGACGATGGCTCGACGAAGAGATTCGGGTTCAGCGGATCGGTCTGCGCATGCTCGCGCTCCGGCAGATCCAGACTGAAGCCGGCGCCGATCAGCGGCCGTCCCGTCTTCGGATCGGGGTACGGAGCCAGAACCCAGCCCTCATGGCGACGGTCGCGCAGCACGTCCATCAGATCGTCGAGGCTGAACCGAATCGTGGAGGACTGGAAATGGACCAGCGGCTGGATCGAAGCCGGCAGATCGGAAGGTTCAGGAACGGCAGCCGCAGCCAGTGCCGCCTGCGGGACCGGAGCCAGCGCGCTCGGTGCCGCAACCGGATCCGTGGAGGCCGGCCCCGTTTGCGCCAACACCGGCATAGCGGCTGCGACCAGCAGCGCCGTGCCCACAGCACGCAGGATCGAGAGGCCGCTGGATGAACTTCGCTGACACATGGGTTCCGATTACGATGACGAAAATCGGAGCGAAAGGCAATCACAAAAAAGCATCAGAGCCCCAAAATTTCCGCCGGTTATGTGCCCTTGGTGATGCCCGGCGGAATCTTACCCACCCGGGAGCGCCGGGATGACAGCGCGAATCATTCCGGGTACCGTGTTGGGAATTGAGGTAAAGGCATGGCGACGGTTTCCGTTCAAAATCCGGCTGCAACCGCAACCAGGCGCATGCTCTCGCTCGACGTGCTGCGCGGCATCACGATCGCGTTCATGATCATGGTGAACAACAACGGTGGGCACGCGTACTGGCCCTTCGAGCACTCGCTCTGGAACGGCTGGACGCCGACCGATATGGTATTCCCGACTTTCCTGTATCTCGTGGGCGTCACCATCGTCTTCTCGACCGAATCGCGCCTCCAGCGCGGCGATCCGGCCGGCCCCATCGTCGGCCATATCTTTCGGCGTTTCGTCATCCTCTTCGCCCTGGGACTGCTGGTTAACAGCTTTCCTCTCTTCCACCTGTCGCACTTGCGCGTCTGGGGTGTGCTGCAGCGCATCGCGCTGTGCTACCTGACCTGCAGCCTGCTCTATGTCGGCACGCGGAAGGCCAGCCGCAAGGCGATGTTGTACAGCAGTCTGGTTGCGGTTCTGCTCCTCGGCTATTACATCCTGATGCGGTTCGTGCCCGTGCCCGGCTACGGCGTGCCGGGTCGCGACATCCCCTTCCTCGATAAGGACGCGAACATGGTGGCGTGGCTCGACCGCACCATGCATATCGGGCGCCTCTATGAGGTGACACGCGATCCCGAGGGGCTGCTGAGCACGTTTCCGGCGATCGGAACCACGCTGCTCGGCATGCTCAGCGCCCTGTGGATGCGCACCAGCCGCACCATCGGCCAGAAATGCGCCGGTCTTCTCGGAGCCGGTGTCGTGCTCATCGTTCTTGGAGAGCTGTGGAATCCGTGGTTCCCCATCAACAAGAAGCTGTGGACCAGCTCGTTTGTGCTGTTTATGGCTGGTTGTTCCGCGGTCTTGTGGGCCTTGCTGATGGGGCTCATCGACCTGAAAGGATGGAAGAAGGGCTGGGGATTCTGGCTGGTCTTCGGCATGAACGCCATCGCCAGCTACGTGCTCTCGGAGTTGCTGGCCGGCCTGCTCGGCGCCATTGAGGTCGGACCTCACCTGACCCTGGCCCGCAGGCTCGAAGGATGGCCCTATGCGCACATCCATCCGGCAGGTGTCGGATCGCTCGTCTACTCCATCGCGTTCATGCTGGTCTGCTGGCTGCCGATGCTGGTGCTCTACAGAAAGAGGATCTTCATCAAGGTGTAGCAGCCGGCCGTCGCAAATATTGCGAGCCGTGATCGCCGATACAACCGTGTGACGAAGGGGCTCTCTTTGCCTCCTCGCCTCGCTGGGGATGCAATAGACTGACCACACATGGGAAGGGTGCTGCGCAAATTTGAGGTCGCCGTTTTTCGCCTGCTGCGCCGCGACCCGCCGGTTGGCTTCGTGCATCGCGGGGCGTTCTGGCTCTTTGTTGGCTATCTGGTTCTGTCGCTTCCCGGATGGCTGCCGGGGACGGTGGGAAAGTTCTTCAGCGATCTGGCATCGCTGGATTTCTTCCTGCTGCTGATCCTCTGCGTCCCGCTGCTGTGGCGCTTCATCTTCCTGCAACTGCTCTGGAAGGTTCGGAACCGGCTCATCGTCACCTACCTGCTCATGGGGCTGACGCCGGTGGTGTTGTTCGTCAGTCTGGCGCTGATCCTGCTGTACATCTTTGCCGGGCAGTTTGCGATTTTCGCGGCCACCAGCGTCGTGCATGACGAACTCGTGCGGGTTGCATCGATGAACCGCAGCCTCACCATCCACATGGCGCACGTATTGGAGCAGAATCCGCGACAGACCCCCGTCATGGTGCCGCCGGAGGAGACTCGTCCGACCGAACGCGAGTACACCGGTATGACTGTTGCCGTCTACCGTGACGGCAACCGGGTGACGCTGTCGCCTGCGGAGTGGGAAGCGAGCGATCCACCGGCGGTTCCGGCATGGCTGCACGGCAGCTTCAGCGGCCTGACCCTTGACCGCGGGAGGCTGTGGCTGCGTGCCGCCGACGAGCAGGATCTGGACGGGCACCAGACTGTGGTGATCTCCAGCGTTCCGCTGGAGAAAGAAAATGTGGAGGCGATCGCGGAGGGACTGGGGATCGTCTCGATTTATCCGGGGGTGAATTTCGGAGATCCCCAGCAGGGGGGGCAGCCTCCGCAGAAGGGCGGATTCGTATACAGAGCCGGCCAGTCCGGTCAGGCGCCGGGGCACGCGGAGATCAACGGAGAGGACATTACGGAGGCGCGCAAGCGAGCGATTGTGGCCGGCAGCCTGCCTCCGGGGCTGCACTTTTACGACGTGCCCGTATTCTTCGGCGCGCCGCTGACAACGCTCGACTGGACGAACAAAGACGCGAAGGATGTGTACGTCGATGTGACCTCGCGGCCGTCGCTCCTCTACCGGCGGCTCTTTATCGCGTCGCTGAACGTCGGCAATTATGTTCGCGAGGCGCTGATTGGCATCGCCATCGCCTTTGGTGTGCTGGAACTGCTGGCATTTCTGGCCGCGGTGCGGCTGAACCGAACGATCACCAAATCGGTCCACGATCTGTATGAAGCCACGCTCGCGATCGACGGCGGCAACCTGGAACACCGCATTAAGGTCAAGCGCCGCGATCAGCTCGGCGCTCTCAGCCGTTCGTTCAACAGCATGGCATCGTCGCTCTCCCGGCTGTTGCAGGAGCAGCGGGAGAAGGAGCGGCTGCAGAACGAACTGGCCATTGCGCAGGAGGTTCAGGCCAATCTGTTCCCGCAGGGCCGCATCGCTCTGCCCATGCTCGAACTCCACGGCGTGTGCCTGCCGGCGCGCACCGTCAGCGGCGATTATTACGACTTCCTGCTCTTCGGAACTACCGGGCTCGGCGTCGCGCTCGGCGACATCAGCGGCAAGGGGATTTCGGCGGCGCTACTGATGGCGACGCTCCACTCGGCGGTCCGCGCCTATCGCTTCGCCGGCGAGGAACTCATCACGGAGGGTTCGCAGGCACTGGCGAATCCGCGGACCCACCGCACCGGCGAGCAGGAAGTGGAGTGCGGCGAGCTTTTCGAGGAACCGGCCAGGATCCTGTCGCTTCTGAACCGCCATTTGTATCGCAGCACGCAGCCGGAGAAATACGCCACGCTCTTCCTTGCTCATTACGACGGCCTGAACCGGCGGCTGGTGTACTCCAACGGCGGGCATCTACCGCCTCTGCTGCTGCGCGCCAACGATACCGTCACGCGCCTCGATCGCGGCGGATCCGTGGTGGGACTGCTGGATGATCTGGTATGGGAACAAGGCACGGTCCATCTGGGGTCGGGCGACATTCTGATTGCTTACAGCGACGGAGTCACGGAACCTGAGAACGACTTCGGCGAGTTTGGAGAGTCGCGCCTGCTGGAGGTCGTGCGCCGCCATCGGCACCTGAGCCTCGAAGCCATTTCAGAGCAGGTGATCCAGTCGCTGAAAACCTGGATCGGCGCGCAGGAACAGCCGGATGACGTGACGCTGGTGCTGGCGCGGCAGCGCTAATTTCCCCAACAGCGATCAGGGAATTGGAACCTCGGCGCCCGAGCGTTCGGCGGAGAGGTACGCAGCATAGATCGCTGCGATCGTGTCGCGAGCCAGCTCGGCGTTCGCCTGCGGTTCGCGACCCGCGGCAAGGCTCTCGATGAAGTCCTGAAATTCCTGCGGATAGCCGTGCTGCCAGGCTTCGTCGGGGGCGGGGTGGCTCCAGCCGAGTTTGGTCTCGATCTTCTCGGTGAGGTAGACGTCGCGAAAGCCGTTGGGGGTGGGATTGAAGGTGGTGAGCGCATCGACAGGATTCAGCTGGCAGCGGGTCCGATGGCTGTTGCCCATCACTTCGAGCCAGTTGGAGACGCCTCCCAGAACCAGCTCGGAGGCGAAGATGTCGGCGACCGTGCCGTCGGAAAACACAACGTGCATCTGTCCGTAGTCCTCGATGTCCTGGTAGGCGGTGCGGAGAAAGCCTTCGTCGCGGTAGCCGCGCAGCTTGGTGATCTCATGGGTACGCGCGCTCACCGCGGCCGGCCGGATCGGGTTGCCATCGCGCGCGTTGCCCTCGGCTCGCTTGAGGAAAAGCGCCGCGCTGAGAGGATGGCAGCCTTTGCCGACGAGAGAGCCGCCGCCGGAGTGGCGCCAGATACCGTAGTAGCGGGAGTGAGAACCAGAGTGCGACTGGTTCCCGAGCATCCAAAGAATCTGGGTGCCGGATTTTGTAACAATCTCTGCTTCTTTCTGGATCGCGGGAGCGTACACCCAGTTCTCCGCGTAGCAGACCGTCTTTCCGGCGGCTGACGCGGCTTCGATGATGCGCTGACAGCTGGCGATGGCATGCTCCAGCATGGGCCCCCGGGGAGCCGTGTTTCCGTGGAAGGTTTCACTGCCATCGCCGAAGTAGCCGGTGAAGGGCTTTTCAACGATGATGTGTTTGCCGCGACGGAGAGCCTCCACGGCGAGTTGTTCATGCGTGGAGGGAGGGCTGCACAGGTCGATCACGTCGCACGCATCGCAGAGGGCGTCGAAGGATTCGAATACCGCCATCGAGGCTTCGTGGGCAAAGGACTCGCGGCTCTCTGCAGAGCGCGAGGTGACGCCGCTGATCGTAACCGGAAACGTATGGACGCGGCGGAGGTTGTGAGCATGAAACCGCGCGGCGAATCCCGCGCCAACGATACCAATGCGGATGGGCTCTGGCATTTCTTCTGATCCTGAGGGAGAACTGGGGACATTATCCACCAGCGCTCCGCGGAGCAGGAAATGATTCGCGAAGACAACAAATAAGAGAGGATGGGCTGCCGTCATCCAGAGGATGATTCGATCTGCGCGGCGGAGACCGGCCGGACCCTGTTGAGGCGCTCCGGACGTGCTTCGTTGACAGCCAGCAACTCGCCCGATAAAGTGTGGCCCGCGTACTAAATATTTCCGCGCGGCGCGTGAAAAGCGCGGAGGAGGCTGCATGATCGCAGGAAAGAGGTTCGCTGAAGCCCTTCGGTGGGGTGCGGGACGCGGCGTCGTGTCAGCTCTCCTGATGGTTGCCACGGCCGGAGCGATGGCTCAGACCAGCAGGACGGCCGGCGGCCCGGCGCTCGATGCGCGGCTGACCATTGTCGTCCGTGCGGATGAGTCAGGACCGGTGCACCGGGCAGCAGAAGATCTGGCGTCGGATTTCAGCAAAGTCCTCGGCACCCGGCCGAAGGTCGCCGAACAGGGCGAAGGCAGCGGCGAGACGGTCCTGATCGGTGAGGCAACGAAGCTGCCCGAAGGTATGCGTCCGGAAAATGTAACCGAACCGGAATCTTTTTCGATTGCGGTGAAGCGCAGGACGGTGGTGCTGTCCGGCGCGGACATGCGCGGCACGATGTATGCGATCTATCAGTTTTCCCAGGACTACCTCGGCATCGATCCGATGTATTACTGGACGGATCATCAACCCGAGCGGCGCGCGCACGTCCTGTTACCGGCCGGACTGGACAAAATCTATCCAGCGCCGGTCTTCAAATATCGCGGCTTCTTCCTGAATGACGAGGATCTGCTCACCGGATGGGCGCCGGGAGCGAAGGATCACGCCGGAATATCCCTGGCCGTCTGGGACAAAGTGTTTGAGACGATCCTGCGCCTGAAGGGCAACATGGTCGTGCCCGGGACATGGATATTTCCCGATGATCCGCAGATCAAAGCGGCAGCGGATCGCGGCCTGATCGTAACGCAACACCATGCGATTCCTCTGGGATTGAATGTGGCGCGGTGGCCGAAGGATGTCCCCTACAACTTCTCCACGCATCCTGAGATCCTCGAACGGGCGTGGAAGGATGCGGTGGCGGAGTATCCGCCGAATATCGAAATGCTGTGGGATGTGGGGCTGCGCGGCCTCTCCGACACCAGCTACGCATCGATGGACCCGAGCGTGGAGGGCAACGACGAACTGCTGGGGAAACGGATCGGCGCAGCGATCGAGGAACAGATGAAGATCGTGCGAGCCGTGCATCCGGAGGCGAAGTTTGTGACGGATCTCTGGCAGGAAGGCGCGCGGCTGGTGCAGGAGGGCTACCTGAAGATTCCGCCGGAGGTCACGACGGTCTGGGCCGATGACGGCTACGGGTACATCCAGGACAAAGGAGAAGTGAAAGCGGGCGAGGGGACGTACTATCACGTCGCAATGATGAACAACCGCACGAACCAACTGACGGAAATGGTGCCGATTGAGCGTATTTCCGAAGAGCTGGGGCGATATGTGAAGGCGGGAGCGACGCAGTATTTCCTCGTCAACACGAGCGACATTCGCCCCTACGCGCTGACGATCCGGGCCGTGATGGACTATGTGTGGCTCGGAAAACTTCCCGGCGAAGAGAAGCAGCCATCGGATTTCTATCGCCATTACGCCGAAGAGGAATTCGGGGCGAAGCCCGCGGGCGCCATTGCGGATATGTACAAGGATTACTTTGCAGCGCCGGCGCATTTCGGCGATCCGCCGCGTGAGTACGGCGACCAGCTCTATCACACCGAGGGGCGCCAGATGCTGCAGACCTACATGATCGACGCCCCGCTGTATGCGATTCCTGGTCAGTCGCCCAAATGGACGATCCCGCGGCTCATCGGCGAAGGCTACGGTCGCCCCGGCTTCGGCGGAAAGGAGTGGCTGACGAGAACCACGACACGAGAGATTCAGCAGTGCGGCGATGCGCAGCCGCGCTGGGACGCGGTGTGGAAGAAGGCGGTGGCGGCGGAGGCCCTTGTTCCGGCATCGCGGCGCGACTTCTACCAGTCATCGGTGCTTACGATGGTGACGATTCAGCGCGACAGCAACCGGATGCTCGAGGATATTTCAAAATCGATTCAGGACGCGCAGAAAGGCGACAGCGCCGGAGCACAACAGGAGGCGGCCGATGCTCTGGCAGCGGTCGGCGAGGTGCGCAAAGCGCAGACAGCAGCCGAGTACGGCAAGTGGAAGAACTGGTATCGCGGGGACTGGCTCACGGGTGTGTATCGGACGCAGCAGGTTCTGGAGGACTACGCGGGGTTCCTGAAGGATCCGGAGTCCCATTTGCCGCCGCCGATTGTGTGGAACGGGTGGGAGGCCTACTACCACATCATGCAGTACGAAGGCGATCGCACCGCGGATACGAAGTAGCGGTTCGTCTCCGCGCGGCAGAGCAACCGGATCACGTCGTCCCGAGATGCAGGAGGCACTCCGACACCGTGTAGATCCAGGGGGACAGCGTACAGATCGCCAGCGCGGCGAAAACGGCGATTGCAGCGATGGAGAAGAGCAGGTGGGAATTGGCGAAGGGGCGGCTCTGGCGCGGATGAAGGAGGCGGTCGACCCGAGCCGCCAGTCCCACATCGGCAACCGTCAGCGCGGTGCAAACACAGTTTGCATGGGCGCGGGAAGCCGGATCGGTGGTACGCGCCGCGATCACGAGAGCCTGAGCGAGATGAAGAGAGCGGTGGCCATCCCCCTGGACCGCGTCATCGTCGGCGGCCCAGTCGGCAGCGGTGCGCCACGGCTGCATCCACGGATCGCCACCGGGCAGCAGCTGTTGGATGCGAGGGAGAAAGCTCAACGTCAACAGCTTCCAGTTGTCGAGCTGGTTGGCATGGGAGCGCTCATGCGCCAGGGCCAGATCGAGCGCGCCTTGCATCGCACTGGTGAACTTCGATGAGATGAGAATGACCGGGCGAAAGAAGCCGATCAGGCGAAGCGGCGGACCGGGATCGGGCAGCAGGAGAACGGGAATCTCACTGGCACAGGGAAGGATTCGGCCAACGCGGCGACAGTCGCGAGCATAACGGACTGTCTGCGCCGTAATCCATAAACCCCGCGAAACGGCGAAGCCGAACCAGAGGAACACAACACCGGCAGCAAAGGGACACAGCAGGCTTACATTTTCCGATGCGAGATTCGTTTCGCCGTGCAGGTAAGCGGGCAGAGAGACGGCCACTGTCACAAACATGGCCAAAACTGCAGGGCCGATCTGAATCAAGTAGACGATGCGCTCGCGCCAGCGTGCGGTCGTGCGGTCAAGACACCGGAGGAGCCAGCGCGCAGCGAGGCTCAGGATCGTCTGTGAGGCGGCCAGAGTGAGGCCGGCGACGACGGTGAGAACGCAGAGCAGGCGCATCGAATACGAGAGGGTCATCGATCGCCCTCCTGCTTGCCCGTGGCCCCGGAGTCACGCTGTCCCGCCTGTTCGCGCGCCTCGCGAATCCTGGATTCAAGCTGATCGAGCAGCTCCGTGTCGTAATGATGCACGGCATCCACGAGACAGGAGACGAGAATCTCGGGCCGGGCATCGGACTCGGAGAAGAATCGGCGGATGAGGTGCGCGGCGCGGTGTCCCTCAAGATCGCGCGCGGAAAAGGCCATGGAATACAGAAAGGCGCGGTTCTGCTTGCGCCGCGAAAGCAGGCCTTTACGGAAGAGGCGATCCAGGGTTGTCATCACCGTGGTGTAGGCGAGCCCGGAATCCAGGCGCTCGGCAACCTGTTGTACGGTGGCGCTGCCGAGGTCGCGCACAGCGGAGAGCACTTCGCGCTCGCGGCGGCCGAGCACGCTCAGCGGTGACGCTGACGCTCCATTTCCCCCATCGGGGCCGGCCGGTGCTTTCGGTTCTGCCATGCGGGATCGTTCCAGGTGCTTTTGATGATAGACCGAAATGCCGGGTGATGAGGAGAGGCGCCCATGGCTCCAGCTACTACCTCTGGTAGTAGCTGGCGGAATCCCGTACTCCTGATAGGAAGTCATCAGGAAGCCTCGGAGAATTATGCACAAGCCTCGCTGGACGCTGCTGCTGTTCGCTTCGGCCGTCAGCGTCTTTGCTCAAAGCCCGGACAGCGCCGTGCTTCGAGGGCGCATTACAGGGCCGAACGGTCAGGCCGTTGGTAGTACACGTATCGTCATTGAAGACACGCAGCATCACCTCGTGCGGAATGTCGTCGCGGGGACAGCGGGAAATTTCGCGTTCCTGGGACTTGCACCCGGAACCGTGACCGTGCGTGCCGAGGCTCCAGGGCTCGAAGCCGATTCCGGTCCATTAACGCTGGCAGCGGGGGCGACGGCGACCCTTCATCTTGAGATGCACGTGCCCAACGTGCAGGTGGAGGTGAACGTGACGGGCGTCGTGGGAGACGTGCGTGCGGACGAGCCGCAGTTGGGCGATCGGCTCACCGCGAAGCAGGCGCAGGCGATGCCCCTGCTCAACCGGCGCGTCACCTTTCTGCCGTTGCTGAATGCCGCGAACCATCCCGCGATCAACCAGGGCGATGTCTTCATGAATCAGGATCTGTTCACCGCAAACGGAACGGGGCGGCGGCAGACGTGGTTCGAGGTCGACGGCGCAAACGCCAACGACATGTGGGGGCGACAAACGATTTTCACAAACGTCCCGCTCAGTGCGATTGGTGAAATGACGATCCTCGAAAACGCCTTTGCCGCCGATTACGGGTTCGGTGAGGGCGCTGTGGTGAATATTGTGACTCAGAGCGGGGGCAATCGCCTGCACGGCGATGTTCTCGGGTTGTGGCGGCCGTCGGGACCGGAGGCGGAGCTGTCAGGGTTTAACAGCACGACTGCAACCAATGGAAACGAGATCACCCGGGATACCCTGGCGCAGGGGGCGGCCACTCTGTCCGGGCCGCTGGCGAAATGGGGTGAAACCTACTACATGGCTTCAGGCGAATACAGCTACCAGGATCGTGCCTCTCCGGTGATTTCGCCGCTGGCCCCTGGAAACTTCATCGGCCATTACCGCGACTGGATGGGACTGTTGCGGGTTGATCATCGGATCAGTGAAGTGAACCGGGTATTCCTGCACCTGGGAGCGGATGCATTTTTCGACACCAATCCGAACGGCACGGTGGGGGGAGACAGCCTGCCAAGCGTAGACCGCGTGTTCCATCGCAGAACCTATACGGCGGAGCTGGGCGATTCGATGGTGCTGAGTTCGACGCTGGCGAATGAGGCGCGGCTTCAGTTTCAGCTGGCATCGCCGATCACACAATTTTCGCCCGTGATTGACGGGACGCAGTACCAGGTACCGATATCGTCGGGAGGAACCTTCACGTCGGGGACGTCGCAGTCGGCTCTGCTCATAAACCGTCAGTTCGAAGTCGTGGACAACCTGACGAAGACACTGGGGCGAAGCGAACTGCGAGCAGGATTCGATGTGATCCACGCGCGCAGCGGAGGCGACAGCAAAGAATATGGCGGGCCCATTTATCTGGGCCAGTTGGTCTACAACGCCTGCACTGGAACCGCAGCGTACTGCGAAAGTCAGGCATATCTCGGCGATATTACGAATGTTGCGACGTACACGCAGAGTTATGGAAACGCCAATTATGTCGTGGGCGACACGCTGGCAGGGCTCTTTGGGCAATGGGATGTCCATCCGCGGCCGGATCTGACGGTCAACCTGGGTTTGCGATACGAACTGCAGTCGTTCACCGATGCGCGCAGCGATTTTGCACCGCGAGTGGGGTTTGCCTACGACCTGGCAGGACGGGGAACAACCACGATCCGCGGCGGCTTTGGCATCTACTACTCTCAGGTCGTCGATAACGAAGAGGCTGGCTACGCGCTTACCGGACCGACAGGCGTCTTCAACTACACGGCCGCGCCGGGGCAGGCCGGATTTCCGACCAGCGTGAGCGCTGTGCCGCTGCCCTCCTTCCCGGCCGGAGCCACGGTGCCGATGCGGAGTCTGTATCTGCGGCCGGGAAGAGCCGGTTATTACGACCAGTTCGTTCCCACGAGTACGCTGCTGAATTATCCCAATGCGCTGCTCAATCCCTATAACGAGCAGTGGACGCTGGGCGTTGAGAGGCAGCTGGTTCCCCGCTGGGTGCTGAGTGCGGATTATGTGGGCTCGCACACGGTGAAGATTCTTCGCCCGCTGGACGTCGATGCGCCGACCTCTTTTGTGCGGACCGCTCCCGGGCAGATACGGACCGCCCAGGCGGCGAACTGCACCCGCCCGTACTGGGTCGCCTGGTATGCGCAGGCAGGGAAGACCTGCGACCCGGTAAAGAATACGGGTGGCACACCGCCTTACTCAACCATTCAGAGCGACGTGAATGACGGGGCCGGATACTACGAAGCTCTCGATGTGAACCTCAGCCACCACGCGATCCAGGGATCGTCTTTCCTGGCGAGTTACACGTGGTCGCACGCGATCGACACGGTCGATCCGGACATTCCCAATCAGAATCCGAACGATGCGCGTCAGGTTGGGCAGGCCGAGATGGGGAACGCCATCTTCGACCAGCGGAATCGGCTGGTGCTGAGCGGAGTCTACGCAGCCCCGTGGGGATTCACCGCCGGCGGTATCGCAACTCTGGCCGGCGGCTTGCCGTATAACTTCACAACCGGCGTCACCAACAGTGGCGACACGGGCGCGACGGCAGATCGCCCCGTCATCCATGGGGTTGTGGTGGGGCGGAACACAGGGCGCGGCACGCCTCTATACGATGTGTCTCCGTTCATCGGGAAGCGCATTCCTCTGCTGCCTGAGCACGTTTACGCCAATTTGCGCGCCGAGGCCTTCAATGTACTGAACCATCAAAACCTCGTTGGGTTCAGTGGCACGTGGGGCAATGGAGCCAGCCCTGGAAAAGGATTTGGCATGCCCCTTGCCGGGATCACGAACCAGCTCTATCCAAGAGAACTCCAGTTCTCCGCGGAGATAGAGTTCTGAATCCTTGATCCGGCTGCCGCCTGCCCATCCGATGAATGGGTCTCTGTCAGCCGCGCTGGTCGCTTGTCGGAAATCGCGCTCGACCGGCGTACGATCGATGACGCGTTTACAATGGCCGCTTGCTGCATTTTGGAGACGAAAGAGGACAGCGATGCCCGACGCAAGACACTTTGTTCCCAGATTCCTGATGGCCATGGCGGTGAGCGCAACCCTTCTTCCCATCGTGGCGTCGGCGCAGTCGGTGGCGCCCATGCCGGATATGCGCTGGCGCATGATTGGCCCCTTCCGTGGCGGACGAACGCGCGCGGTGGCAGGAGTGCCCGATCAGCCCAATGTCTTCTATATCGGGCAGGTGGATGGCGGCGTGTGGAAGTCGAGCGACTATGGGCGGACCTGGGCGCCGATCTTCGATCACGAAGATACGCAGTCGATCGGAGCCATCGCGGTTGCGCCGTCGAACGACAACATAGTCTACGCGGCGAGTGGCGAAGGGCTGCACCGGCCGGATCTGTCTGTTGGGGACGGCATCTACCGGTCCGACGATGCCGGCAAGAGCTGGACGCATCTCGGTCTGCGCGCCGGAGAGCAGATTCCGGCGATCGCGATCGATCCCGCGAATCCGAATCGTTTATTTGCCGCAGTGCTCGGACATCCCTACGGGCCGAATGAGGAGCGCGGGATTTTCCGTTCCGACGATGGTGGTAAGACCTGGAAGAAGGTTCTCTACAAAGGCGACCGCATCGGGGGATCGGATGTGGTGCTCGATCCGAAGAATCCGCGGATTGTGTATGCGGCGCTTTGGGAAGACACGCTCGGGCCGTGGGAAGACGGGAACCAGTACTCCGGCACCGGGGGCGGCCTGTTCAAGTCCACCGATGGTGGCAACACCTGGAAGCCGCTGACGAAAGGGTTGCCGGAAGGGTTGCAACAGATCAATGTGGCCGTTGCCGCCAGTAATCCGAATCGACTGTATGCGACGCTGCAGTTCAAGGCGCAGGGCGGAGGCGGCTACGCATCGGGGCGGGGTCTGGGTGTTTACCGGTCGGATGATGCGGGCGAAAGCTGGGTGAGGATCACCGACGATCCACGGCCGGCGATGAAGATTGGCGGCGGGGACCTGTCGGTTCCGGTAGTCGATCCGAAGGATGCGGACACGGTTTATGTGACCAGCATTGTTACGTGTAAATCGATCGACGGCGGCAAGACGTGGATCAGCCTGCGTGGCGCACCGGGCGGCGACGACTACCAAAACATGTGGATCAACCCCCGGAATCCGCAGATTCTGGCGCTGGTGAGCGATCAGGGAGCGGTGATCACCGTGAATGGCGGCGACAGTTGGGGCAGTTGGTACAACCAGCCCACGGCGCAGCTTTATCACGTCGCAGCCACCAACACATTTCCCTATTGGGTCTGCGCGGGTCAGCAGGAAAGCGGGTCGGTGTGCATCGCCTCGCGCGGCAACGACGGCTACATCACGTTCCGGGAGTGGCATCCGGCCGGCATCATCGAATATGGATACGCCGCTCCCGATCCGCTGCATCCGGACATTGTTTATGGTGCCGGGCGGACGGAAGTCTCGCGCTACAACCGGATCACAGGCGAGGTGCAGAATGTAACGCCGCTCCCGATGAGAAAGAAGGATTATCGCGCGGATCGCACCGAGCCGATTCTGTTTTCGCCGGTCGATCCGCACACCCTGTACTACGCCGCGAACCACCTCTTTAAGACGACCGATTACGGGCACACCTGGCAGACGATCAGCCCCGACCTGAGTCAGGAGAAGAGCGGCCAGCCCGCTTCCCTGTCGGCATTGTCGGAGGAGGAGCAAAACCAGCGGCGTGGGGTGATCTACGCTGTGGCCGCTTCGTACAAGAACCTCGGAACCCTCTGGGCGGGAACGGATGACGGTCTGGTGTGGATCACGCGTGACGGGGGAGCCAACTGGTCGAACATCACTCCGCCGGGCGTGACGCCGTGGAGCAAAATTGCGCAGATCGATGCATCGCGGTTCGACGATGACACCGCCTACCTGGCCGTGAACCGGATGCGCATCGATGACATGAAGCCCTACGCGTTCCGGACGCACGACGGGGGAAAGACATGGCAGCCGATCAGTGTCGGCTTGCCCGACGATGCGCCGGTGAATGCCGTGCGTGCCGATCCGAAGCAGCCGGGGCTGCTTTACGCTGCGACGGAGAAGGGCGTCTGGGTTTCGTTCGACGATGGGGGACACTGGCGGTCCATCGAATACAACTTGCCGCTGACGTCGATGCGAGATGTGCTGGTCAAAGACGACGACCTGGTGGTCGCCACGCACGGCCGCTCCTTCTGGATTCTGGACGATGTGGCGCCCCTGCGGGAGATCGCCGCGCAGTCCGGCGAAAAGACAGCGATGCTGTTCAAGCCGGCAGATGCGTGGCGGGTCCGCAGCATGGAATACACCGACACGCCGCTGCCTCCGGATGAGCCGATGGGCGAGAATCCTCCTAATGGAGCGATTCTCGACTACAACCTCCCGTCGAACGCGCAGGAGGTGACGCTGGAGGTGCTGGATCGCGATGGAACGGTATTGCGGAAATATTCGAGCAAAGATCCGGTCACTCCAACGCCGGAGGAGATGAAAAAGGATCTCATTCCTCCCTACTGGCCGCTGGTGCATGGACCCTTGCCGGTTGCAGCAGGCATGCACCGGTGGGTTTGGGATTTGCGCTCGAGCCGGCCGACGGCGACCCGGTACTCCTATCCAATTTCAGCCGTGCCGCACCGGACGCCCCTCAAGCCGGAGGGACCGCTGGTATTGCCGGGCGATTACACGGTACGGCTCACAGTGGATGGGCACAGTGAGACGGAAATGCTGACGGTCAAGATGGATCCGCGGGTGCATACGGCGCCCGCCGATCTTGAAGCCCTGCACTCGGCGCAGGTGGCGATGGCGCAGGCGCTCGACGCGGTCGCGAAAGCGGATCTGGCTGCGCATGCGGTGGTGGAGCAGATGAATGCGCCGCAGAATACGTCGCTGGCGTCGCAGCTGGCTCCATACAGGGATGCGCTGAAGCTGGTGCTCGACGGGGATCGCTCGAAGCATCGACCCGGGATCGACGAGGTTAACGGCGAAGCCGGTCAGCTGTATGGTGAGCTGGAGCAATCGGATAATCCGCCGACGGAAGCGCTGCTTGAGGCGGCGACGCACGTCGAGAAGGAGCAGCAGGAGGTTGTGCCGGCCTGGGAAGAGTTCCGGGATCATCAGTTGCCGGAACTCAACAGGGTGCTGGGATCGGCCCATCATGCTCAGATCGATCTGGCGAAGCCGCCCGGTGACATGCCCGATACCGGAGATGAGGAGTAAGCAGGACAGGATTCCAGTGTTCGCGGTTCCGCCGAGCTGGTTTCGGCTCGCCGCTCGAAAATCGACACGCGCATCGGGGCCGAACGCCGATGGATCGGATGTGATCTACTGGATTGCCGCCGCGCCACGTGCAGGGAGCGTTGCCGGTCGTACAGCGAATCTGTCGGATGGATGCGATGACTCCCAGCGAAAGCGATCTGCGTCGGCGGTGGGGCCGCATCCTGCCCGCGGTGTTCATTACCTATAGCCTTGCGTATCTGGACCGCACCAACTATGGGTTCGGAGCTGCAGCGGGACTTGCGCAGACGCTGCATATCACCGGCTATCAGTCGTCGCTGCTCGGATCCCTGTTCTTCCTGGGGTACTGCCTGCCCCAGATTCCCGGAGTCATCCTGGTACAGCGCTACAGCGCCCGGTTGCTGATATTCCTGGCGCTCATTGCGTGGGGAGTGTTCGCGGCGCTCACAGGCGTGATCCGCAGTTTTTCGCTGCTGGTGGTGGATCGCGTGCTGCTGGGCATGGCAGAGAGTTTCATCTTCCCGGCGCTGCTGATTTTGCTGACGCGATGGTTCACCAAAGCGGAAAGGTCCCGTGCGAACTCGCTGATGATCCTCGCGAACCCCGTGACGGTGATATGGATGTCAGCTGTCACCGGGTTTCTGATTCGAGCGCGTGGCTGGCAGCAGACTTTCGTCATTGAAGGCGCTGCGGCCGTGGCATGGGGTGTGTTCTGGATGCTGTTGATCCGCGATCATCCAAGAGAGGCGTCGTGGCTGGGCCCTTCGGCGCAGGCGGATCTGAAAGAGGCGCTCGACAAAGAGCAGCGACAATTGCCGAAATTCGAAAATTTCTGGCTGGCTTTTCGCGAGCGCAATGTGATCCGGCCGTGTGTCAATTATTTCTTCTGGAGCGTCGGGATCTACGGATTCGTGCTCTGGCTGCCTGTGGTTATCCGTAATGGGACGGATGCTGGCATGGGGATGACGGGTCTGGTGGCGACCATCCCCTACATTGTGTCGATCGCCGTGATGATGACGGTTTCGCATTTTTCCGATCGACGGGGGCAACGCCGGAAATATGTCTGGCCAATGCTCATGCTGGGTGGGCTGGCGCTGGCCGGATCATTCTTCACCGTCGATCACTCTTTCGTGACGGCATACGCATGCCTGATCGTTTCGGCAAGCTGCATGTACGCCCCCTATGGGCCATTCTGGGCGATGGTGCCTGAACTTTTGCCGCGAAACGTGATGGGCGAGACCATGGCGCTGATCAACTGCATCGGCGCACTGGGCGGTTTCTTCGGGACGTATTTCGTCGGCGTGCTGCAGACGTACACTGGCAGTTCGGCGGCAGGGTTTCTGTTGATGTCGGTCTCGCTTATCCTCTCGGGAGCGGTGCTGCTGGGGATGAAGGATGTGGCCCCGCGTGCCGCATGATCTGCTGTTTGCAGAAACGTTCGGGATGCAAGGTTTCGCCGCCCGGAACTTTGTAGGTGATGCGTGATGAAGTCGATTGCAGTCGGTGAGGTACTTGAATCGCAGGGGCTGGACCTGCGCAGTGTCGCGACGCATGCACCCGGGCCCGGGGGCGCGCTGCCGCTCTCTGCCGAGATGCTCCTGACGCAGCCTTCGGGAAATTTGTTCGGCATGACAATGAATGCCGGCATGGGTTGGGATCCAGCGCGCATGGGCGGCCCGGATGTCCTGATCCTGAGCACGCATGGAGGCTTGCGCGCCGAAGATGGAACGCCGATCGCTCTGGGCTTCCACACCGGCCACTGGGAGGTCGGATTGCTGGTGGGGGAAGCAGCGCGGGCTCTGAAGGCGATGGATGCCGTGCCGTTTGCGGGAGCCTGTACCGATCCGTGCGATGGGCGCACCCAGGGCACAACCGGAATGCTGGACTCTCTGCCCTATCGCAACGATGCTGCAATCGTGCTGCGCCGGCTGATTCGTTCGCTGCCAACGCGCGCCGGTGTGCTGGGCGTCGCCACCTGCGACAAGGGCCTGCCGGCGATGATGATGGCTCTGGCTTCGTCGCGCCAGATGCCGGCGGTGCTGATCCCCGGCGGAGTAACACTGCTGCCGGAGAATGGCGAGGACGCGGGCAAGATTCAGACCATCGGCGCGCGCTATTCGCAGGGGCAAATCACGCTGGAATACGCCGCCGAGATGGGCTGCCGTGCCTGCGCCTCGCCTGGTGGCGGATGCCAGTTCCTCGGCACAGCGGCAACTTCGCAGGTGGTTGGAGAAGCGCTGGGACTGGCGCTGCCGCACACAGCGCTGGCCCCTTCCGGACAACCCGTGTGGCTCGATGCAGCGAAGCGTTCCGCGGCGGCGCTGCTCCGGCTGCGCGAGATCGGGATGGGGACCCAGGAGATCCTGACCCAGGCCGCATTCGAGAATGCGATGGTGGTGCACGCGGCGTTTGGGGGATCCACGAATCTGCTCCTGCACCTTCCGGCAATTGCCCATGCCGCGGGGCGCAAGCGGCCCGACGTTGCGGAGTGGATGCGCGTGAACCGCGAGGTGCCGCGGCTGGTGGATGCGTTGCCGAATGGTCCGCGCGGCTTCGCCACGGTCCAGGTGTTCCTGGCGGGAGGCGTTCCCGAGGTGATGCTGCATCTGCGGGCGGCGGGCCTGCTCAACACCAAAGTGCCGACCGCCGCGGGTGTGACCCTGGGTGCCTGCCTCGACTGGTGGGAGCAGAGCGAGCGGCGTCGTGCGCTGCAGCAGAATCTGCGCGAACGGGATGGAATCGATGCCGACGAGGTGATCTGCTCTCCGGACCGCGCGCGCTCACGAGGACTGACTTCGACAGTGTGCTTCCCGAAGGGAAACCTGGCGCCGCACGGTTCCGTGGTGAAGAGCACGGCCATCGATCCGGGGCTGATTCGCGAAGATGGAGTCTTTTACCATCGTGGGCCGGCGCGGGTCTTTACCCTGGAGAGCGATGCGATTGAGGCGATCCGCAAGGGAAGGATTTCCGCCGGCGATGTCATGGTATTACTGTGCTGCGGCCCCCTGGGCGCGGGCATGCAGGAGATCTACCAGATCACGGCGGCTCTGAAGGCTCTGCCCCATTGCCGCCATGTGGCGCTCCTCACAGATGGCCGGTTCAGCGGCGTCTCCACCGGGCCATGTATCGGACATATTTCGCCCGAGGCACTGGCCGGCGGGCCGGTGGGCAAGATTCGCGAAGGCGACATGATTGAGATTCGGATTGATCGCGGCAAGCTGAATGCGACCGTGGATCTCGTAGGCGAAAATGAGGAAGTCTTCGGGCCGGAGGAAGGACGGCGCAGGCTGGCCGGTCGGGCCTCGCGGGAGGACTTGCGTCCCCATCCCGAACTGCCCGACGACACCCGACTCTGGGCCGCCATGGTTGAGGCAAGCGGCGGTATCTGGGGCGGATGTGTTTATGACGTGGAAAGAATTGTGGAGCGCCTCAGGACAGGGACAGGTCTTCAGGAGTAAAGCAGGTGGCAGAGAATGCGGCGCGTGAAGGAGACGACGTGATTCTGTATCGAACGACCGATGGGCTCGTGGTTGAACATCAGGGCCGGGCGTATGAGGTGGACGAACTGCTCGATACGCTGATTGCGCGCCCCGATGTTCATGCATTTCTGGAACAGCAGGTCCGTGGCGGATATAGCACCGGCTCTCTCGATAAGTCGCGGCTTTTGGCTCCGATCGGCAGCCAGGAGGTGTGGGCCGCCGGGGTTACTTATCTGCGCAGCCGGGCTGCTCGCATGGCCGAATCGAAAGACGCGGGTGGCGGCGACTTTTACGATCGCGTCTACACGGCCGAGAGGCCGGAACTCTTTTTCAAGTCGCTGCCCCACAAGGTGGTGGGGCCCGGGGGCGCAGTGGGACTGCGCAGTGACGCGACCTGGTCGGTGCCCGAGCCGGAACTGGCCCTGCTGATTAATCCGCGCGGTCAGATTGTCGGCTACACCATCGGGAACGATATGAGCTCGCGTGACATCGAAGGACAAAACCCGCTTTATCTGCCCCAGGCGAAGGTCTACAACCGGAGCTGTGCGCTGGGTCCAGGAATTCTGATGTCCCCGCAGCCGCTGCCACTCACAACGCGGATTCTGATCGAAATCGAGCGCGCGGAAGAGGTCGTTTTCTCCGGAGAGACATCGCTGGCCCAGATCAAACGGCCGCTGGAGGAGCTCGTCGCCTACCTGTACCGTGATCAGCTCTTCCCATTTGGCTGCTTCCTGCTCACGGGAACAGGCATCGTGCCGCCGGATTCCTTTACGCTGAGGAAGGGCGACATCGTGCGGATCGGCATCGACGGGATTGGGCTGCTGATGAATCCTGTGAACTGATGGAAGCCTCTAATTACCTGCGAGGAGATTCACAAATGCAGACGGCGGTTGCAACGGCGAAGGTTTGGATTGGCGGGCAGTGGCAGGACTCGGACGCCGAGGGCGTGTTCGAGCCGGAGAATCCGGCGACGGGTGAAAAGCTGGGTCGTGAGTTCCCGGTGAGCCGGTGGAGCGATTGCGACCGCGCGCTGACCGCCGCGGTGGAAGCCGCGCTTGTGCTGGAGAAGACTCCATCGGGAAAAGTCGCTGCATTTCTCGAAGCCTATGCGAAAGAACTGGAGGCGAACGCCGACGCTATCGCGCAGGCCGCCCACGAAGAGACCGCTCTGCCAGTCTCTCCTCGGCTGAAGGATGTGGAGCTGCCACGCACCACCGATCAGCTGCGCCAGGCTGCGGCTGCGGCACGGCAGGGAACGTGGCGGCGCCCCGTGATCGACCAGGCGAAGAACCTGCGCTCCTGCTATGCGCCGATTGGCCCGGTCGTGGTCTTCGGTCCGAATAACTTTCCCTTCGCATTCAATGGGGTCAGCGGCGGCGATTTCGCAGCAGCCATCGCAGCCGGGAATCCGGTGATTGCCAAAGCACACCCACTACATGCCCATACATCGCAGTTGATGGCGGAAGCGGCGGCGAGAGCGATCAAGACCGCAGGTCTGCCACCGGCGACCGTGCAGATGATTTACAAGCTGAACCACGAAAATGGCGCGCGCCTGGTGAGCGATCCCAGGATCGGCGCCGTGGGTTTCACGGGCAGCAAAGGCGCCGGATTGAAGCTGAAGCATGCCGCCGATTCCGCAGGCAAGCCGATCTATCTGGAGATGTCGAGCCTGAATCCGGTGCTCTTTCTTCCGGAAGGCCTGAAGGAAAACGCGCAAAACTGGGCGCGCGAACTGGCCGATAGCTGCACCCTCGGTTCGGGGCAGTTCTGCACGAGGCCCAATGTGGCGATCGCGATTGCAGGTGACGCGACAGAGACGTTTCTGCAGGAGCTGACCAGCGCCATCGCAGCGCGCGAACCTCACGCTCTGCTGTCGTCGTCGACGCGGGATCAGTTGCACGAGTCGATCGAGGCGCTGCAAAAGGCAGGAGCAACGCTGTTGACTGGCGGGAAAAATGTTCCGGGCAAGGGCTATCGCTACACGAGCACATTGCTGCGCGTTTCCGGCAAGAACTTCCTTGCCGCGGCGCACGAGTTGCAGCGCGAAGCCTTCGGCAACGAGGTGATGGCCATCATCGCCGCCGATGAGGCGGAACTGCACCAGGTGCTCGGACATCTGGAGGGGCAGCTCACCGGTACGGTGTATTCATCTGCCGCGGGAGCCGACGACGCGCTGTACAGCCGCATCGAGCCGGCGC
>JBKICP010000018.1:0-17154 GCA_046567085.1 Acidobacteriota bacterium
ACCAAACTGCTGCCGGAGAAGAAGGCCGGCCAGGCGGGTTTCTGAAGAGGCAGGGACCAGGGAATAGCGAGTATTCAACGAGGAGAGACGATGAAGTTTCGAAGCAAGATGCAATCGGTCGCGGTTCTGGCGATCTGTCTGCCGGTGGCCGTGGCCATGGGTCAGGAGACTCCAGCCGCAGTGACAGTGATCCATTGCCCCAATCTGTTCGACAGTACGGCCGGCAAGATGTTGGGGCCGACCACCGTGGTGATCTCGGGCGATAAGTTCGAGAAGGTGGAATCCGGCACGCAGAGCGAGAGCGGAGCGACGGTGATCGATCTGACCGGAGCCACGTGTTTACCGGGACTGATCGACGATCACGTGCATCTGGACGATCAGTTTGGCAAGAACACCTACGTCGAGGCGGCGCATATCAACTTTGCCGATCTGGTGCTGCGGTCGACACTGTATGCGCGGCGCACGCTGCTGGCCGGCTTCACGACGGTGCGCAATGTGGGCGACACCGATTACGACACGGTGGCGCTGCGCAACGCGGTGGCGGCGGGAACAGTGGTGGGGCCGCGGATCTTCACCGCCGGTCCGGCGATCAGCACCACCGGCGGACATGCGGATCACACCAATGGGCTGAGCCTCGATCTGCAGGGCGATCCGGGGCCGCTGCAGTCGATCTTCAACGGGCCGGATGAGGCGCGGAAGGTGGTCCGTCTGCATTACAAGGAAGGCGCGGACCTGATCAAGGCGATGCCCTCCGGCGGCGTGATGGATCTGGGAACGAACGGTTCCGGGCCGCAGATGAGCGAGGACGAGATCAAAGCCCTGGTCGATACGGCGCACGACTACGGCATGAAGGTAGCGGTGCACGCGCACGGGGCGGAGGCGATTCGCCGCTCGGTGGTTGCCGGCGTGGACTCAGTGGAGCACGGCACCTTCATGGACGATGAGGACATCCGGCTGATGAAGGAGCACGGGACGTTCTATTGTCCGACCGTTTACACGGGCCAGTATGTAGCCGAGCAGGCGAAGAAGGGGATGTATCCGCCGGCGGTGACGCGCAAGGCTCTTCTGGTGGGTCCGCAGATCATGAAGACGGTGACGCGGGCGTACCAGGGGGGTGTGAAGTTTGCCTACGGGACGGATGCGGGTGTGTATCCGCACGGCCAGAACTGGGAAGACTTCATCTATCTGGTCAAGGCCGGTTTACCGCCTGCTTACACGCTGCAGATGGCCACAATCAATGCTGCCGAGCTGCTGGGGCACCAGGACGAACTCGGAACGGTGAGCGTGGGCAAGTATGCCGATCTGGTCGCCGTGCCGGGCAATCCGCTGGACGACATCAGCGTGATGAGCAAGGTCAGCTTCGTGATGAAGGCGGGCGTGGTGTACAAGCGCGACGGGCAGGAAGTGCTGACGCAGTAGAAAAGTGGCCTGGGCTTCCCCCTGTTTGTCGAATTTGTCTCGTTTTGACAGCTGTACAGTTTGCAATCCTTTTGTTTTTGCGGACTTAGCAATGTTGACAGATTCGACAACAGGGTTGGGGATTGCAGCGGTGTCAGTTCTCTCGCGCTGTCGAATGCTGCACTGGAGATCATGCGTGCGTCACTCATGCCTGCGAAGGGGCCCGACGATTGAAAGGAGGGCAGATGCTTCGTGGGTGCGAATGACGGATTGGCGCGCATGAGTGCTGCATTCGCGATCGCGTGTGCCTCACTCGACAGGAACGAACTCTCTGCGTCAGGGCATCCTGGGACAGCAGTGGTGGTCGGTCATGGCAAAGAACAGGCATGCCTCGGAAGGCATGGGGTCCTGGGACGCATCTACCGGGCACCGGGATCAGGGCGCCGGGGCCGGA
The DNA here is from genome assembly GCA_046567085.1 of Acidobacteriota bacterium. Taxonomy (GTDB): domain Bacteria; phylum Acidobacteriota; class Terriglobia; order Terriglobales; family Acidobacteriaceae; genus Palsa-343. The sequence goes on from JBKICP010000018.1 coordinate 1,853, forward strand.
AACAGAAAGGACTCGCGCGGGGCGAGTCCTTCCTGGTTCAGGCTTCCGGTCCAGTGTGCGAGTGTGCGGGGAGCAAATCAAGAAGAAAACGACGCAGCGGGAACGAAGGTAATGAGCCGAGCGCCGGGTACAGGGTACCGGGAACAGGGCGAATTGCCGCTCTGTGGCTGCTGGAGTTAGGATTGTGTCCGCGCGAGTTCGTGTGCAGAAGTGCGGATGAATCGAAAGTTTGCTGTCGTTTTGTTGCTGATGATGTTCGCGCGCCTGGCTTCTGCTGTGGAGCCGGCGTGTTCGCCCCGCCAGCCCGTTCTGCGGGTGAAGCGGGCGGATCTGTTCACCGATCAGCAGGAGCAGTGGCTGGGCGATGCCGAGGCCGACATGATCGAGCCACGGTATACTCTGCTGCCCGCCACGGAAAGCACCTATCTGGACGAGATCGGACAGCGGCTGCTGCAGCAGTTGCCGCCCACTCCGATCCACTACACGTTCCGCATCTATGAGTCGCCGGATCTGCGGGCGTTCTCGCTGCCGGGCGGATATGTGTACATCAGCCGCAAGCTGGTGATGGACGCACGCAGCGAAGACGAGCTGGCGGCGATGCTGGCGCAGGAGATCGGCAGAATCTACATCCACCATGGGGCATCCTCGGTGACGCGGCGGATGAAGGGGGTGCTGCACGTCAAGAAGCTGGGCGACCGCGCCGATGTCTACGACAAATTCGAGCGCATGCTCAACATGCCCACCGATGAGTACGACTATCTGACGCCAGGCGAGCAGGAAGACGATGAGCTGATGGCGGACCGGGTGGGGATGTATGCGATGCTCAAGGCGCATTACAATCCGAAGGCTTTCGCGACGTTTCTCGATCGGGTGAACGAGAACGGCGGGTTCACGGGGAACCTGTTCACCGATGCGCTGGACGTGACGCCGCTGATCGCCCTGCGGGTGCGGATGGCGGACAAGGCGGTATCGTCGCTGCCGGCGACCTGTAAAGATCCGCGGCCGATGTACCGGCCGGATTTTGCGCCGTTCCAGCAGGCGATCGAGCAGCAGCGCATCGACCCGATCGTTCCGCCGACCGCGGGGATGGATTCTTCTGCGCTGCAGCAGCCGATGGATCCGGCGCTGGAGAACGTGGTGATCAGTCCGGACGGGAGATATCTTCTCGCGCAGGATGCCTATCAGATCCACGTGCTCTCGACCTCACCGCTGAAAGTGCTTTTTTCGATCGACGCGCTGGGGGCGGAGATGGCGCAGTTTTCCCCGGACTCGCAGAGCGTGGTCTTCAATTACAACGATCTGCACGTGGAGAAGTGGCAGGTGGCGACGGGCCAGCCCTCGAACATCGAGGACTTTGTGGACTACGCGGGCTGCACGCAGACGAGCCTTGCGCCGGACGGGAGCACGCTGGCGTGCATCAGCCAGTTCGTGGGCATTTTCGCGGATTCGGTGTGGCTGAAGCTGGCCGATCTCGAGAGCAACTCGATGGTCTACCAGAATCTGCATTTCTTCGATAAAGGCACCACCATCATGAACGATAACGTGCGCATGACGCCGAACTTTCAGGCGCTGATGCACTGGTCGCGCGATGGGCGGTATTTTGTGGCGACGTCGGGCACCTCCGCAATGGCCTACGACCTGAAGAACCACAGGACGGTGCGGCTGGAAGGGGCTCTGTCCGGCCTGGCGCAACAGCGCTTTGCCTTTGTGGGACCGGACAAGATGGCTTCCACCTGCGACTGGGACTACAAGACCGGGGCGGCGGGAGAGACTTTCAGGATGTGCTACACGACGTTTCCCGGAGGGCAGACGCTGAAGAAGTTCCAGCTGGCGCCGGGCTGGCTGGCCACGATGGCGGCAGGCGATCACCTGCTGTTCGGGCCGCTGGTCAAGGCTGCGGCTGCACTGTTCGATCCGGCAACGGAACGGGTGGAGCAGGCATTTCAGAATGAGAGCGTGGATGTCCGCGACGACGATGTGGCGATGGAAGTTCCGGACGGCGGGGTAGGGTACGGGAAACTGGGGGCGGATGTGGATGTCCTTCGTTTGCCGGTGACTCCGCTGACCGCGATCGAGGCCAGCGCTTTCAGTCCGAACGGCCGTTACGTAGCGGTTTCGGATCGCGTGCGGGGCGCGGAGTGGGATCTGTCGACGGGCAAGCGGGTGGCGCTGACGGCGCCCTTCCGTGCGGTGGACATCGATGACGCGGGACATCTGCAGGCGGCTTTGGTTCCGCATGAGCTGAATCCGTCGAGCAGTCCGGGGCTGGACCGGCTGATGCACAGGTATGTGCCGGGCTTGTCGCCGCTGATGGATCCTCTGCAGTTCGGGAGCGCGCGGATTCGTTTTGTTCCTCTGGGGGTTCGAGGGAACTACGGTTACGACATTCGCATGGAGGCGAACGACGCGCAGACGGAGGCGCACCTTTGGTCGCAGACCTTTTTGACGCGGGTTCCGCAGATGGTCGAGGCAGACGGCGACAGGACGGTGATGACGATGAATCGCGTGGCGTGGATGGGCGGAGCGAAGCTGATCCATACCTCCGACCTGCCGCGGCAGTTCCTGAATCCCGAGGGGACGGTGGTGGCGGTGGTATCGAATCGCACGGGGAAAGCGGAGCACGCTTACTTTGCTCCGCAGCTACCGGGCAGCGACTGGCGAAGCGACGACCGAAGCGCGGTGGTGTTTGGAAACCTGCTGGCGGTGTACGGCAATAATAACGACACGTCGATCTATCGGGCTTCGGACGGGAAGCGTCTTTTCGGATTTTTCGGAAGCGCGCTGGCGGGGGACGACACGCTGGGCATGGTGGCGGGAACGAACCGCATCCAGGAACTGAATATTTACGACACGGCCAGCGGCAAACGGTTGCTGCATGCGCTGCTGGATCAGGCGATGATTGCGGCGCGGTTCGTTCCGGAGCACAAACAGCTGCTGGTGCTGACCGCGGGACAACGCGTGTATCGCATCGATCTTTCAAAACTGACTGCTGCTCACTGAGGGTCGCCGGCCGGGGCGCGCGAGCAGCCGTGTTCAGGCGGCTTTCCTGCGCCGCGTGGGTTTTCCTTTCTTTGACGGGTGCTCGTGTTCGGCGAGGCTCTGGCGGAGTGCGTCCATGATATTGACGACTTTTCCTTTGGGGCGGGCGGGCTCGGGTTCGGGGAGGGGTTTGCCTTTGCGTTTGGCTTCGACGAGCTTGACGACGGCGGCTTCGTAGTCGTCCTTGTAGGCGGAGAGATCGAACCCGGAGGTGCTGGCCTCGATGAGCTGTTTGGCGAGGGAGAGTTCCTGGGAGGTGACGGCGGGCTCCGTGATGTCGCCGAGGACGGATTTGGCGTCGCGCAGTTCTTCCTCATAGCGAAGCAGGTAGAGCGTGAGGCCTTTCTGTTTGGGGTCGGGCGGGGCGGCGAGGGCGACCAGATGCTCGCGGCCGCTGAAGGCGATCTCGCCGATGCCGCAGGAGCCGGTGTCGGCAAGGGCTTTGCGCATGATGGCGAGGGCTTTGGCCTGGGCGCTGTCCTTGGGAGCGACGAAGTAGGGGCGGTCGAAGAGGGTATCGGGGAGCTCCTCGGCTTTGACGAACTGCCGGATCTGCATCGTGGTGGCGGTGGGCAGGCGGAGGGACTTCAGCTCGTCGGGATCGATCTCGATGTATTTGTTGCGGGCGTACTCATAGCCCTTGACGATATCGGCCGGGTCGACCTCGCCGCCGCTGTCGACATTGCGGTGATGGACGCGCTGGTGGGTGCGGCGGTCGATGAGGTGAAATTCGACGGGGCGGGCGGTATTGCTGGCGGGATAGACGCGGACGGCGATGGAGATCAGAGAGATCTGGATCGATCCGGACCAGGTAGGACGTGCCGGCATCGCAGCTCCTTGGAAGAATCTTCAGGAACTACGATGCGCGGGGAACGGCAGAGGTGCGAGCCGGTGGATTAGCGATCGCGGCCGGAGCGGTTGCGGAGGTAGTGGCGGACGCGGGGGTAGGCGAGGCCGGCCGCACCGACGATGAGGCCGAGGACGAGGGTGGGATTCTCGGGGGAATCATCGCAGCCGTCGATCTGGGCGTGGAGACGCAGAGTGGCGAAAAGGGCGAAGAGCGTGAGGGAAAGCAGGGTCCTGGGTTTATTCAATGTGTTCCTCCAAATACGTCTGGCGGAAGGTGGTGGGTTGAGGTTGACCGCCTGCCGGCTCTCGGAGAAGTGGAGGCGCCGGCAGAGCAGAGTAACGAGATGAAGGGATTACGGTGCGGTCCCGAGCTGGTTGTTCTTCACCGCTGCGGCAATCGGAGTAACGACCGGAGTTGCGGCTCCGACCAGTTCGATCACGGTGCCGTCGCCGTCGTTGACGACCCAGACATTGCCCGAGCCGTCGATGGCGATGCCATCCGGTTTGCCGAGGCCGTAGAGGAAGCCGTCCGCCGGCGAGAGAGCATTGCCATTCTTATCGAATTCGCTGATGCTGCCGCCGAGATAGCTGCCGTTGTAGGGGGGCGTAGCGGGGGGGCTGTCCACGCCCAGATTGGCGGTCCAGACATTGCCGGAGCCATCGACGGCGATGTTGTAGGCGCCGCCATAGGTGTTGTTGACGCCGCCACCGGTGAAGTTCTGGCCGTTGTTGCCGGAGTTGTCGAGCCGCCCGACACTGGAAGCGCTGACGTTGCTCAGGCTGCCGCCATAATTGGCCGTCCACACCTGGCCGGTGGAATCGATGGCGCAGCTGATGGGGCCCTGGCCCGCGATGGTGTAGGGGGAGCCGGCATAATTCGTGCCGGCGCTGTTATAGCGGGCGACGGAGGTGCCGCTGACGCCACCGGAATTCGTGATCCAGATGTCGTTGTTAGAGGTGCTTCCCTGAATGCAAATACCATCGGGTCCGCCGAGCGAACCGGAGTCCTGGGAGACGTTCTGAGTGTCGAGCAGCAGGGTACCGGACGGGTTGAATTCGCTGATGCTGTTATTGGAGTAGTTCGTGATCCAAACGTTGGCGGAGGGGGAGACGGCCACGTTCCAGGTGTATCCGTCCGTGACAAAGGGCGAACCGCCGACGGGCGCTCCGGTGGATCCGTTGAACTCGCTGAGATTGCAGGAGGTGCCGTTGCAGTTGAAGTTGGCTACCCAGACGTTCCCGGAGTTGTCGATGGCGAGGCCGGTGGGGTCGAAGAGGCCGTTGCCGGAATATTGATTCGTCGTGCCGGCCGGCATGGTGACTTTGACGAGGGCAGGTGTGGAGTTTTTCCCGTGCGTGACGAAGGCATTGCCGGATGCGTCGATCGCGACGTTCTGGGGTCCGTCCAGGGTGTTCGACCAGGTGATGGGCATCGTCCAGTCATTGGGAGCGGCACCGAGGTGCGGGGTGAACTGGGCATAGGCTGTCGAGGCGGTGTAGATGCTGCCGGCATTGGAGACCGAACCGCCGCCCGAATGGACGATGTTGATGGCAGCCTGGGCGGTGTCCGAGGCGTTGCCGGCATAGGGGAGAATACTCTGGCACCCGCCCGAGGTGGGGCCGGTGGTGTTGACGCAGGCCGCCAGGCTGTTGCCGAGGCTGTTGATCTTTTCCTGGACGAGGGCGCCGTTGGTGCCCGGGGTAAGTGCCTGGCCGGTTGCAATGCTGGCCAGCATTCCTGCCATGGTGACGGCATTGGCCAGGCCGGTCTTGCCCTGAGCAGTTCCAGACTGAACGCCGGAGATCTGGGTGGGGCTGGCGGCGAAGCCGCCGAGGGCGTAGGCCGCGGCGACCGTGGTGACTTCGTTGATCTGGACGCCGCCACTGGGCAGCGTCGGCGAGAAGGCCTTATTCGTGCAGGTTCCGAGGACGGCGAGAAGCCCCGCGGCGGTGTTGTTGGTGCCCGGAGAGAGGCCTGGGTTGCCGCCGGAAGAATATAGATACGTCTGTTCCGGCACGCCGCCCGATCCGCAGCTGTAGTCGGTGGAACCGATGTGGAAGTGTCCGGTTGAATCGGTTGTGACGTAGTAGGGCAATCCCGCGCCGTCGCTGGTGGTATCCGGCCCGGCGATCAATCTCGACGTCGACGCCTGGCCTACGCCGGTGCCCGTGGTGACGGCGTAGAGGTAGATTTTGGCGCCGGCGATGGGCTGCTGCGGCGGACCGGCATGGACCATGCCGGAGAAGGAGGTGCCCTCAGACGGAAGCGGGGTGGGAGTAGCACCACCCGGTTCCTGGTTGGCGACAGGAGCCAGCGAGCATCCGGTGGCGAGGATGGTGGTGCAAGCGAACAGCCTCCAGGCGAACCGCATGGGGTTGTCTCCAGTACTTGATAAGTGAGTGAGTTGCCGGAATGAGCCGGTGCGAACGGGCTTTTGCCTTTGAAGACTAGCATGAGTTCCCGGCGTGGCGGCAAAGAAAATGTGGCCACAAGATGAACGGGTTGTTAGCTTGTGAACGGCACAGGGGCCGGTAACAGCGCACGGATTACTTTGTGGTTATGCCATACACGCCGGGTTGCTGCGCTTAGAGGGCGCGGCGGACGGCGCGGCGGACGCTGTCGGTGGCGACGCCGTAGACAGCGTGCGTGACCCATTCGCTGATACGTTCCTGGGTAGGCTGGCGGCCGGGAGGCGCGGTGAGGCCGAGGCGCGGGAGGATGGACTCGTGGGTGATGCGGTTGAGGGTGATGCCGAAGGCTGCGCCGCGCCAGGCGCCGAGGGAGGGCTCGACTTCGACCATGGCGCCGTAGACGGCACCGGCGACGGCGCCGAAGATCCAGTGAATGCCCTGAAGGGCGAGCTCGCGCTCCTCTTCGGGTAGGCGGCGGCCGGCGACGTTTTCGGCGAGCAGGACGGGCGGCGGGGTCTGGCCGTGGGTGCGGGGCGGGAAGAGCTGTTCGGCGAGAACTTTGGCGCCGGCTCCGGCGAGTCCGCCGATGAGGCCGGCGAGGATGCCTTTGGAGATGCTGCGGGTGCGTGGGTTCGTGCTCATGGTGGTTGAGATGCGTTGGGGAGAAGGATAGTCCTGTGGGGTGCGGGGTGCGAGCTAAAAAGCGGTCAGCGATGAAGCGATTGGCGGTGAACCGGTCAGCGGAAAGGCGGTCAGCGAAGAAGTCCGGGCTCAGGTGCCGATTCTTCCGCTGCTAGAATCGAGGCAGAGCGATGAAATGTCCTTATTGCGGGTTTGGCCAGGACCGCGTGATCGATTCGCGGGAGAGCAGGGAAGCCGACTCGATCCGCAGACGGCGTGAATGCGAGAAGTGCAACCGCCGCTTTACGACCTACGAACGCATCGACGAGATCCCGTACATGGTCGCCAAGAAGGACGGCCGGCGGGAGAAGTTCGAGCGCCGCAAGGTGCTGGAAGGGCTGATGCGCGCCTGCCAGAAGCGGCCGGTTTCGTCAGTGAAGCTGGAGCAGCTGGTGGATGAGGTCGAGGCGTTCGTGACCGAGTCGATGGACCGGGAGCGGACGACGGCGGAGATCGGCGAGCTGATTATGAATCGGCTGAAGACGCTGGATACCGTCTCGTATATCCGGTTTGCCAGCGTGTATCGGGATTTCAAGGATGTGGAAGAGTTCAAGGAAGAGCTGGAGCAGTTGCTGACGGCGCACGGAAAGAAGAAGTGACGGCAGAGCCGGTAGCCTGTGGCCTGTCGCCGGTGGCGAAAGAGGCCGGTTGTATCTGAGAGAAGGCCATCTGCACGCTACCCAGGCTGAATGGCACAAAGGAGAGTAGTGACGAAGACACATACAGTGACGCTGATTCCGGGCGACGGGATCGGGCCGGAAGTGACCGATGCGGTGGTGCGGATCCTGGAAGCGACGGGCGTGCAGTTTGCCTGGGAGCGATTTGCCGCCGGCGCAGGCGCGTTTGAGAAACACGGCGAGTACATCCCGAAGGATCTCTACGCGTCGATCGAGCGCAACAAGGTCGCGCTGAAGGGGCCGGTGACGACGCCGGTGGGCGGCGGCTTCGCCTCGATCAACGTGACGCTGCGGAAAGCGTTTGAGCTGTATGCGAATTTTCGTCCGGTGAAGAACCTGCCGGGCCTCGAGACGAAGTATCCCGGCGTCGATCTGATTATCATTCGCGAAAACACCGAAGGGCTGTACGTCGGCCTCGAACATGAGGTGGTGCCGGGCGTGGTGGAGTCGCTGAAGGTGATCACGGAGAAGGGCTCGACGCGTATTGCGAAGTTCGCCTTCGAATACGCGGCGAAGCACGGGCGGCGGAAGATTCACGCGATCCACAAAGCGAACATCATGAAGATGTCGGATGGGTTGTTTCTGCGCTGCTCGCGGGACGTGTCGAAGGGCTATCCGGATATCGTGTACGGCGAGCACATTATCGACAACACCTGCATGCAGCTGGTGATGAATCCGTATCAATATGACACGCTGCTGCTGGAGAATCTGTACGGCGATATTGTGAGCGATTTGTGCGCGGCGTTTGTGGGCGGGCTCGGCCTCGTGCCAGGAGCGAACCTGGGCGCCGAGGCCGCGATTTTCGAAGCGGTCCACGGGTCGGCTCCGGATATTGCGGGGAAGGACATTGCGAACCCGACGGCGCTGCTGCAGTCGGCGGTGCTGATGCTGCGGCATCTCGAAGAGGATGCGGCAGCGGATCGCGTGCAGACGGCGCTGGAGAAGGTTTATACCGAGAAGAAGACGCTCACGCGGGATGTGGGCGGGACGGCGGGCACCCGGGCGTTTGCGGACGCGGTGACTGAACAGCTAGAAAGCGGTCAGCGATAAGACGGTTAGCGATGAAGCGGCTTGGGATAAGACGGTTAGCGATGAATGAGACAGCAGGTCCCTCCGCTGCGCGCTCACGTTCGGCTCGCGCTTCGGTCGGGATGACAAGGGAAGAGGAGCGGCGATGAAGAGTGGATGGATCGTGGTGGCGGCGGCGTGCGCGGCGGTGCTGGCGGTGGGTGGCTGCAAAAAGCAGAGCGAGAGCAGTGCGCCGACGCAGCAGTTCACCACGATTAACTGGGCGAATGCGGGGACGATCGAGGGGACGATCCACTACACGAAGACGCCGCCGAAGCCGGTGCCGATCGACATGAATCAGGATCCGGCGTGCACGCTGGGGCCGCCGTTGTTCAGCGAGCAGTATGTAGTGAGCAAGGATGGCGGATTCGCGAACGTCTTTGTTTACGTGAAAGACGGGTTGGGGAACAAGGCGTACGCGCCGCCGCCGCAGCCGGTGGAGATCGATCAGAAGGGCTGCCGGTATATTCCTCACGTGGTGGGTGCGATGGTGGGGCAGGCGGTGCGGTTCACGAACAGCGATCCGACGATGCACAACGTGCACATGGTCCCGACGGTCCAGGGGAATCAGGCGCTGGATATTTCGCAGCCGCCGGCAGGCGGGCCGCAGACGCCGCAGGATGATCGCCGGTTTGCCAGGCCGGAGTTGATGATGCCGGTGCGGTGCAATAACCATCCGTGGATGCAGGCGTTCATCAATGTGGTGGCGAATCCGTTTTACGCGGTGTCGGATACGGACGGGCATTACACGATCAAGGGCGTGCCGCCGGGCACGTACACGATCGAGGCGGATCAGGAAGTGGCGGGAGTGAAGACGCAGACGGTGACGGTTCCGGCGAAGGGGACGGTCACGGTGGATTTTTCTTATTAGGGTTACGGGTTACGGGGGCTGAAGCCGCTGTTCTTTGGAGTTCCCATTCCACGGCCTGGAGGCCGCGGCTTCTAGCGTATCCCTCTCTTCGCGAGGGACGCTTTCGCGCCGCCGGTGCAAGCTCCTTCCCTGGTGCATTGTGCAGTTCCCGCAATCGCCTGGTCTTGATTTCTCAACCCCAGTAGTCGTCGGGCAGATTCACGACGATTGGGTCGGGAGTGCTGCGGACGACGATCCAGCGGAAGGGTTTCTCCGTCGACAGATTGATCTCCATGTGCGGCGCAAAGGCGGGCACGTGGAGGAAGTCGCCGGCGCGGACCGTGGCCTCGGATTCGCCATGCTCGCCCCAGCGGACGATCGATTCGCCTTCAAGAACGTACACGATGGTCTCCTGTTCGCCGTGGTGGTGAATGCCGGTGCGCGCGCCGGGTTCGACGAGAAACGTTCCGCCCCAGAGGCCGGTCGTGATGCCGCGATCGCGCGTGATGGCGGCGAGGCGTTGCGATCCGGGGGTTTGCGCGGTGCCGGGGTCGAAGGCTTCGGGATGGACGACGGTGAGGGGCAGGAATTCGGGCACGATTCGTTCCTTCTGTATTCCAGATGAAATTGCACGGCGTAACGATGCGCGCCGGAGACCGGCATCGGTGAAGGGACCGAGCGCACGTGGAACGGTACGGCGGAGCGGCGGGAGCAGTTACACTATCGTTACACGATCCACAGTCTGGGCGGTTTTGGTCGTCCGGCCCGTGGTGTATCCGAAGAAGGCAGCAACGATGCGGCAGAAGATTGGGATATTGGGCGCGACCGGCATGGTCGGGCAGAGATTCATCCAGCTCCTGGAGAATCATCCGTGGTTTGAGGTCGCGTGGCTGGCGGCGAGCGACCGGTCGAGTGGCAAGCCGTACGGCGAAGCGGTGCGCTGGAAGCTGGACACGCCGCTGCCGGAGCGGATTGCAGCGATGCCGGTGTCGCCTGCATCGCCGGAGGGCGCGCCGAAGGTGATCTTTGCGGCGCTCGATGCCGATATCGCGCGTGAGATGGAGCCGCAGTTTGCCGCCGCGGGATGTGCGGTGATTTCGAACTCGAGCGCGTTCCGCATGCAGCCTTCGGTACCGCTGGTGATTCCCGAGGTGAATGCGGATCACCTGCCTCTGGTGGAGAACCAGACGTGGCGGCGCGAGTCGGGCGGGTATATCGTGACGAATCCGAACTGCTCGGCGATTGGGCTGGTGATGGCGCTGAAGCCGATCGTGGATCGCTTTGGCATTGAGGCGATCTTCGTGAGCACGATGCAGGCGGTGAGCGGCGCGGGCTATCCGGGCGTGGCGTCGCTGGACATCATGGGCAACGTGGTGCCGTACATCAAGAGCGAAGAAGAGAAGATGGAGCAGGAGACGCTGAAGCTGCTGGGGCGTCTGAACGGGCGGGCCGTGGAGCCGCTGGGGGCGAAGATGACCGCGCACTGCAATCGCGTGGCGGTGGAAGACGGGCACACGGAGAGCGTGAGCATCAAGCTGGGCAAAAAAGCCACGCGGGAGGAGCTGATCGCGGCGTGGGCGGGGTTTACGCCGCTGAAGGGGCGGGATCTGCCGACGGCTCCGGCTCAGCCGGTGGAGTATGTCACGGCGGAGGATCGTCCGCAGCCGCGGCTGGATCGTATGCGGGGCGCGGGGATGGCGGCGACGGTGGGACGTTTGCGGCCGTGCGGATTGCTGGACTGGAAGTTCACGGTGCTGTCGCATAACACGATTCGCGGGGCGGCGGGCGCGGCGCTGCTGAATGCGGAGCTGCTGGTGTCGCTGGGCAAACTCGATCCGGTGGCTGTACCGGCATGAACCGCGCGGTGGTGATGAAGTTCGGCGGGACATCGGTGGAAGACGCGACGGCGATCCGGCGCACGGCGGGGATCGTGGCGGGGCGCGTAGCGAAGGGCCTGCAGCCGATTGTGGTGGTGAGCGCGATGGCGAAGGTCACGGACCTGCTGCTGTCTGCGGCGACGACGGCGGCGAATGGCGATCGCACGAGCGCGCTGGCGATCACGGAGCGGCTGAGGATCCGGCATCACGATACGGCGACACAACTGGCGCTGGGCCCGAAGCTGCACGAGGATCCGTTGGCGGCAACGCATCAGGACGCGGCGCTGACCGCGACGCATGCGTGGATGGATACGGAGTTCGACGGGCTCGATGAGGTTTTGCGCGGGCTGGCGGTGGTGGGCGAGCTGACTCCGCGCATCGGCGACATGATCGTGTCGTACGGGGAACGGCTTTCCAGCCGCATGATCACGGAGGCCTTTGCGCGGTGCGGGGTCAACGGGGTCCACGTGGATGCGCGGAAGTGCATCGTGACCGACGCGCAGTATGGAAAGGCAATTCCGCAGGATGCGGCGATCGAGCAACGGCTGAAGCAGAACGTGATTCCGCTCCTTGCTGAGGGCAAGGTGCCGGTGATGGGCGGGTTTATCGGCTCGACCGAGCAGGGGGTGACGACCACGCTGGGGCGGGGCGGCTCGGATTTCACGGCGGCGCTGGTGGGCGGCGGCATCGATGCAGGCGCGATCGAGATCTGGACGGACGTGAACGGCATTATGACCGCCGATCCGCGGGTGTGTCCGGATGCGCTGCGGGTGAAGACGATCAGCTTTGAAGAGGCGGCGGAGCTGGCGTACTTCGGGGCGAAGGTGCTGCATCCGGCGACGATTTTGCCGGCGGTGAAGAAGAACATTCCGGTGTGGGTGCTGAACTCGAAGAATCCGGAGAGCGGCGGGACGAAGATTACGGCGATGCCGGCGCATTGCCGGAGCCCGTTCAAGTCGATTGCGGCGAAGAAGCGGTTGACGATTATGGATATCGTCGCCAGCCGGATGCTTTTGTCGCACGGCTATCTGCGCGCGATTTTCGAGGTCTTCGACAAGCACAAGTGTCCGGTGGATATGGTGTCGACGTCGGAGGTGAGCGTTTCGCTGAGCGTGGATTCGAATGAGAAGCTGCCGGCGATTGCGGCGGATCTGAGCAAGCTGGCGGATGTGAAGTACGAGGGGCGCAAGGCGCTGATCTGCATGGTGGGCGAGAATATTCGCGGCCATAACGGCATTGCGGCGCGCGTCTTCCAGAGCGTGCGGCATGTGAACCTGCGCATGATTTCGCAGGGGGCGTCGGAGATCAACATGAGCTTCATGGTCGAAGAGGACGATGCGGATGAGGCGGTGCGGTCGCTGCACGCGGAGTTCTTTGCGGATGCGGATCCGGCGGTGTTTGATCTGGAAATGAAGCAGGGAACGGGGAGCAGGGAATAGGGAGTAGGCATGCTGTTCATGGTGCTGGGGCGAGGGAAGACGGGCAGCTTAGTGGCGCAGTTGGCGCACGAGCGCGGCCACGGCGTACGTGTGGTGGGCGAGGAAGAGAATCGCAGCGCAGCGGCGCTGACGGCTCCGGTGCTGGCCGGGTTCGACGCGGTGATTGACTTCACCACGCCGGAGGCAGCGGTACAGAACATGCGCGCGTGCCTGGCGACGGGTGCGCGGATGGTGGTGGGAACCACGGGTTGGTATCAACATCTCGACGATATGAAGGCGCTGTGCGCGCGACGCGGCGGAGCGCTGCTGTACAGCTCAAATTTTTCCGTGGGTGTCCAGGCGCTGTTCAAGGTGGCACGCGACCTGGCCATGACAGCGTCCGGCTATCGGTTCAGCATTACCGAGACGCATCATGCCACCAAGAAGGACGCGCCTTCGGGAACGGCGCTGTCGCTGAAGCGGATTCTTGAAGCGGCGAGTCCGGGGCTGCAGGTGGAGATTGCGTCGAAGCGGGAGGGCGACGTGCCCGGGATCCATGAGATTGAAGCGCGGTCGGACAACGATGTGCTCACGCTGAAGCACGAGGCGCATTCGCGGCGCGGATTTGCCGAGGGTGCGGTGCGGGCGGCGGAGTGGATCGCGGGGAAGACGGGCTGCTGGGACTTTGAAGAAGTGGTGGGGAAGCTGTAGGAAAGCGGTTAGCGGATAGCGGATAGCGGATAGAGCAGAAAACTGTTAGCGAAAGACTGTTAGCAGGAAACTGCTGGCGAAGAGGCTGTTAGTAAGAAACTCTTCGCCAGAAACAGTTCGCTCCAGCCCTTCCCTCGCAGCACTTCGCCAATAGGGCCTTCGCTAACCGCCGTTCGCTGATAGTCTTTCGCTAAACGGCATTCGCTAACAGCATTTAGCGAACGGCATTTGTCGGACGCGGCTTGATGGGTTTGGCGGGATTGCCAGCGCAGACCATCATGGGCGGAACATCCTTCAGGACCACGCTGCAGGCACCGACGACCGCGCCGCGTCCGACGGTGACGCCGGGACCGACGAAAACGCGAGTCGCCAGCCAGACTTCCGGCTCAATTGCGACGAAGCTGCCGATCATGTCGAAGGTGGGGCGGGTGTGGTCGTGGTAGGCCGACGCGAGATAGCAGTGCTGGGAGATGCAGCAGTTGTCGCCGATGCGGATTTCGCCGAGCGTGTAAAGCGCGGCGTAGTCGCCGATCCAGCAATGATTGCCGATGGTCAGCTTCCAGGGGTAGGTGATCTCCGCTGTCGGACGGACGATGACGCCCTGGCCGATCTTCGCGCCGAAGAGGCGAAGCAGAAAATTGCGCCATCCATACATGAACTGGGGCGACCAGCGGAAAGCAGTGGCCTGGACGATCCACCAAAGCTGGACGAACCAGGCGGGGCGGCCGCGAAAATTGGGCGGGAGGCGAAAGCTCCTGAGGTCCTGGACGGGCGTCGCCATTGTGTGCAGTTTAGAGCATGGCGGGCGGTGCGGGATATGGGGGCCGCCGGTCCCCTGCGCGGCAGCACGGTCCTCATCTTCGTGCGCAGAAACTGCGTTTGGCGGTAGAAAGGCCCGGTGTAGACTCGACTTGTTATGAACCTGCAGGGTTGCGGAACCGCGCTGGTCACGCCGTTTCGCGCTGATGGGAGCATCGATGCGCGGGCGCTCTACGACCTGGCCCGCTGGCAGGTGGAGAGCGGGATCGACTGGCTGGTCGCCTGCGGCACCACCGCCGAAACCCCCACGCTGGATGAAGACGAGTGGCTGGAAGTGGTCCGCATTGTGGCGGACGCGGCACAGGGGCGCGTGCCGGTGTGGGCCGGGTGCTCGCACAATGCGACGAAGCAGGCCGTGGCGCGGGCGCGAGCGGCTGCGCAGGTTCCCGGCGTGACGGCGATTCTGAGCGCCAATCCCTGGTACAACAAACCGACGCAGGAGGGGCAGTTCCAGCACTTCCGCGCGGTCGCGCAGGCGGTGAAGCTGCCTGTTGTGCTGTACAACATTCCCGGGCGGTCGGCGGCGAATCTGGAACCGGCCACGGTGCTGCGGCTGATCGAGGCGGCGCCGAACATCGAGGCAGTGAAGGAGTCGAGCGGCAATCTGGTGCAGATCACGGAGCTGATTACCCAGGCGCCGAAGGAGTTCCGCGTCTTTTCCGGCGATGACGGGATGACGCTGGGGGTGATCGGTGTGGGCGGCGCCGGGCTGGTGTCGGTGGTGTCGAACATCATTCCTGGCGAGATGGCGGAGATGGTGAAGGCGGCGCTCGGGAACGAGTGGTCGGTGGCACGGCGCATCAATAAGAAGTATTTCCGGCTGATGCAGGGGTTGTTCAAAGAGACGAGCCCGGGGCCGGCGAAAGCGATTCTCGCCATGATGGGCAAGCTGGAGGAGCAG
>JBKICP010000019.1:0-5057 GCA_046567085.1 Acidobacteriota bacterium
CTCCAACGGAAAAGAAGTCACCCCCATCATGGGCTGCTACGGCATCGGCATCGAGCGCATCCTCACCGCCGCCGTCGAGCAGGGCAACGATGCCAACGGCTTCTGGCTGCCGCCTTCCATCGCCCCCTTCGACGTCGTCGTCACCGTGACAAATGTTGCCGACGCCGCTCTCCGAACGACCGGCGAACAGATCGCCGCAGACCTCGAGACTGCCGGCTTCGACGTCCTGCTCGACGACCGCGACGACCGCGCCGGCGTCAAGTTTAAGGATGCCGACCTGATCGGCATCCCCTGGCGGGTCACCGTCGGCAAGAAAGCCGCTGAAGGCAAGGTGGAACTGGTCACCCGCGCGACCGCATCCGGCATCGACGTCCCCATCGCCGATCTGCCCCAGGAACTTCGCCGCCTCGCCCGGTAAACTGGAAGGAGGGCCTATCGACCGTCGTTGCCGCAACCGTGTGTCGCAGCCCACGCACCGTGTCTCCGGCAACACGTCGCACGCGGTCGCCGATGCCGCTAAGCCGCCTCGATCGAAAGCATCGGCGTTGGCTCCTCGCGTGCATCTCATTACCGCGCGGAGTCAATAAAGCCGAACCGGCCAGCCCGCCGTTGGCACCGCGAGCACTCCGGTTCGTCTGAAGAAGAGGAAGGCAAATCGATCTCTATGGCAGTAAAAGTTAAGGTTCCGAAGGTCGCCGTCCGCATCACCACCAAAAAGGTGCTCATCGGCGCCGGCATGGTCTTCGGAGTCGCCGCCCTCCTCGGCTTCTTCGTCTTCACGTTTTACTGGAACAAATATGGGCAAATCGTTGATCAGCGGCTCAAACAACCTCTCTTCGCCCAGACCGCAAAAATCTACGCCGCTCCCGAAGAAATCCGCCCCGGCCAGAAGCTGACTCCCGCCGAAATCCAGCAGCAACTCCAGGACGCAGGCTATTCCCTCGACGGCCAGGGTTCGCCCTCCCCCATGGGCACCTTCGCCGTTAACGCCCACGCCATCACCATCCACCCCGGTCCGCAGTCCTATCACTCCCAGGATGGCGCCACCATCAGCTTCTCCGACCACGGCGTCGACCAGATCACCGGGGACAACAACCAGCCGCTCGCCGCCTACGAACTCGAGCCGCTCCTCATCACCGGCCTCTCCGACGCCAATCGCGCCAAGCGCCGGCTCGTCACCTACGACGACCTGCCCAAGTACCTCGTCCCCGCCGTGACTTCCATCGAGGATCGCCGCTTCTTCCAGCACGGAGGCGTCGACTACGTCCGCCTCATCGGCGCCGCTCTCGACGACCTGCGCCACGCCCACTACAGCCAGGGCGGATCGACCCTCACCATGCAGCTCGCACGCGGCTTCTTCCTCTCGCCGGAAAAGCACATCAAGCGCAAGCTCATCGAGATCGTCATCACCTTCCAGCTCGAGCACCGCTTCACCAAGCAGCAGATCTTCCAGATGTACGCCAACCAGGTGCCGCTCGGTCAGCGCGGCAGCTTCGCCATCGGCGGCTTCGGTGAGGCCGCCGAAGCCTACTTCGGCAAAGATGTCCGCCAGCTCAACCTGCCGGAATGCGCGCTGCTCGCCGGCATGATTCAGAGTCCCAGCCGCCTCAATCCCTTCCGTCACCCCGAGCGCGCTGTCGAGCGCCGCAACGTCGTTCTCGATGCCATGGTCGAGACCGGCGACATCACCAAAGCCCAGGCGGAAGCGGCCAAAGCCGCTCCCCTTAAGCTCGATCCCGGCGCCTTCGACTCCGGCGAAGCCCCCTACTTCGTCGACCTGGTCCGCGACCAGCTCGTCCAGCGTCTCGGCGATGCCGACTACAACGAGCAGGGCCTCCGCATCTACACCTCGCTCGATCCCCAGCTCCAGGAACTCGCCCAGCAGGCTGTCGCCGCGGGCATGAAGCACGTCGATGAGCTGGTCCAGGAACACCGCGCGCACCTCCTCCGCATTGCGGAAAAAGAAGGCAAGACCCCGCCCCCCGCGGAGTCGCCCCAGGTCGCCCTCGTTGCCCTCAATCCCCACACCGGCCAGATCCTTGCCCTCGTCGGCGGTCGCAACTACGGCATGAGCCAGTTCGACCACGCCGTCTCCCACCGGCCCACCGGCTCCATCTTTAAGCCCTTTGTCTACGCCGCCGCCTTCAACGCCGCGCTCGCCGGAACTCCCCTCACCAACGCCGACGGCGTCAGCGCCATCTTCACCCCCACCACCATCCTTCACGACGAGCAGACCACCTTCACCTTTGACAATCAGGACTACACCCCGCGCGACTTCGACAATAAGTACTACGGCGACATCACCGCCACCGAGGCCCTCTACCGCTCGCTCAACAATCCCACCATCGCCCTCGCCCAGATGGTCGGCTTCGACAACGTCGCCTCCCTCGCCCGCGATGCCGGCATCAAGTCCGCGCGCGGCACACCCGCCATGGCCATCGGTGCCTACGACGCTACCCCGCTCGAAATGGCCGGCGCCTACACCGTCTTCGCCAACGAAGGCGTCCACATCGATCCCTGGATGCTCGCTTCCGTCCGCGCCCCCAACGGCGACGTCATCGCCGACTACTCCCCGCAGATGAAGCCCGTCCTCGATCCCCGCGCCGCCTTCCTCACCGTCAGCATGATGGAGCAGGTGCTCAACAACCGCCACGGCACCGGCGCCGGCGTCCGCGGTATGGGCTTTGTCTCCCCCGCCGCCGGCAAAACCGGCACCTCCCATGACGCCTGGTTCGCCGGATTCACCAGCAACCTCCTCTGCATTGTCTGGATCGGAAACGACGACTACACCGACATCAAGCTGGAACTGGGAGCCAACGCAGAAGGCGCTCGCGCCGCCGGACCCATCTGGGCAGACTTCATGCAAAGCGCTGTGAAGTTGCCGGAATATTCTGATACACATGACTTTGTGCCGCCAGCCGGAGTCATCCAGGTCAGTCTCGACGACACCACCAACCTCCTCGCCGACGCCACCTGTCCCGACGACTACACCGCCGCCTTCCTCGAAGGCACCCAGCCCACTGACACCTGCGACCACTCGATGGGCGATCAGCGCAACCTCTTCCAGAAGATCTTCGGCCTCGGCCAGCGCCCCGTGACCCAGGCGCCCCCGCCCGTCCAGACCGCGCACCCCGCCCCGCCGCCCAGTCAGGCCCAGCCTGCCCAGCCCGCCGTCTCCCAGAACCAGGGCGACCAGCAGGACCAGGAACAGAAAAAGAAGAAGAAGCCCGGCTTCTGGGGCCGCCTCTTCGGCAAAAAAGACCAGAGCCAGCAACAGGACAAAGACCAGAACCCCCAGCCGTAACGGCGTCCCGTCCCGCGCCCGTCCGCCGTTCCTCGCCATCCTGTTATTCAGGAAGTTACGGGGGGAATCGAATCCAGCCGCGAAGAGCGAAGGACCCACAGCCTCTCATCGGAAGATAGCAGTACGCCCATACCCCATTCCGGAAAGGAAAAGCTCATGTCGCCCACAAAACGAGGGTGCATCTACATGCCGTGCTGCAAGAAAGAAGAGCCCCACCCCGACGGCGAAATGCACCCCTCCTGGGCCGCTGCCATGGACTCCCTGCAGGATTACCTCTGCTGGGTCGACGGCGTGGTGCTGCCCATTGCCTTCCAGTGGATCGAGGAGCATAAGCCCGAGGTCTACGCCACCGTCCCCGACGAGCTGAAGGACGACGTCGGCGTCGTGATCGCCGCGGCCTTCGGCCTGGTGAAGGAGCTCCCCGTCTACAAGCAGGGCCGGGAGAAGTGTAAGGACCACGACCAGTCCACGAAGACCGGCTCGTCGGACCCCTCCCCGGTCAATCCCGTGTGGGCCGGAATCACCCAAAAGATCCGCACCGACACCCGCGAAGCCTTCGACGAGCAGGCCCAGCTTCTCGACGGGACCATCCCATCAACCGCTGCCCCCGGCAAAGCCGTTCCCTAAGCCGGCGCTTCGTGGCCGCCGGGTGCTGGGACAGGCGTCTCCGCGCCCGAGCCGATCCCGGCGGCGACCACGCGGTTGCGCCCGTTGCGTTTGGCCTCGTAGAGGGCGGCATCGGCAATACGAATCACCGCCTCCGCCTCGTCTTTCCCAGGAAAACCCGACGCCACGCCGAAGCTCGACGTCACCCGCACCGGCGTCTCGCCATCCAGAATCTGCGCCGCCTGCACGGCGCGCCGCAGTTCCTCGGCGCGGCTGCGCGCGCTCTCGAAGTCTGAATCCGGCAGCACGATCAGGAACTCCTCGCCGCCGTAGCGGCCCACCGAGTCGTAGGGCCGCACCGAATGGCGGAAGATCGACGCCACCTCTTTGAGTACCCGATCCCCCACCACGTGCCCGAAGGTGTCGTTGACCCCCTTGAAATGGTCGATATCCGCCAGAATCACGCTGAGCGGCGAGTGCTGCCGCCGCGACCGCTCCACTTCCTCGGTGAGCCGTTCCGTAATGATGCGATGATTCGAGACCCCCGTCAGGTCATCGTTCTCCGCAAAGTGCCGCAGCTGCTCCCGCGTGCGCGTCAGTTCGATCTTCTCCCGCTCCAGGGCTTCCTTGTGCCGCTGTTCTTCGCGCAGCCGGCTCGTCACCGCCCACACCAGCGCCATCAGCAGCAGGGCCCCCACCAGCGTGTGCAGCGAGATCGCGCTGCCCCCCAGCGTAAACAGCGGCGCTTCCAGCTTCGTCGCCAGAGTCCAGTTGGTGAACTGCCGTCCCTGTTTCGACGCGTCGAGGACCACGGAAACCATCCCGTAGAGCAGGGCCAGCGCGGCCAGCATCCGGCGTGCGGAATCGAAGCGTCGTCGCAGCGGGAAGGCCGCCGCAATCAGGATCAGCGGATACGCATCGAGCGCGGTGGCGATGAAAGCCGTCATCCCATCGACCATCTGCGCCGACCCAATCCACCTCGGCCCCCAGCTCACCGCCAGCACCGCCCCGTCCAGCAGGCCGATCGCGAGGCTCACCCACGCAAGAATGCGCGTGATCCGGTACAACCTGCGGTTCTCGCGCAGCGGCAGCAGCCACAGCAGCAGAAACCACAGCGCAATTTCGTCCTGGATGGAATAGAAAGGCT
>JBKICP010000020.1:0-3501 GCA_046567085.1 Acidobacteriota bacterium
GCGACTACACGAGCAAGCAGACCTGCCAGGACTGCCACATGCCGGTGGTGACGGAGCCGGTGGCGATCACGGCGGTGTTCGGGCCGCTGCGGCAGGGGATGCATCGGCATGTGTTTGTGGGCGGGAATTTTCTGCTGGAAGAGATGCTCGACGACAATCATGCCGCGCTGCACGTGGCAGCGCTGCCGCAGGAACTGGAGGCGGCGCGGGTGCGGACGGAGGAGTTCCTGCGGACGCAGGCGGCGCGGGTGACGCTGGAGGATGCGGCGGTGCACGGCGATCGGTTTTCGGTGGCAGTGCGGGTGCAGAATCTGACGGGGCACAAGCTGCCGACGGCGTATCCATCGCGGCGGGTGTGGCTGCATGTGGTGGTGACGGACGGAAGCGGGCGGAAAGTGTTCGAGTCCGGGGCGCTGCATGCGGACGGATCGATTGAGGGGAATGCGAACGATCAGAATCCGGCCGAGTACGAGCCGCACTTCAGCGTGATCACCGATCCGGAGCAGGTGGAGATTTTCGAACCGATCCTGAAAGACATGCACGGGAAGGTGACGACGGGATTGCTGTCGGCGGTGGGGTATCTGAAGGACAATCGGCTGCTGCCGTCGGGGTTCGACAAGGCGACGGCGGTGCACGATATTGCGGTGGTGGGCAGGGCGCGGAACGATCCGGATTTTGTAGGCGGCGGCAGCGTGATTCGGTACGTGGTGAAGACGGATGGCGCGGCGGGGCCGTTCCATGTGAAGGCGGAACTGTGGTATCAGCCGGTGGGGTATCGGTGGGCGCACAACTTCGAGCCGTATGAGGCGGCGGAGCCGCAGCGGTTTCTGGATTACTACGAGGCGGAGTCGGGGCGGTCGGCGATGGTGCTGGCGGGGGCGAGCTTTTAGCGGATAGCGGATAGCGGATAGCGGATAGCGGATAGCGGATAGCGGATAGCGGATAGCGGATAGCGGATAGCGGATAGCGGATAGCGGATGAAAGGCTGGGGGCTGTGGTGGGTTCGGGTCAACGATCTTTTCCGGGACCTTTCCGGTCGTTGGGAAAACGTTTCCGGGACTAGAATGAAGGGCGCAAACGGAAGCGGGGTTCTGCGCTCCGGCTTCTGCGCTCTGGGCTCTGGATTGGGATCACAACCGCAGGAGGTTGGGACATGGCGTCGCGCACGGTTTCGAGACGGACGTTTCTTTCGATGGCAGGAGCGACGGCGGCGGCGCGGCCGCTGATGGCGGCGACGAGCCGGCTGGGGCTCGACGATGCGATTTCTGCGAGCGCGGCAACTCCTGGCTGGCACGACCAGGGGGTGCTGAATCTGGCGCACTCGCCGTATGCGAAGCTGCGCAACGTGCCGGTGCGTGCGGTGGTGATCGAAGAGGGGTTCTGGTCGAAGCGGCGGGCGACGAATGT
This sequence comes from Acidobacteriota bacterium, assembly GCA_046567085.1. Lineage (GTDB taxonomy): Bacteria > Acidobacteriota > Terriglobia > Terriglobales > Acidobacteriaceae > Palsa-343. The sequence continues at coordinate 1,408 of JBKICP010000020.1, forward strand.
GGAGTCGAGCATTCCGACGATGCACCAGGAACTGCTCGAGCACGGGCGGATGGACAACTTCCTGCGGCTGGTGGGGCAGTCGAATGCGCCGCAGAAGGGCCCGGTGTATTCGGACTCTGACATGTACAAGTGGCTGGAGGCGGTGGCGTTCGCGCTGCAGTCGAAGGACGATCCGCAGCTGCATGCCCTGGCGCAGACGACAATTCGGGAGATCGTCGCGACGCAGGAGCAGAGCGGGTACATCGACACGTATTACCAGGGCGATCGGAAGGCGCTGCGGATGACGATTCCGGAGCAGGTGCGAGGGCACGAGCTGTATTGCCTGGGGCACATGCTGCAGGGGGCGATTGCGTACTATCGCGCGACCGGCGATACGACGCTGATGGACGCGGGACGGAAGATGGTGGATGGGTACATCCTGCCGCAGTTCGGGCCGGAGCCGGACAAGAAGCCGATTGTCTCGGGGCATCCGGAGATAGAGATGGCGCTGATCGAGCTGTACCGGACGACGGGCGAGCGGAAGTATGTGGAGCTGGCGGGATACATTCTGCATGGGGATCCGCGGGCCGATCTGCAGGAGCGGCAGATTGTTTATATGAACTGCGGGGTGCCGTTCACGACGAAGACGAAGCTGCAGGGGCATGCGGTGCGGGCGATGTATGCGTGCTGCGGCGCGACCGATTACTACATGGAGACGGGCGATCCGGCGTACATGAAGACGCTGGAGGTGCTGTGGAACGACCTGTCGCGCGCGCAGATGTACGTGACGGGCGCGGGCGGAGGGCGAGTCGTTTGGCAACGATTACGAGCTGCCGAATGCGGAGGCGTATGGCGAGAGCTGCGCAGCGATCGGCAACGCGATGTGGAACTGGCGGATGCTGGCGGCGACGGGCGAGGCGCGGTTTGCGGATGTGATGGAGCGGGCGCTGTACAACGGGATCAATTCGGGGATGTCGCTGAGCGGGACGCTGTATTGCTATCGGAATCCGCTGGCGTTCGATCCGACGAGCGGGGAGAAGATTCGCAACCCGTGGTATGACACGACGTGCTGCCCGCCGAATCTGGAGCGGACGTTTGCGAGTCTGCCGGGGTACTTCTACTCGACGGCGAAGGATGGGCTGTACGTGCATCTGTACGACAACTCGAAGATGCAGTGGAAGCTCGAGAGCGGGAACGGCATTGTGGTGACGCAGAAGACCGGTTATCCGTGGCAGGGAGCGGTGCGGATGACGGTGGCCGTCGAACAGCCGGAGGAGTTTACGCTGTATGTACGGGTGCCGGGGTGGTCGCACGCATCGCAGGTGAGGGTGGCTGGCGCGACGGTGAGCGGCGTGCGGCCGGGCGAATATCTGCCGGTGCGGCGGCGGTGGAGCGGTGAGACCGCGGTGGAGCTGGCGTTCGACATGACGCCGCGGATGGTGGTGGCGAATCCGGCGGTGTCGATGGATCACGGGCGCGTGGCGATGCAGCGGGGGCCGGTGGTGTTCTGCATGGAGGGCCTGGACCAGGCGAAGGGCACGGATGCGGCGACGTTCCCGCTGTATCTGGCGAAGCAGGAGGGGGCGCTGCGCGAGTCGTATGACGCGGATCTGCTGGGCGGCGTGATGGTGCTGACGCACGAAGGGGCGAAGAGGGCCGATCCGGTGGAGACGCTGTACGCGCCGGCGGGCGCGGGGAAGGCGGCGGTGGAGACCGCGGAGCTGAAGCTGATTCCGTACTACGCGTGGGATAACCGGGAGGATAGCTCGATGCAGGTTTGGGTGCCGGTGGAGGGGTAGGGGATGGGGCTCATTGCCCCGCGTATTTGGCGCGGATGCGGACGGTGCGCTGGAGTTCGTCCTGGGCCTGGAGGATTTTTAAGCGGAGGTCGGGGTTGGGGTTGGCGGTTTGTAAGTAGTGCTGGACCGTGTCGAGGGCGGCCTGCGATTGCTGACCGTCCATGAAGGCGTTGAGCCAGGCGACTAAGAAGAAGATTTTGCGCTGGCGCTGGACCTGGGGCAGGGCTTCGAGGGCGGGCTCTAAGTAGGGAGCGGTGAGCGCGGATTGGTTCCAGGAATTGAAGGCGCCGAGGGAGGACTGGATCCAGTCTTCGCT
>JBKICP010000021.1:0-9532 GCA_046567085.1 Acidobacteriota bacterium
CGAGCAGGGGATGGATCGGCGCGAGGCAGAGCGGGCGGCTGGGATCGTGCTGCGCGCGGAGCACAACTACATCTGCGTGAACCGCTTTCCGTACACGTCAGGGCACATCATGGTGGTGCCGTATGTGCATGAGGCGTCGCTCGCCGGGCTGGCGCAGGAGACGGCGCGGGAGATGATGGACCTGGCGCAGCGGTCGGAGCGGGCGCTGGCGGGGCTGTATCACCCGGACGGGTTCAATTTTGGACTGAACCTCGGGAAGTCGGCGGGGGCGGGCGTGGCCGGGCATGTGCATCTGCACGCGCTGCCGCGCTGGACGGGGGATACGAATTTTCTTACGGTGGTGGCGGAGACGCGGATTCTGCCGGAGGATTTCCACGTGACATGGGAGCGGGTGCGCGGGGCGATGGCCGTGGATCAGGGCTGAGGGAGTAGCCTTCTTAGCCCTTGCACAGCCACCCCGGCGAAACGTTGTTTCGCCAGGACCCCGGCTGCCCGCCCTCACGCCCTGGCGTCTCCTCGCTCGCGAGGAAACGCCACCGGGGTTTGGGGCTGGCATTGATTGGCGCGGCTCAAGGCGTTCCCCTATCCCGATTTCGTGCCTTGTTCCGAGAAGCGCCGGCTGTTCAGTCCGCAACACCAGGCAAGTTCGTGACCTTTGGTGCACAGGGGCTGAAAGCCCAATCCTTTTTTGTGCTTTTCGGCACGACTGAAGTCGTGCCCTTTTACAAGGCCAGATTGTTCGCTGAAAGATGCCCTGGGCGAGTAAATTTTCTTACCGAGGGGAGTTCGTTCGAAACAGCAGGTGACGGCGGGGATTGGGGACGACGCATCCAAGGGTGTTGAGCCGGGTCGAGGGCGCTGGCCTGGAGCTCCACGAGGTGCCGACGATGACGCATTCTTCTTCTGCAAAGACTTCTGCCGGGTCTGAGTCCCACCAGAAGCCCGATCCCCGTTCGGCACAGCACGAGCAGGAGTCATCGGCGCAACAGTCGCAGACGAGCGTGCATCCGGTGGAGCCGGAGGACAAGCGCGCAGCGGGGACCAGTGGCTCGCGACAGAACGAGATCCTGCAGCAGAATGTCGGCGAGGGGCAGGCGAAGCGGCATCCGGAGACGCCGGCGGGGCAGCACGCGACGGGATCGTTTCCGACGGGGACGGAGAAGAAGTAGGAGCGCGGTCCATTCGCAGGGCCGCTCAGGATGCGCCGCCCGGCAGGGGGTATTCTGCTGGTGGAGAAACCGGGATGCTCCTGATGATGGGCCTGTCTGCTATGGGAGATTCGCAACTGCTTCTGTTTGTCGGCCTGCAGGCGGCGATTCTCCTTGGGATTGTCGTGCTGGTGCTGCGGAGGAATCCGCTGGGGCCGATTGCATTGTCGCTGCAGTCGCTGCTGGAGCGGCTGGCCGAGCTGGGCGCGCGCTCCGAGCATCTGGAGACGGACATGCGTGCGGGAGTGCAGGAGATCCGGACGGAGCTGGCGAGCGGGATGGTGCAGTCGCGCATGGATGCGATGCAGTCCTCCGACCAGATGCGGCGGGATGCGAGCGATCTGCGCGAACAGCTCACACACAAGGTGGAAACGATTGCGACGGAGGCACGCGATCGGCACGTCGTGTTGCTGGAGAGCCTGAACGCAAAGCTGACCGCGATCAGTGATGTGCTCGCGTCGGGTCAGGTGGCGCAGTCCGGTGAAACCGTGAAGATGAAGGAGACGGTCGAGGCGACGCTGAGCCAGCTGGGGCGCGATCTGCGGGAGAACACGAATCATCTGACCGAAGAGGTCAGGGGCCGCCTGACGGACGTGGCCGGGCAGATGACGGCGCTGTCGGAGGCGAACGAGCGGCGGCAGGAGGGGCTGCGGCAGACCGTGGAAGGGAAGCTGGAGACGCTGCAGCAGAGCAACACGTCGAAGCTGGAAGAGATGCGCGCGACGGTGGACGAGAAGCTGCACGCGACGCTCGAGGCGCGGTTGACGCAGAGCTTTGGGCTGGTGGCGGAGCGGCTGGAGAACGTGCAGGCGGGCCTGGGCGAGATGAAGGATCTGGCGGTGGGGGTTGGCGATCTGAAGCGCGTGCTGACGAACGTGCGGGCGCGCGGCAGCCTGGGCGAGACGCAGTGCGGGGCGCAGCTGGATCAGATCCTGTCGCCGGACCAGTACATTCGCAACGCGGTGATCAAGGAAGGCACGCGCGAGGCGGTGGAGTTTGCGATCCGGGTTCCGAATGGCGATCAGCCGGAGATGCTGCTGCCCATCGACGTGAAGTTCCCGAAGGAAGACTGGGAACGGCTGGAAGAGGCGATGGATCACGGATCGGCGGATGAGATTGCCGCAGCGCGGAAGTCGCTGGCGGCGACGGTGCGGGGCGAGGCGAAGAAAATTTGCGACAAGTACATCGATCCGCCGCGGACAACGCCGTTTGCGCTGATGTATCTGCCGACGGAGGGATTGTTTGCGGAGGTGATCCGCGTGCCGGGGCTGATCGATGAGCTGCAGAGCCACTTCCATGTATCGGTGGCGGGGCCGACGAACTTCGTGGCGATTCTGAACAGCCTCCAGATGGGTTTCCGGACGGTAGCGATTCAGAAGAAGGGCGCCGAGGTGTGGCGGGTGCTGGCGGCGACGCGGAACGAGTTCCAGAAATTCGGCAAGCTGATGGCGAAGGTGGAGAACCAGGTTTCGACAGTGCAGAACACCCTGAAGGACATCAGCAGCAAGACGCGGACGATCAATCGGACGCTGAAGGATGTGAGCACGCTGGAGACACAGCCGGCCGAGGTGTCGGGACTGCTGGGGATCCACGAGCAGCAGGCGCTGCCGCTGGGGACGGAGCGTGAAGAGCCGGAGCTGATTCTGGAGATGGCGGCCGAAGAGGAGCAGGTTCCCGAGGGGTGAGCGCTCGGCCTGGCGTCAGACGATGTGCAGGAGATGTCCGAAGACGAGGAGCAGGAAGAAGGGGTTGTAGGCGAGGAGCGGATTCGGGCACGGCCACGGGGGCAGCGGACAACAGACAAGAGCGACAGCGAAGAGGGCGGGATGCGTCTGGATGGCGTTGCGGAGGGCGATCGCCCAGCCGGGCAGGTGGTCGTCGGCTCGGGGGCGCGTGAGCGGACTGGCGAGCACCAGGTCGGGGTGGAGGAGCAGGGGGAAGACGCAGCAGACGATGTCGGCGAACCAGCGGCCCCAGTCCATGACGATGACGCCCATGGGAAGACCGGCCAGCAGGGGCAGGATCAGCAGCAGAGCGACCCGGTGCGCGGACATCCCTGGCACGAGAATGGGTAAGGCGAGAGCGGCGATGAGGCCGAGGAGGGCGAAGCTGCCCAGGAAGAGAGGCGCCTGCCAGGCGGCTTCCTCGGGCCCGCGAAGCTGGTCGTGCATGTTGGCGCCGAGGAAGTAGACCTCGGGCGGAAACCGGGATTCGGATCGATAGGCGGGCGGCATTTCCTCAACCCAGGCATCGCGGATGGTGCGGCTCATGGCGGCATTGCCGTGGACGATGATGGCGGCGCCGGCCGCGGTGAGCGAAGGGATGAGGGTCAGCGCAAGGAGAAGCGCAGCTGCGCCGCGCCGGAGCTCGAAGAGGCGCAGGGATCGCCACAGCAGGGCCGCGTTGATCGCCAGGGCGACGAAGAGGAAGTCGGCCTCGTGCAGGAGCGCGAGGAGGGTGGCTGCGATGGCAAAGACGACGAGATAGCCGGCCAGAAACGCGCGCGATCGTGAGGCGCGCAGCCGGCGCGCGCATTCCACATGGGCAATGCTGGCGGCGACGAAGAGCATGTCCTTGCGGAGAAAGGTTCCGGAGGCCGCGCCGAAGAGGAAGAACATGGGATTGAAGAGCAGGGCGGCTCGCCACACCGCGGGACCGCGCAGGCGCGCGATGGAGCGGACGAACCAGAGGCAGATGCCGGCGTAGATGGCGGTGGTGAGTCCTGCCCAGATGGTGAAGAAGGAGAGGTGGGTGGCGCGAATGAGGAAGTGGAGCGAGGAGCCGCCCAGCCCGCGGCGGATGAAGCCGGCGCGGTAGGTGATCATCCACTCGGAGGAGTTCCAGTCGAGGCCGGGTGCGTCGAGCCAGGTCTGGTGGGCGCGCAGGATCCAAAAGAGGATCAGGAGGGTGGTGAGGATGGACCAGGCGATTTCGGGCAGATAACGGCGCAGGGTCTGTGCTGTGGAGAGGTCCACGGGCGGCATCGGCTCCCCGGAGGGACGGGGGAGCGGAGCGCTGTCGGAGATGGCAGAGGATCTGGCCACGGGTCGCACAGGGATCGGCCGGAAGGTCCGGGCCGGTCGAGACATTCGACTTCGAAATTCGACTTCATGGTACGGGGCGCTGGGGAGAGGGGAAATGCCCCGGTCGCGTCAGGGGATGCGAAGGATTACGGGTGCTCCTGGGCGATTTTTTCAGGAGTGGGCTCGGGGAATTTGGGGGATTCGGGGATGGCGGCGCCGTCGGCGCGTGGGTCCGAAGCGCCGTAGTTGATATCGGTGTCGCTGTTGTGGAGGACGGCCTGGCCGCGGCCCATGGTGGTGGAGTATTCCCTGCGCACGTCGAGCTGATGGCCCATCTTCGTGAGCGCGTCGAGGGAGGCCCGGCCGACGCGCGACTCGATGACGATGTGGCAGCCGAGCTGACCGCTGACGGTGAAGCGCGGCTCTTCAAGGGCGGCCTGGATGTTCATGCGGTAGTCGACGAAGTTGGAGACGAACTGGGCGTGAGCGAGGGGCTGGTTCCATCCGCCCATGATGCCGAAGCCGATGTGCTCGTCGCCGCGCTGCATGAAGCCGGGAATGATGGTGTGGAGGGGGCGCTTGTGTCCGGCGAGGACGTCGGGCGAGTGGGGATCGAGCGAGAAGAGGCCGCCGCGATCCTGGAGGATGAAGCCCATGCCGTCGACGGTGATGCCGGAGCCGAATTCGGCGTAATTGCTCTGGATGAAGGAGACGATGTTGCCGTCGTGATCGACGACCGAGAGGTAGGTGGTGTCGCTGCCGGGGAGCGCGCCGGGGGCGACGGTGCAGTTGGCATGAGCGGGATCGATGCGCTTCGCGCGCTGGACGGCCCAGGACTTCGCAAGGAGCTGTGGGACGGGGATGGTGGAGAAGCGGGGATCGCCGTCGTAGCGTTTCACGTCGGCGTAGGCGAGCTTCATGGCTTCGATGCGGGTGTGCAGCTCGCCGGGGCTGCGGGGGCCGGCGGGGTCGGGCGGAAACTGCTCCATGATGTTGAGCATTTCGAGGGCGGCCATGCCGTCGCCATTGGGCGGCAGCTCGTAGACGGTCCAGTCGCGGTAGGTCGTGGAGAGGGGCTCGACCCATTCGGCGGAGTACTGCGCGAGGTCGTCGGCGGTCATGGTGCCGCCATTTTCGGCAGAGGTTTTGAGGATGGCCTGAGCGATGGGTCCTTTGTAGAAGGCATCCTCGCCGCGGTCGGCGATGATGCGCATGGTATTGGCGAGATCGGGATTCATGAAGATAGCGCCCGTGGCAGGGACCTGGCCTTCAGGGAGGAAGACGCGGCGGCTCTCGGCATTGTCTTCGAGGCGAGGTGCGGAGGCGGTCCAGTAGTCGTGGATCATTTCGGGGACGGTGACACCGTGGTCGGCGTAGAAGATGGCGGGCTCGAAGAGCTCGGCCCAGGGGAGTTTGCCCCAGCGGTCGTGGAGTTTGGTCCAGCCGTCGACCATGCCGGGGACGGTGACGGAGTCGATGCCCTTCTGAGGCATGGTGGTGATGCCTTTGGCGCGGAGGTGCGCGAGGGTGAGGGCCTGGGGAGACCAGCCGCTGGCATTGAGGCCGTAGAGTTTGCCGGATTTTGCGTCCCAGTAGATGGCGAAGAGGTCGCCGCCCATGCCGTTCATCATGGGCTCGGAGGCGTTGAGGACGGCGTTGGCGGCGATGGCAGCGTCGATGGCGGAGCCACCTTTGTCGAGCATGAGGGCTCCGGCCTGGGAGGCCTGGACCCAGGGGGTGGCGACGATGCCGTAGGGCGTGGAGACGACGGAGCGGCCGTAAGAGCGGTCCTGCGCGAAGGCGGATGTGATGAGGGGGAACGCGGCGAGAAGGGCGAGGATGGCGAGGATGGCGAGGCGAAGAGGGGAGTAGGAAGCGGGGCGCGCGATCATGGGCGACGTTCTCCGTTGGGTGAGGTCGGCCGGGAGAGAGCAGGGTAGCAGATTGCCGGAGAAGAGTCCTTTGCAGGGATGATGCATCATGATGAGGAGTTCGGCTTTACACTACCAGGGGGCCTCAGTAGACTTGGAATTTCGGAGCTGAGGGGAGACGCGCTGCGAGCGAACCTCAGCGTGCGCGCGGAGGCTTCACATCCCCCCTCCCAACTTTGAGCATCAACAGGAACGAAGGACCACAGGAGAGACGCATGGCATCAGGTGTGGAAGAGAAGGTGAAGCAGATCATTGTCGAGCAGCTGCAGGTGGATGAGGCGGAGGTGACGCCCACTGCATCGTTCCAGGAAGACCTGGGCGCGGACTCGCTGGACGTGGTGGAGCTGGTGATGCAGTTTGAGGAAGCCTTTGACCTCGAGATTCCGGACGAGGACGCGGAGAAGATCAAGACGGTGAAGGACGCGATCGATTACATCGACAAGAACGCGAAAGGCGGCAAGTAATCTTGCAACGACGTGTCGTCGTCACAGGGCTCGGGCTGGTGTCCGCAGTAGGGAACACAGCGCCCGAGGTCTGGAACAACCTGCTGGCCGCAAAGAGCGGGATGGCTCCGATCACGGGTTTCGATACCACGGGCTTTCCTGTGACGTTTGCTGCCGAAGTGAAGAACTTCGACCCCCTCAACTTTGTGGACAAGAAGGAAGCGCGCAAGATGGGGCGCTTCATCCATCTGGCTCTGGCGGCGACGCAGGAGGCGATGGAGAGTTCCGGGTTGAAGGTGACGCCGGAGATCGGCGATCGGGTGGGTGTGTTCATCGGGTCGGGGATCGGCGGGTTCGACGTGATCGAGCGCGAGCACAACAACATGCTGCAGGGCGGGCCGCGCAAGATTTCGCCGTTCTTCATTCCGGCGACGATCATCAACCTGGCGGCGGGTCAGGTGAGCATCCGCTACGGGGCGAGGGGTCCGAACGAGGCGACGGCGACGGCGTGCACCACGAGCGCGCACGCGATCGGCGACGCGTACCGGATCATCGAGCGGGGCGATGCGGACGTGATGATCGCCGGCGGGTCGGAGGCGGCGATCACGAAGATGGGGATCGGCGGGTTCGCAGCGATGCGGGCGCTGTCGACACGCAATGACGATCCGGAGCATGCGTGCCGGCCGTTCGACAAAGATCGCGACGGATTTGTCTGCGGCGAAGGGGCGGGGATCCTGGTGCTCGAAGAGCTGGAGCACGCGCAGGCGCGGGGCGCGAAGATTCTGGCGGAGATCATCGGATACGGGATGAGCGCGGACGCCTACCACATCACCGGCATGCCGGAGGATGGGGACGGGTGCTATCGGGCGATGCAGAACGCGCTGAAGAGTGCGAAGATCGAGCCGCACGAGGTGGACTACGTCAACGCGCATGCGACGTCGACGACGCTGGGCGATGTGGTGGAGTCCAAGGCGATGCAGCGGCTGTTCGGGGAGCATGCGACGAGCAGGAAGCTGATGGTCAGCTCGACGAAGTCGATGACCGGACATCTGCTGGGGGGAGCGGGCGGGCTGGAGGCGGGGATCACGATCCTTGCGCTGATGAACCAGACGGCGCCGCCGACGGCGAACCTGGACAACCCGGATCCGGAGTGTGTGCTGAACTACGTGCCGAATACGCCGCAGCAGGGACGGATCGACATTGCGCTGTCGAATTCGTTCGGGTTCGGCGGGACGAACGGTTCGCTGATCTTCAAGCGCTGGGCCTAAGGGGAAGGGGCGCTCTGGGCGCCCTCGCTCGCTGTTGCGGGCCAATCCGACTCATCTAAAGCGTCAAGCCTGGGATGGTAAGCTGCGATTGCATTGGAGAGGATGCATCGATGGCGGGATCGTCTTTGGACGTGGCGCGGGCGTTTGTGCAGCGGATCAACGAGAGGAATGTCGCGGCGCTGCGCGCGCTGATGACCGAGGATCACACGTTTACCGATGCGCTGGGGCGGCGGATGATCGGCGCGGTGACGATGGGCATGGGCTGGAAGCATTTCTTCGAGATCTTTCCGGAGTACTGGATCCGGGTGGAGACGGAGATTGCCGATGGGGCGCGGGTGGCGCTGTTCGGCGAGGCCGGCGGGCAGTGGAAGGTGGAGGGGCAGGTGCTGCCGGGCAAGAGGTGGAAAGTGCGCGCGGCGTGGCTGGCGGAGATCGAGGGCGGCAAGGTGAAGACATGGAAGGTCTACTGCGACACGGGCTGGGCGAAGCCGCCGGAAGGCGCGAAGCCGGCATCCTAAGGCCGGAGATTCTCGATGGGATCGAGGAGCCAGGAATTGCGACACGGCCGGTGAGGGTTTGTCCGCATTTCCGGACGGATCGCGAATACGGTTGCGCCATCGTTACAGATTGCGATCCATGGGAGGGCCTGACAGCGTATGATCGCAGGCAGTCTGGCAGAGCACTGGAGCCAGACCCCAGACAGAATCCGGCGGTTTCCACTTCAAGCTGCGTGACGCTCTCTGCGGCCCTTTGCACGAAAGGCAATTACCCGAATGAGCGTCATCCTGGTGAATCCGAGCGACAATTCTTTTGGCACGGCGGTGATTACGCCGCGATGGCTGTTTGTCCTGGCGGCGGCGACGCCACGATCGGTGGGCGATCCGATCCTTGTCGATGAATCGCTCGAACAGATCGATCCGGAGAAGATCCAGGCCGGGGATATCGTGGGCGTGAGCGTACACACCGGCAATGCGCTGCGCGGGTATCAGGTGGGGCGGATGGCGCGGGAGCGCGGTGCGTGGGTGGTCTACGGTGGCATTCACGCCACGCTGTTTCCCGAAGAAGCCCTGGAGCGCGGGCAGGGGCACGCGGTGGTGAAAGGGGACGGCGATGTGGTCTGGAGCCGGGTCGTGGCGGACTGCCTGGCGGGCCATCCGGAGCGGGTGTACGAAGGCGGGCGCATCGCGGGGAGCGATTTTCTGGCGGCGCGCTGGGATCTGATGCAGCCGGAAAAGTACATGTGGGCGTCGGTGCAGACGGTGCGGGGCTGCCCGAAGCACTGCTCGTTCTGCAGCGTGTGGCGGACCGATGGGCAGCAGCCGCGGCAGCGGCGCTATCAGAGCGTGATCGACGAAATTGTGGGTCTGCGGCGGCTGGGCTTCAGGTTCATCGCGCTGGCGGACGATAATTTTTATCCGGTGACGCTGACCGACCTGCGTCTGGCGCGGGAGCAGAACAACCTGGCGAAAGTGGACGAACTGATGGCGATCCGGGAGGAGCGCTTCCAGCTGATGGCGGAGCTGGCGAAGCTGCCGGAGGACATGGTCTTCTTCACCCAGATCACGATGGAGGCCGGCGAGGACGGCGAGTATCTGGATGCAATGCGCAGGGCCAACATCAAAGGTGCGCTGGTGGGAGTGGAGGCTGTCACGCCCGAAG
>JBKICP010000022.1:0-11637 GCA_046567085.1 Acidobacteriota bacterium
CAGCTTCGTCAACCTCCGCATCGACTCCGGCAGCGCGCGCAACGGATTCCCGCGCAGATCGACCTGGCGCAGTTCGGCCAGTTCCCCAATCGCCTCAGGCAGCATCCGAAGCCCGTTATTCCTCAAATGAAGCTCCCGGAGTCGCGACAGCTTCCCAATCGAGTCCGGCAGCTCCGTCAATGCATTATCCGTGGCCCGCAGCTCAACCAGCCCGCGCATCGCACAAACCGCCTCCGGAAGAACCGAGAACCGGTTCTCGCTGATATTCAGATAACGCAGCTCCTGCAATCCGCCCATCGACTCAGGCAGACACTCGAGCCGGTTGTCATGCAGATACAAAAAATCGCGCAGGCCCGTCAGCCTCCCCAACTCCTCCGGCAACCGCGTCAGCCGATTGTGTCCTAAATCCAGGGTTCGCAGCAGCCCCAGCCCGCCAATCTTCGAACTAATCTCCTCCAGCCCGTTATCCGCCAGAATCAACACCGAAACATCGGCGTCCTCCCAAACTTCCTCCGGAACCGTCCCGAGATTCCTCTTCCACAGGTTCACCACACGATCCGTCGCCATCTCTGCAAGTTTACGAGCGCCGCACGATTTCAGACCCGAAGAACACCGATCCGCCGCCTTCAGCCGCACGCATGAATCTCCCAGATGTCGCGCGCATATTCCCGGATGCTGCGATCGCTGGAGAAGGTTCCGATCCTCGCCACATTCATCAGCGACATCCGCGTCCACCTCTCCCGATCGCAGAAGGCCTGCCCCGCCTGGCGGTGCGCCTCCAGATATCCCGGCAGATCGGCAAGGTGTACGTGCTCGTCGGCTTCGTTCAGCAGGAGCTGCTCGACCCACAAATGAAGATCCGCGTTTCCGGAGGAGAGCCGTCCCGATCGAAATGCCTCCACCACCCGCTGGACCTGGCGATTCTCGCTGCAGATCTGCCACGGATGGTAGCCCTGCGTCGCGCGCAGCTGCGAAACTTCCGCCGCCGTCAGGCCGAACAGGAACAGATTCTCAGCGCCCACAGCATCGCGAATGTCGAGGTTCGTGCCATCCTGCGTGCCCACCATCACCGCACCGTTGAGCGCCATCTTCATATTCCCGGTACCGGATGCCTCCGTCCCCGCCGTCGAGATCTGCTCGCTCAGATCCGCCGCAGGAATGATCTTTTCCGCCAACGACACCCGGTAGTCGGGTACGAACAGAACGCGCATCCACTCCGATGCCCGCGGATCGCGATTCACCGCGCGAGCGACCTCGTGGATCAGCTGGATAATCTGTTTCGCGAGTCGATAACCGGGCGCGGCCTTCCCGGCCAGGATCCACGTGCGCGGAGCCGCAGGAATAAGACCGTCTTCCACCACCGCCAGATACGCATCGACGATGTGCAGCAGGTTCAGCAGTTGCCGCTTGTAAGCGTGAATCCGCTTCACCTGCACATCGAAAGTCGATTCCGGATCGACCGTCACGCGCAGTTGCTCGCGCATCCAGTCGGCCAGCGCCCGCTTGTTCGCACGCTTCACTTCGCGGAATGCCTGGCAGAAACCTGCATCCTCCGCATGCCTTTCCAGAAGGCGCAGTTGATCCAGATCCGTAATCCAGCCCTCGCCAATCGCCGACGAAACCAGCTCCGCCAGCGCCGGGTTCGCGTGCAGAAGCCAGCGGCGCGGGCTGATCCCATTCGTCTTGTTGCCGAATTTCTCCGGCCAGCGCCGATGAAAATCCGCCAGCAGCGATTGCTGCAGCAAACGGCTGTGAATCGGCGAAACCCCATTCACCGAGTGACTCCCGACCACCGCCAGGCTGACCATACGCACCTGCCGCCGTTCGGCGCCACCGATCAGGGACGTGCGCTCGGCAGCAGCATCGTCCTCCGGCCGCGCAGGGGGCATCTGCGGCTTCAAACGCCGGTCGATCTCGACGATGATCTGCAGGTGTCGCGGCAGCAGATGCCCCATCAGAGAAACTGGCCATTGCTCCAGCGCTTCAGCCGAGAGCGTGTGATTGGTATAGGCGAAGGTCGCCCGCGTAATATCCCAGGCATCCTCCCACGGAAGCTCTTTCTCATCCACCAGAATGCGCATCAGCTCCGGGATCGCCAGTGCCGGGTGCGTGTCGTTGAGCTGGATCGCCACCTGATCGGGCAGCTCGCGAAAATCGCTGTGCTCTTTCTGAAATGTCCTGACGATATCGCGAACGGCACACGCAACCAGAAAGTACTCCTGAGCGAGACGCAGTTCCTGGCTGGCAACCACCGCATCGGACGGATACAGAACCTTCGAGATCATCTCCGACTGAATCTTCTGCTCAACGGCTCGGAAATAATCCCCGTCGTTGAAAATCTGCATATCGAACTCCCGCGAAGCCCGCGCAGAGTACAGACGCAGAGCATGCACAGCCCGACCGCCGTAGCCCGGAATCAGCATGTCCCACGGCAACCCGACCAGCACCCGCCAGCCCATCCACATCGGGTTATAGATCCCGTGTCGGTCCACGGCATGCTCGATGTGACCGTAAACAGGAACGAGGCAGATCTCGTCCGGGCGCGGAATCTGCCACGGGCTGCCCTGGGCCAGCCAGTTATCCGGCAGTTCGCGCTGGCGACCGTCGTCGATCTCCTGCCGAAAGAGCCCATACTCATAATTGATCCCATACCCATAGCCGGGCATCCCCAGGCTGGCCAGCGAATCCAGAAAGCACGCAGCCAGCCGCCCGAGTCCGCCATTGCCGAGAGCGGCGTCCGGCTCGCTGTTCTCGATCTCGCGAAGATTGGCCCCGAGCCCGGCCACAGCGTCACGGCACACGTCATACAGGCGCAGGTTGCGGAGATTAGAGCCGAGTGACTGGCCGATGAGATATTCGATCGACAAATAATACAAGCGCTTGCATTTCTGCTCGCGGTACCGCTCTTCGGTCTGCAGAGCACCCGCGATCATTCGATCGCGAACGGCCAGTGCAACCGCGTTGAAGCGACCCACCGGCGAAAGATCCTGCCACGGCCGTCCCAAATTTTCGACGGCATGCCGGGCAATCGCCTCCCGAAAGGCAGCAACATTGGCAGCCACTGTGGACGACTCGATGATCACACCCATCGCAAACCTCCCGCTTCAGGCGCCGAACGCTGCGACTGCCTCCGCACGGCTGTCGTAAATCGCAAAGATGCGGTGCATCCGGACCAGTTCCATCGCCGCACGAACATGCTTGGTCGTACAGCAGAGCTTCAGATCGCCTCCTCGCCCGGCCAGCTGACGCAAACACGACAGGATGGCGCCGAGACCCGAGCTGTCGACGAAATCGAGTAGCCCCAGGTCGAGCACCACCCGCGTCGAAGACTCCAGAACCGGCGCCATGCCCCGCTTGAATTCGTTCGCGTTGCCGGCGTCCAGTTCCCGCACCGGGATCGCGGCGAGAGTGATATCTCCGTGTTGTTCAGCCTGAATCTCCATGGTTCCTCACCTCGATAGCTGCCGACGAATCGGGGCGTTTGACCAGGGCTATACAGTTCTTGCCCTGCTCATCGCGGTAGTAGTGCACTTCATCGACCAGTCGGGAAAGCATGTACAAGCCATAGCCGCATTCGCGCGAAGTCTCCGGCGGCGGCACGGGATCGGGTGGGCAGAACCACACCCCGTGGTGACGCAGCCGGATCGAGACCCGGTCCGGCCATGCCTCCCCCTCTACGGCAATCGGCCGGTCTTCCCGGCCCCGATAAGCGTGCTTCATGATGTTGCTGGCTACCTCGTTCGCGGCCAGGGCCAGCTCTCTGACCGCCTTTTCGTCGAATCGGGGCTGGGAAAGACCCGCGCAAAAAGAACCCACAAAGTTTCGAACCGTATGCAGCTGCTGCAGGCGGCTGGGGATCGTGATTTCTGCCCGCGCCATCGGTTCGCCGACCTGTTCCACACGCACTGCAACGATGGTCAGATCGTCTCCCGGTCGCTCGCAAGCGCAGAACTCCGTCACCCGGTCGTGCACCGCCTGGATAATCGCGGCGGGCTCGCGATCATGCGCCGCGCAGACCGTCTCCATCAGGCGTCCCACGCCGAAAAATTCTCCCTGAGGACTCCGCGCTTCGGTGATCCCATCGGAGAAGAAGACCGCAAGGTCGCCGCGCTCGATGACCACCGAACGCTGCGTGTAAACCTCCTCTTCCCTGACCCCAAGCGGCACGTGATCCCCGTGCAGGACCTCCGCCTGTCCCGTCGCATCGTGATAATGCAGGATCCCCGTGTGTCCGCAGTCGACAAACCGCATCTCTCCGGAGCGAGTGTCGATCCGCGCGTAGCACAGCGTCACAAAGCTCTCCAGATCGATGAGCTTCTTCGCGAGTTCGGCATGCGCCTGCATCACGATGGCTTCCGGCTGTGCCGGACAATCCGGCCGCGAAGCCATCGTGAGATGTCCCACCGCTTTCAGAAAAGCCGTCTTGGTGGCCGCCCCCAGCAGTGCCGCGGGCACCCCCTTTCCCATCACGTCGCCAACGATCACGTCGAGCGAGCCCTCCCGCGCCTCGACAAACGCATAGAAGTCCCCGTCGATGCGCTCCGTGGGCAGGCTCAGAGCCGCAATCCGCAGCGAGGGAATGTGCTGCGGCGGCTGATCCAGCAGCAGCGTTTGCTGGATGCGGTGTCCAATCGCCCCCTCCTGCTCGCGCGCCTCCTGCAGCTCCGCTGTCCGTGCCAGAACCCGCGCCTCCAGATCGGTGTTCAGCGCAAGCAGTTTTTCCTCGGCTGCTGCGCGCTGGGCGCGGGTCCGCAGTGTCGATAGACCGAACGCCAGATCGGATGCAAGCTCCGCCAGCAGCGCTACCTCCGCATCGCCGAACGCATCCGCCTCCGGCGCATAGATGGCCAGTGCGCCATACATCCGTGTTTCCACCACCAGCGGAATCGCGAGGCTGGAGCCGTACCCGTAACTCAGCGCCTCCTTCCGCCACGGAGCCATGCCTGGATCCGTCGCAATGTTCCGCGCGCTCACGATCTGTCCCGTTCGGATGCACGCCCCCGTCGGCCCCCGCCCCCGTTCTGTGTCCGCCCATGAAATCCCGATGCCATTCAGGTAGCCGCTCCGCCATCCCGCTTGTGCAAGGACCCGCACCGACCGTGCCTCATCCGCTTCCGCCCGCCCCACCCAGCACAGCGGATAGCCCGCGTCCCGAACCACGACATCGCAGATTTGCTGCAGCAAAGTTGGCTCGTCGCTGGCGCGAATCAGCGCCTGATTGCAGCGGCTCAGAGCCCGATTCGCACGATAGATCTGGTCCATGCGCGCTTGAGCCGCCCTCCGGCGCGTGACGTCCTGTACCGTGCCGTTCGCCCGCACCGGCCTGCCTTCGCCCTCCATCTCCGCCCGGCCGATTTCGCGCACCCAGCGCGGCCGCTTCTCCACCAGAATCCGGTATTCGATGTCATACGGCGTACCCTGCAGCGCCCGCTTCCACGCATCCTCCACACGCTGCCGGTCGCCTGGATCGATCGCACTCCGCATTTCCACCCACTGCAGCGGCTCACCGGCAGATCGGCCGAATACCCGGGACAGTTCCGCGGAACATTCCAGCCGCTCGTTGACCAGGTCCAGGTTCCAGCTGCCCAGCTGCGCGGTCGCCTGGGCATCGCGCAATGCGGCTTCGCTTCTGGACAGTGCCGCCTCGCTCCTCTCGCGCTCCGCCAGCGCTCTGGCCGTCTGTCGCATCGACGTCCTCAGCCTCTGATGAAAGACGCTGAACAGCACGCCCATCGCAATGAACGTTATCGCAGAGATAACGTAGCGGGGTTCGTCCTTGGCGAAGGTGCGCACGGGGGGAACGAAAAACCACCACTCCAGCACCGTACAAAAACCGGTCGCAATCAGGCCGGCTCGCATCCCGCCCGCCCACGAACTCAGGAAGACCGCCGGATAGGACAGAAACCAGGCGAACGGCCGAATCATCGGCCACAAAAGAGACTGCAGAATGACGGCGATCAAGGGAAAGCCGAGCGAGGCGGCCGCCGTTCGAGCGGCGCAGCGAACAAAACCGGCAATCGCCGCCCACAGCGCAAATTCGCGCTGCGATGAAGTTCGCGTCGGGCGAACAGTCGGCGGGCCGGTCATGGTTCAAACCCCACAAACACGGGGCGAACAGAATCCAGGCTTTCCCCGAGGCATAGTTTAGGTGCGAACCCGCTCCGTAGCTGTGACCTGGGTCACCCTGTTTGTGCAGAGCACCGCCCTGTTTATCCCCACCGCCTCCTCCGGTCCTCCACGAGCGAAGTCTCGGATCCGGATACGCACCTCGATGCCCCCCGTGGACTCGCATGGACCGGCGCCGTTGCTCCGTCGGAATCTTCGAACGAGATAAGAGGACATGCTCGCCGCATGATCCGCCTTGTAACATGGGGCAGGAATCTCGATGACGATCCGCCTTCGCCTGTTGCTGCGGCAATACTCCGACTTTGAAAATGCCATCCGTGCCGAGATCGATCTCTTCCGGCGAGAACATCCCGAAATCGAAATCGAAACGGAGCCCCTCGACCTTCACTCGCTCTACGACCGGCTCTTCGTTCGCGGCGAACTGCGCGACGGGAACTGCGATATCGCCCTCATCGTGACCGACTGGCTCTGCGAAGCGGTCGAAGAAAATCTGGTCGAAGATCTCGCGCCCTTCATCGCCTCACACCCGCTCCCCGGATGGCCCGAGGCCTGGCCCGCTTCGCTCACCCAGCCCATCTGCTTCGGCGAGCGAGTCTCTTCCCTCCCCTGGCACGACGGACCCGAATGTCTGATCTGGCGGCGCGACCTCTTTGAGTCTCCCGCCGAGCGAGCGGCCTTTCGTAACAGATTCGGTTACGAACTCGCGCCGCCCCGCACCTGGCAGCAGTTCAGCGACGTCGCCCGCTTCTTCACCCGTCCGGAGCGGCAGCTCTGGGGCACCGTGTTTGCAGCCTTTCCGGATGGACACAACACCCTCTACGACTTCGCCCTCCAGTTGTGGAGCCGCGGCGGATCCTTCCAGAACCCGGCGGCCCAACCGAACCTCAACACCCAGGAGGCGATCGCAGCACTCGATTTCTATCGTGACCTCGTGCGCGACCCCGCCCGTTGCCATCCGGACTCGCCCCACCTGGACTCCACAGGCTCCGGCGATCTTTTCCTCTCCGGCAACATCGCGCTCATGGTCAACTGGTTCGGCTTCGCATCCCGCGCCGATCGACTCGGTTCGCCCCTGGCGGGCAACGTCGGCATCGGCCCCATTCCCGCAGAACCGGGCCACCCCGCAGCCTCGCTCTCCGTCTTCTGGACCATCGCCATCGCCGCCGGCAGCCGCAACAAAGAAGCCGCATGGAAATTTCTGCGCTTCATCGCCTCGCCGGCCATCGATCGTGCCCGCGTCGACCTCGGCCCCGTCGGTGTCAGGCTCTCCACGTGGCGCGATCGCGAACTGCAACGGCTCAACCCCTGCTATGCAGCCATCGAACAAATCTCCATGGGCGCCCGGCGGCTCCCCCGCACGCGCGATCTGGCCGCCTTTGCGGAGATCGTCGACCAGGTGATCGTCGAGGCGCTCACCACCAGCGATCCATCCGGCACAATTCTGGAAAGAGCGCAGCAGAAACTCACGCGACAGAAATTGGTTCTCGGCTGAGCGCTCTCGCGCCGC
Organism: Acidobacteriota bacterium; assembly: GCA_046567085.1. Classification (GTDB taxonomy): domain Bacteria; phylum Acidobacteriota; class Terriglobia; order Terriglobales; family Acidobacteriaceae; genus Palsa-343. The sequence continues at coordinate 7,634 of JBKICP010000022.1, forward strand.
CTACCCCCGAAGTCAGTCCTGATGCGGGCGCTTTTCCACCAGCAGCAGATGCTCGCAGACCAGCACCGTTTCGCCCCTCTGGTTCGTCGCCTTGCATGCTTCCACCACAATCCCGTGCCCCGGACGCCGCGGGTCGTCGCGCTTTTCGGCTACCGTCACCTCTACGTGCAGCGTGTCCCCGATGAAGACCGGCTTGATAAAACGAAGCCTGTCATATCCGTAGGACATCGCACGCGGATTCATCGCCTGAGCCGTCATGCCCACCGCCACGCTGAAAATCAGTGTGCCGTGCGCAATGCGATGACCGAAAGGCTGCGTCCGGCACCATTCCTCATCCATATGGTGGGGATAAAAGTCGCCTGTCTGCCCGGCATGCACCACGATGTCGGTTTCGGTGATCGTCCGCCCCGCCGTCGTGCGGCTCTCTCCTGCCCGGTAATCCTCAAAGAACTGCTCGCAAACCACGAGCGCGCCCCCTCGCGGAACTCAAACTTTCGGTCCGTCCCCGCTGCCTCTTTTTGTGAAATTACTTTTCGTATATAAAATTAACTTCTCGAAGTCTACCATCGGGAGCGCGCTACCTCATGAGCGATTCTCCAGTTCGGCTGCGTGGAATCACGTGGAACCACACCCGCGGCTTCCTCCCCATGGTAGCCGCCGCCCAGCGCTTTCAAGAACTCAATGGCGTCCGCATCGCCTGGGAGATCCGCCCCCTCCAGGACTTCGCCGATGCCTCCGTCCCCCACCTCGCGCAGCAATACGACCTCCTCGTCATCGATCATCCCTCTGTCCCCGACGCGGCGGAAGCGCAGGCCCTGCTCCCTCTCGATCAGTTCATCGCTGCCCCTTTCATGCAGGATCAGGCGCAGCACTCGGTCGGCCCTTCGTACCTAAGCTACCTCCACGATGGCCACCTCTGGGCCCTTCCCATCGATGCCGCCGCTCCCGTCAGTGGATGGCGCCCGGACCTGCTGCCCCAGCCGCCGAGCACCTGGGACGAAGTCCTGGAACTCGCGCGTGCCGGCAGAGTTGCCCTGCCCGCCATCCCCATCGACAGCCTGATGCACTTCTTCATGCTCTGCGTCGCCCTCGGCGAAGAACCTTTCCAACACGCGGGAATTGCGATTGGCGAATACACCGGCCGCGAGGCCCTGTCTCAGCTCCGCTCTCTGCTCGCGCTCTGCGACCCGGCCTGTCTCACGCGCAACCCCATCGCCACATGGGAAGCCCTCGCCTCGGACGAGCGCCTGGCCTATTGCCCGTTTGCCTATGGCTACTCCAATTACGCCCGCGACGGCTACGCCCCGCATCGCCTCTCCTTCGGTGCTTTGCCATCGCTCCGCGAAACCCTGCCGCTCCGTTCGGTCCTCGGCGGCGCCGGACTCGCCATCTCCGCCCACACCCAGCATCGCGAGACCTGCGCAACGTATGCAGAGTTCGTCGCTTCTCCCCGCTGCCAGTCTCGCCTCTACTTCGACAGCGGAGGCCAGCCCGGACATCGCGCCGCCTGGCTCGACGATGAGGTCAACCGCCGCTCCCACGACTTCTTCCGCAACACCCTCGCCACTCTCGATGCGGCATGGCTCCGCCCGCGCTTCGCAGGCTACCCTGCATTCCAGGATCGTGCCGGCGCGCTCGTCCACGAACACCTCCTCGGGCACGCCGACGACCGCGAAACTCTGCGCAGCCTCAATCACCTGCTTCTCCAGACCCCCATCACGACCGGAAAGAGCGAACATGCGACCGCTTGAAGGACTGCTCATCGTCGACCTCAGCCAGTTTCTGGCAGGCCCTTCCGCATCCCTGCGCCTCGCCGATCTCGGTGCCCGGGTGATCAAAATCGAAAAACCCCAGGGCGGCGACCTCTGTCGCCAGCTTTATATCTCCAACCTCGCCTTCAACGGCGACAGCACCCTCTTCCACTCCATCAACCGCAACAAAGAAAGCCTGGCCGCCGACCTCAAGACCGAAGAAGGACGCCGGCGCGTCCACCAATTGCTCGCCCGCGCCGACGTGATGATCCACAATTTCCGTCCCGGCGTCATCGAGCGTCTCGGCTTCGGCTACGAATCCATCGCGCCACGCTACCCTCGCCTCGTCTACGCCGAAATCTCCGGCTACGGCCGCACCGGACCCTGGAGTCAGAAACCGGGTCAGGATCTCCTCGCGCAGTGCCTCTCCGGTTTGACCTGGCTCACCGGCGACTCCGATCAGCCGCCCGTCCCCGTCGGCATTGCCGTTGCCGATCTCTACGCCGGCGCTCACCTCGCCGAGGGTATCCTGGCCTGCCTCGTGCGCCGCGGCATCAGCGGGCGCGGCGGCCGCGTCGAAGTCAGCCTCCTCGAATCGATCCTCGACTTCCAGTTTGAGGTGCTCACCACCTATCTCAACGATGGCGGACAATTGCCGCGCCGCAGCGCAGTCGGCAACGCCCATGCCTATCTCGGCGCTCCTTACGGCATCTATCCCACCGCCAACGGCTATCTGGCGCTGGCCATGGGATCCATCATGCAGCTCGGCCGTCTGCTCGATTGCGAATCGCTCCTCGTCTGGTCCGATCCCGAATCCCTCTTCGACCATCGCGATGAGATCAAGCGCGTCCTCGCCGACCACCTCCGCACACGCACCACCGCGGACTGGCTCGCCATCCTCGAGCCCGCCGACATCTGGTGCGCCGATGTCCTCACCTGGCGCGACCTCATGCAGCACGACGGATTTCGCTCCCTCGATATGGTCCAGGAAATTTCCGCCAGCAACGGCCTCTCTCTGCGCACCACGCGCTGCCCCATCCGCATCGACGGCGAGATACTCAAGAGCGCCCGCGGCGCCCCTCGCCTCGGTGAACATACCGAGCCCATCCTGCGCGAGTTCTCGCCGGCCGCCCCGCGGCAGGATCGATAATGCTCTCCGCGCTCTCGCCCGCGCGCGGCGCGACAGTTATGATGTGGCATCCCTTCCGCACTCCCGGCCGTCGGGAGCGGAATTCAGGTCACGCATCATGAGTCGCAGGAAGCCAACCTCCTACGCGGTTCCCGCTCTCGACAAGGGTCTCGACATCATCGAGGCCCTCGCCGCCGCCGATGTTCCGCAAAGTCTTACTGATCTCTCCCGAACTCTCAAGCGCACCCCCAGCGAGCTTTTCCGCATGCTGAATGCCCTCGAGCGGCGGAACTACATCGCACGCGACCCCATCTCGGACGGCTACCGGCTTACCCTTCGCCTTTATGAGCTGGCCCACACGCACTCGCCCGTGGATCAATTGCTGGCCGCCGCATCCGTCCACATGCGCGAGCTCGCCGATGCCGTCCACGAATCCTGCCACCTCAGCGTGCTCAGCGGCCCCATGCTCCTCGTCATCGCCCAGGCCGAAAGCCCCGAACCCGTGCGGCTCTCCATCGAAGTTGGCTACCGCGCCCAGCCCCTGAACACCGCCTCCGGCCGCATCCTCATCGCCTTCCTTCCCGATTCCGCCCGCCAGCGCTTCCTCGATGCGGATCAGACCCACGCCCAAATGAGCGTCCAGGAACGCAAGGCCCTCGCCGCCGACCTCGCTCAGATTCGCCGCTCCGGCTATCTCATGGCCCTCAGCACGCGCCGCACCGGCTACGACATTTGCTGCCCCGTCGGCAATCCTCACGTCGGCGTCACCGCCGCTCTCGCCGTGCCCGTCATCCCCGGCGGAGCCAACTCCGGACGCGAGCGTCAGCTCATCCACGTCGTGCAACGCTACGCCAAAGCCATCACCGAAGCCCTCGGCCTCACTCCCCTCCGCATCGCCGCTGAAGCCGAATGAAGCACCGCATCCGGAGCTCCCATTCATTGGAACGAAGAACGCATGCCCGCGCGCTCCATCGCACTTCCCGTTCAGGGAGTCAAAGTGCTTGCGTCACTCCCCGCCGCTCGCAGAACCTGACACAAATCGATAGCTCCCCGACGCCACGCGAAACACCTGATCGTTGCCCTCGCTACGCATCCACGTCACGCCCCTGTCGTGAGCCACCGCG
>JBKICP010000023.1:0-4196 GCA_046567085.1 Acidobacteriota bacterium
GCCCGTTGGGGAGTTTCATGGCGGGGATGATCCAGCACAAACGGGCGTTGGGATATCGATATGATACCGAAGCGCGGGTGCTCAAGCGCTTTGACCAGTTTTGCCTCGACCGCGGCTGCGTTGAACGGCGATTGGACAAAACGCTTGTTGACGCGTGGAATCAAAAGCATCCCCACGAAGCCCATGCTACGTGGAAGGGCCGCATGCATGTTGTCCGCCAATTGGCCATCTATATGATGCAGCGGTTGGACATGCCGTCATACGTAACGCCCTCCGGTGCCGTACCCGCAGGACCCCGTTACGCGCCCCATATCTTTAGCCAGGCGGAACTCGCCGCGTTTTTTCAGCAGGTGGATGCCTGTGCCTATTGTCCGGAAGTACCCTACCGCCACTGGGTCATGCCCATTATCTTTCGCCTTCTTTATGGTTGTGGATTACGGGTCTCTGAGGCTCTGCATTTGCGGATAGAAGACGTCGCCTTAGGGCGGTCTCTGCTGACCATTCGGGATGCGAAGTTTCACAAGGACCGCCTGGTTCCGATGACAGACGCACTCAGGGACCGCTTCGAACGATATCTCCAACGAGTGCATCAGCTGTCGAATCCGCGCGAGTACGTCTTCTGGCTCGCAGCAGGCTGGCCTGTCCGCCGGGGAAACGTCTATAAGAACTTTCGCCGATTCCTGTGGCAAGCAGGGATCTCCCACGGAGGATTCGGAAAAGGGCCCCGCGTACACGACTTCCGCCATACTTTCGCGGTCCACTGCCTAAAGCGGTGGGTGGGAGACGGCAAGGATCTGGCGGCCTACTTACCGTTGCTAAAAACTTACCTCGGTCATTATTCCTTCGAAGATACGGCGTACTACCTGCGACTTACGGCTGACCTCTATCCCGACATCGTGGCGCGCGTTGAGCACGCATTCGGCCACATAGTACCGGACCTGGGAGGCAACGGAGATGAAACCGACTGATTTCGCTCGCGCTCTATCTACCTATTTGTCAATGTATCTGCCCGGGCAAAAGAACGTCAGTCCGCATACGGTGCATTCCTATCGGGACACCTTCAAGCTGCTCCTTGCCTATTGTCAGCAGGTGCGGGGCCTAGTTATTGAGCGGTTGTCGCTTCGCGACATCGATGATCAACTGGTCCTCGGGTTCCTTGAATGGCTTGAAACCGACCGTCATAACAGCCTCGCCACCCGGAATCAGCGGCTGGCGTGTATCCATGCGTTCTATCGATACTTGCAGGGGCAAGACCCAGCCGGATTATGGCCTTATCAGAAGATCCTTGCCCTTCCTATGAAGAAGACTCCCCACCCCATGATTCAGCACCTTACCGCGGATGCCATGCAACTCATCCTTGCCCAACCCGATCGTGAGACTCGCAATGGCCGGCGCGATGCGACACTGCTCTCCGTGCTGTACGACACGGGGGCCCGGGTTCAAGAACTTGTGGACTTGCAGGTGCGAGACGTTCGCCTGACGCCGCCGCCCGTTCTCACGTTGACGGGAAAGGGCAACAAAACGCGCCAAGTTCCCTTGATGTCCGCGACCACTGCGTTGCTTAAGCAATATCTGGCGGAGTGGCAGTTGACTCGCAATGGGGGGCAGGACGGGCCTGTCTTTTTCAACCGTCAACGCGAGAAAATGACGCGGGCCGGAGTGGCATTCATCTTGAGCAAATACGTAGCCCAAGCCCGAGAAGTCTCAGCCGGGATTCCCGAGCGCGTCACCCCACATGTCCTACGGCATACGAAGGCCATGCACCTCCTCCAGGCAGGGGTCAATCTGGTTTACATCCGTGATCTCTTAGGACATGCCGACATAGCCACCACCGAAATCTATGCCCGGGCAGACACCGAGTTGAAACGTCAGGCTCTCGAGCAGGCCTATCCGACCATGATCTCGGATGAGTTGCCGGACTGGACGAGCGATAGTGCCTTGCTCACATGGCTGGCCCAGCTCTGACCGCCGTGACAGCGAAGCGTATTATGCAAAGCAAATGTGGCAGCAGAGGGCGGCCTGTCTACGGCATCGGGGGGATCTTCGCATAACGAGTTGCTGCGCATAAGGGGGCTTATGCGAATCTTTACATAAACCGCCCTGCGGCGTTCCCTTCTCCGGGGTCGTCACCACTCCCTCGTCCAGGATCCCCGCCCTGAGCCACTTGCGGATCAGGCGGAGGATCCACGGATCCCCGATCCGGCGTTCGATCATGCGCATGAGCCAGGCGTGGTAGATGGTGTCGAAGTACGACTTGATGTCGGCCTCCACTACCCATTGCGCTCCGCCCTTGAGCACTGCTTTCCGGGCTTCCGCCAGGGCTTGGTGAGCCGTTCGCCCCGGCCTGAAACCGTATGAGCATTCCAGGAAGTCTGCCTCATAGATCGGCAGTAGCAGCCGGGACACCGCCGCTTGGAGCAGCCTGTCCTCGACTGTCGGGATGCCGAGCGGACGCATCTTCGCTGGGTTTCCCGCCTTGGGGATGTACACTCGGCGGACATCTGGCGCGCGGTAGCTGTGGGTCTTGAGCCGCTCCACCAAGTCAGTGAGGTTCGCGTCCAGGTTCTCTGCGTACACGCCCATGCTGATGCCGTCGACTCCGGCCGCTCCCCGTTTATTCAGTCCCGCCCACGTCTCTCGGAGGAATTCCGCGTTGATGTGGTGGGCCAGTGCGGTAAAGCGCAGTTCCGGCTCCGCTTTGGCCATTTGGCCGATGCGCTCCAGTCCCGGTGACACCGCCGACCTCCCTCTGAGTGGAGCCGGTGTTTCCCTGAAGTCGCTGAAAACCGTCGCCCCCCTTCCCCTTGTGCGAGGCTTTCCCCCGCGCCGAGTACTATGAGGACGTCCGACTCCTCCCAGCCCCTCCGCCCCCCCTTCGGCTTCGCCTTTCGGGTTGGGCGTACGCGCCACGCGCGAGGCAGGGAGGCCTCCCGAGTTCCGTACCGATTCGTTTTCCGCCGTGCCGTGGTCTCTGACCCCGCCGAGGTCTCAGCGCCCTCACCGTTGCGGTCGCCTCTCGTCGCCTTCCAGGGGGACAACCCTGTCAGCCCTCGGTTTGAGGAGGTATCGAGGCTCAATCCCTTCACCCTTGCGGGTTACGGCCCGGTCGTCGCGCTGTCTACGCTTAGTCGTCACCCTCGCAGGCGTCGACCCAAGACTCGCTTCGCCGTGGGTGGTTAGTCCTTCGGCGGCGGGAATTCCACCCGCTCAAATCGGCCGACTTGTCTCGGCGCACTGTCCCAGCTCCACACCTGGTTGGGCCGCTCGGCCACCAGCTCAGGAGCCGCGTACCGCCGATGCCGTGCGACGGCGCGCCGCTCCCGCACCTCGTCGGCCTGCGTCAGCAGCCGGTACATGGTCCGCTCCGAGCAGAGGTAGGTCCCTTCGTCCAGCAGCGTGGCCACGATCTCCGCCGGAGCCACGTCCACGAAGCGCTCCGAGTGCAGCACTTCGAGGATGTGGGCGACCTCCTCCGGCCTCAGGGCCCAGGGTGGCGTCCCGGGCTTGCGGACCGTCCGTGACTGGGGGTGCCGGAGCCGGTAGATGGTCGCTCGGCTCACACCAAGGCTCTCGCAGGCCGCCAGCGTACCCACCTCCGCCGCCAGTTCCTCGGCCACCTCGAGCATCAGTGCTCGTCCTCCGGGGGCCCGATCTGTAACAGCGCCGAGAGTTTTTTTTGCACCGCAATGATCGTCTCAGCACGGTCCAGTTGCTGACGCAGCCGATGGTTCTCCCGCTCCGCCTTGGCCAAGCGCTGCCGGGCCATCCGCAGTTCCTCCGCGGCGGGCGCCCGCTTGCCACTCCCATCGACGGCCCCTGCCGCGAACTCCCGGCGCCACTTCGTCAGGTGCGAGGAGTACAGCCCTTCTCGCCGGAGCAGGGCCCCGACCTCACCAGGCGCACATCGACCCGCCTCGGCCACGATCCGCTGCTTGTACGCCGCAGTGAATCGCCGCCGTCCCGACCCGGGACGAACCTCGGGGTCCGGTCCAACCGGCAGACCGGTCCCTGTCGGGTGGCCGTCCGCCACCACTGCTTGCCCTGCGGGGAGCCCCTCTGCGTCCATCTGTTCGCATCCTCTCCCCGCCCTCGGGAGTGTCGATTTAGTGTCTTCGCTTGTCTCAACTGATTATGGCAGGGAGGGCGGTGCGCGAGGCCGCCGACTTCGTGCGCCGCTGGCGCGCCGCCGGGCTGGC
>JBKICP010000024.1:0-3672 GCA_046567085.1 Acidobacteriota bacterium
AATCGACTGCATCCCGTCGCTTAGCGCCTTGTCCGGCTGATGATGCACCTCGACAATCAGCCCGTCGGCGCCCACCGCCACCGCCGCGCGTGCCAGTGGCAGCACCTTGTTCCGCTTGCCGGTCCCGTGGCTCGGATCCACCAGGATCGGCAGATGGCTCTCCCGCTGCACCGCCGGCACAATGCTCAGGTCCAGCGTATTCCGCGTGTGATCGGCAAACGTCCGCACCCCGCGCTCGCACAGGATCACCTGATAATTTCCCTCGCTCATGATGTACTCGGCGGCCATCAGGAACTCCTCCAGCGTCGCCGCCAGCCCGCGCTTCAGCAGTACCGGCTTGCGCTTGCGCCCCGCCGCCTTCAGCAGCGAAAAGTTCTGCATGTTCCGCGCGCCAATCTGGATCACGTCCGCGTACTCGGCCACCAGCTCCAGCGCCTCGTGGTCGATCGCCTCCGTCACGATGCGCAGCCCGAATCGCTCGCGGATCTCCGCCATGATCTTCAGCGCTTCCTCGCCCAGTCCCTGGAATGCATACGGAGAGGTCCGCGGCTTATACGCGCCGCCCCGGAAGAATTGCGCCCCGGCGGCGGCCACCTGCTCCGCAATCGTGAATGCCTGCTCCCGCGATTCAATGGAACACGGCCCCGCAATCATCGCCAGCTGCGCTCCGCCGATCGTCGCGTCCGTTCCCGGGAAGCGGATCACCGTGTCCTCTTCCTTCACGTCGCGGCTGACCAGTTTGTAGGGTTTTGAGACGCGGATCACCTCCGCCACCCCGGCCAGTTCTTCCAGGCCCCCGCGATCCACCTCGCCCTGATTGCCCGTTATCCCGATCGCGGTGCGCTGCGCCCCGGGCAGCGGATGCGCCCGGTATCCCAGCGTCTCAATATGCTCGCAAACCGCCTGAATCTCTTCCGGCGTCGCCTGCGCCTTCATCACGACAAGCATGGTCCTGTCCTCACTTGAGCTAACCCAAGTGTAGAGGAACCGCTCTGCAAAGGCGATGGAATCGGGCCGGGCCGGGGTTACCGAGGCGTAAACCATCCCCGCCGGGTACCCCGCCTTGCCGGTTTTGTGAAACGGAGAATCACCCCACCCGCACGCGGCAGGCTACTCGTCGCGATACAGATCCCGCCCGCTCCGCGCTGCAACCACAGTCGGCGTCAGAACCATGGCAACGAACAGAATTACGATCAGGGCGTCGCGCATAAGGACGAACCGCCCGGAACCACCACGTCCCGGGTGCCCAGTTAGTGTCCTCCGGCAGCCTTCCCTGGCCAATAGCACTTCGGCATATCTCCCTGCGGCGAAAGAGTTAGCTCTGCGCAGAAAAATATTCCGGCTCCCAGGAAAATTTCAAAAAATATTCGCCATTGCGCAACTTAGAGAGTTTGAAAGGGTCCTACAAAGCGTGAGAGGTCCCGGCGGGCTTCTCACACAGCAACTCTCCTCGGACAACGAGGCTACCGTTGTCAGATGTTGGTTGGTAGCCTCGTTGATTTTTCTTTTGTGCGCCGCCTTTGCATCTTGCCCTGGCTTGCGAGCTATCAAAAGATAGGTCCGGACATCCGCTTTTGTCAATCGAGCCAGTTATCGCCGGGTCTTACTGCTTCTCGATTTCCAGGTCGGCTCGCTCGCATCACTTCTCCTGCACCACAACAATCTCAAAGCTATCCGGCTTCATCTGCGGACGCCGCCCGCCTCCGGGTTCAAACTGCGCCGTCGGTAAAAAGATCGTCCGCGTCATCCGATCCAACCCCAGCGTCCGCGCACCCTCCGCCGTCTTCACCGTCTGCACCACGTCGAACTTGCCCGCCTTTTCCCCGATCACCGTCAGCGATCCATCGCGGCAGCTCGCAAATGCCTGATCGTGGAAGAAGCGCGCCGCATCCACCCCCGCCCCGATCGGCAGATCTGCTTCCACCTTCCCGTCCTCGGTGCTCATCACGATCATCTTCTGCGGATTCCGGCAGCCGATGAACAGCCGATGCCCCTTCGCATCGATCGCCATCCCCACCGGATGTCCGCCCGGCGCCACCGGCCACTTCGCCAGCACCTTGCGCGTGCGCAGATCCACCACCGCTACCAGATCCTTGTCCTCGAGATTGATGTATGCTTTGCCGCTGCCGTCCGCCGCCAGAAACTCCGGCGCCCCGCCCAGTGCGAGCGGCGCATCGATCTTCCCGCTCTTCGGATCGATCCCCGGCTTGAACGTCATCAGCGCGTTGCCGTCGCCCGACACCGCCAGCACCTCATCCATCGCCGCGTCATAGATGATCCCGTCCGCATCCGGCATCGCCGCCAGCTTGCCCAGCACCTGGTACGTCTTCAGGTCGAACACCAGAATCGCGCCGCTGCCGCCGCCATCGGTGATAAACCCGCGCCCCAGTTTCGGAACCAGCGCCACCCCATGCGACCGCACCTGCCCAGGAATATCCCCCAGCACCTTGCCTGTCTCTTCGTCGATCGCCTGCGTGTGCGTCGACCGCGTCACGAACAGCCGATGGTTCGGCGCATCCACGGTGACGTAATCCCAGCCGCCCTCCCCGCCAATATGAAAGGTCTTCGTCACCTGCCATTGCGCTTGCGCCGGCAGCGGCGCCGCACCGGCCAAAGCCAGAGAGACCAGACCGAAAGCAACAGGAAAAATGCGCATCCTCGTTCTCCTCGAAGAATTCCGTTCGCGGAAACTCGCATTCCCGCGACGCCCCCACTCTACCCAGCCTTCCTGAATCCTTCCTGAAGATTCCTGAACCCTCCCCGGCGTTTTCTCCCCGGGCCTCCCGCGCATACCATAGAGAAAGGAAGCCGCTGCATCCGCCCGACGGAGCGGCAGGCGGGAAGGGAAGTTGTGCGCTGGTTCCTGCGTTCCAAGATTCACAATGCCACCGTCACTGAAGCAGATCTCCACTACATCGGCAGCATCACCATCGACGTCGCTCTCATGGAGCGCGTCGGCCTCGAGATCGGCGAAAAAGTCCTCGTCGTCAGCAATACCTCCGGCGCCCGTCTGGAAACCTACACCATCGCCGGCGAGCGCAACTCCGGCACCATCCAGATGAACGGCGCCGCCGCTCACCTCATCCGCAAAGGCGAGCAGATCATCGTCATGGGCTTCGAGCTCTCCGACACCCCCATTCGTCCGAAGATCATCCTCACCGGCCCGCAGAACCGCGCGCCGCAGGATCTCTCCGAGTCCTGACCGCCCCCTTCACGACGCCAGCGCGTGCCGCACCTCGCCCTCGTTCAGCCGGAACCGCCCCACCGTCTGCTGCAGATCCTCGGCCAGCGTCGACAGATCCTCGCACGTCGTCGCCGACTGCCGCGCCGTGGCCTCGCCCCGATGCGCGATCGTCGCAATGTGCGCCACATTGGTGTTGATCTCTCCCACCGCCGCCGTCTGCTGGTTGGCCGTCGTCGCAATCTGCGCGATCATGTCCCCCACATGCTGCGACGATGTGATGATCTCCTGGAGCGCCGACCCCGCCTTCGCCGTCTCCGTCACCCCCAGCTCCACCAGCTGCGTGCCCGCCTCCATCTCCTCCACCGCCATTGCCGTCTCCTGCTGCACGGCCTGGATCGTCGCAGCAATCTCCCGCGTCGCCTGCGTGGTCCGCTCCGCCAGGCTGCGCACCTCGCCCGCAACCACCGCGAATCCGCGCCCGTGCTCGC
>JBKICP010000025.1:0-8955 GCA_046567085.1 Acidobacteriota bacterium
GCCGCCCAGTACGCGCGCCTGCTCGCTTCCATCGGCATCAACGGCTGCACCATCAACAACGTCAATGCGAACCCAAAGCTCCTGACGCCGGAGATGATCCACGGGGTTGCGCGCATCGCCGATGCTTTCCGTCCGTGGGGCGTGCGCCTCTCCATGTCTGTCCCCATCGACGCGCCGCAGGTTCTCGGCGGCCTCGACACCTTCGACCCCGGCGACCCGAAAGTCGCCGCCTGGTGGCGCGCGAAGTTCGACGCCATCTACGCCGCCATCCCCGATTTCGGAGGCATTGAAGTCAAAGCCGACTCCGAGGGCCAGCCCGGCCCCTCCAAATACGGCCGCACCCCCGTCGATGCAGCCAACATGTTCGCCGCCGCGCTCAAGCCCCACGGCGGCATCGTCGTCTACCGCGCCTTCGTCTACAACCACCACCTCGACTGGAACGACATCAAGGCCGACCGCGCTCGCGCCGCGTACGACATCTTTCATCCTCTCGATGGCAAGTTTGCCGACAACGTCATCGTTCAGATCAAGAACGGCCCCATCGACTTCCAGGTGCGCGAGCCCGTCTCGCCGCTCTTCGCCGGCCTCCACCACACCAACGAAGCCATCGAGCTGCAGATCACCCAGGAATACATGGGCCAGGCGCACCACCTCGTCTTCCTGCCCACGCAATGGAAGGAAGCGCTCGACTTCAACCTGCACGCGGAAAATCGCGACACGCCTGTCAAAGACATCCTTGACGGCCAGGCCTTTCACCGCCCGCTCGGCGGCTACGTCGGCGTGGCCAACGTCGGCCTCGACACGAACTGGATGGGCCATCCCATGTCGATGGCGAACCTTTACGGATTCGGCCGCCTCGCCTGGAATCCCAACAGCAGCGCCGCTTCCATCGCCGAAGACTGGACCCGCCTGACCTTCTCCAACGACGCGAAAGTCGTCTCCACGGTCAGCCGCATGCTGCTTACTTCGTGGTCGGTCTACGAGCACTACACCGGCCCGCTTGGCCTGCAGACCCTCACCAATATCACCGGCCCGCACTACGGGCCCGCGCCGCAGTCGCAGGAGCATAACGGCTGGGGCCAGTGGATCCGCGCCGATGGCCCGGACGCAAAGACCGGGGGCGTGGGCATGGACCGCACCGTGGCTACCGGCACGGGCTACATCGGCCAGTACCCACCTGCGGTTGCCGCGCTGTACACCTCGCTGAAGACCTGCCCCGACGACCTGCTCCTCTTCATGCATCACGTGCCGTACACCTATCGCCTGCACACCGGCAAAACCGTCATCCAGACGATCTACGACGATCACTACCTCGGCGCGAAGGAGGCCGCGGGTTTCGTCACGCAATGGAAGTCGCTCGACGGCCTCGTCGATCCGGAGCGCTACGACAAGATCCTCGGCCTTCTCGAATATCAGGCGGGCCACGCTATCGTCTGGCGCGACGCCATCGACCGCTGGTTCAAGCAGATGTCCGGCATTCCCGACGACCAGCAACGCATCGACCACGACCCGAACCGCATCGTTGCCGCCGACATGCAACTCCAGGGCTATCGGCCCGTCGATGTCACACCGTGGGAGACGGCCTCCGGCGGCAAGGCATACGTGTGCGATCAACTCCAGGGCTGTTCCGCTTCCGCACAGCTCAACCGCTCCGCCGGTTGGTACAGTGTTGCGGTGCAATATTTCGACTACCGCCAGGGTGCCTCTACCTTCGAGCTGCGCCTCAATCAACAAACCATCGCCACCTGGAAGGCGGACAACACACTGCCCGGCCGAGCACCGAACGGCGACACCTCGACTCGCTTCGCACTACACGGCGTCCCGCTCCGTCCCGGCGATACGCTGACGATCGAAGGCATCCCCGACGACGGCGAGCCCGCCCCCATCGACTACCTTGAGGTAGTCCCGGAGCCGGCCTCCGCACCAGCCGGCACTGCCACCGCACGGCCAGGACATCAGTAACCATGAAGATTACAAATGCCACCGTCAACGTCTGCTCTCCCGGCCGCAACTTCGTCACCCTCAAAATTGAAACCGACGAAGGCATCTACGGCCTCGGCGATGGCACCCTCAACGGCCGCGAGCTGGCCGTGGCCAGCTATCTCACTGAGCACGTCCTCCCCTGCATCCTGAACCGCGACCCCTTCCAGACCGAGGACATCTGGCAGTACCTGTATCGCGGAGCCTACTGGCGCCGCGGCCCTGTCACCATGTCCGCGATCGCCGCGGTCGACATGGCGCTGTGGGACATCAAGGGCAAGGCGCTCAACACCCCTGTCTACAACCTGCTGGGCGGCCGCAGCCGCGACAGCGTCCTCGTCTACTGCCACGCGCACGGCAACGACATCGAGGAAGCCTGCGAGGATGTTGCGCGCCATCAGGAGATGGGCTACAAAGCCATCCGCGTGCAGAGCGGCATCCCCGGCCTTGACGCCACCTACGGCGTCCCCAAAGGCGCGCAGCCCTACGAGCCGGCTGAGCGCGGCCTCCCCTCCGAGAGCCGCTGGTCCACCGAGAGGTACCTTCTGCATATGCCCAAGCTCTTCGCCCGCGTCCGCGAACAGTTTGGTGACGACCTGCACCTGCTCCACGACTGCCACCACCGCCTCAGCCCCATCGAAGCCGCGCGCCTCGGCAAGGAACTCGAGCCCTTCCACCTTTTCTGGATGGAAGATCCTGTCCCGGCGGAATTCCAGGAGGGCTTTCGCGTTATTCGCGAGCACACCACGACTCCCATCGCTACCGGGGAAGTCCTTAACTCCGTCTGGGATGTGCACGACCTGATCCGCCATCAATGGATCGACTACGTGCGCCTCACCATGACCCACGCCGGCGGCCCCACCGCGCTCAAGAAGCTGGCCGATTTCGCAGCGCTCTACCACGTCCGTACCGGCTGCCACGGGCCCACGGATCTCTCTCCAGTATGTATGGCCGCTGCGCTGCACTTCGATCTGGCCATCCACAACTTCGGCATCCAGGAACACATGCCACACAACGCGGAAACCGACGCCGTCTTCCCCCACAGCTATCAGTTCCGCGACGGTTTCATGTTCCCCGGCGACGGCCCTGGCCTCGGCGTCGATCTCGACGAAAAGCTGGCCGCAAAGTATCCGTATCAGCGCGCGTATCTGCCCGTGCTGCGCAAGCTCGATGGAACGCTCTGGGACTGGTAGCGTCGACAATCCCCGATTGCCGACATCCACATTGGCTTTTGTCTTCGAAGGAGTTCTCCCGTGATCCACCGTTCGTCCCTGATCCTCTGCACTCTCCTCTCTGCCGCCATCGTGCCCGCATTCTCCCAGGCGGCGCCGAATCCCAAAGACCAGATCTGGTTTGACTCCTCGCAACCTCTGGACAAGCGGGTCGACGCGCTCGTCCACGCCATGACCCTCGAAGAGAAGGTCAATCAGATGGAGAATCACGCCGCCGCTATCCCGCGCCTCGGCGTGCCGGAGTACGACTACTGGAGCGAAGGCCTCCACGGCATCGCCCGCTCCGGCTATGCCACGCTCTTCCCCCAGGCCATCGGACTCGCGTCCACCTGGGATGTGCCGCTCCAGCAGCAGATCGCCGACGTCATCTCCACCGAAGCCCGCGCCAAGTATGAACAGGCCATGCGCGATAACCTGCACAGCATCTACTTCGGCCTCACTCTCTGGTCACCCAACATCAACATCTTTCGCGATCCCCGCTGGGGACGCGGTCAGGAAACTTACGGTGAAGATCCCTTCCTGACCAGCCGGATGGGCGTGGCCTTCGTCGAAGGCCTGCAGGGCGACGATCCGAAGTACTACCGCACTATCGCGACGCCCAAGCACTATGCCGTCCACAGCGGACCTGAGCCTCTGCGCCACGAATTCAACGTCAACCCCTCACCGCACGATCTTGAAGACACCTACCTGCCCGCCTTCCGCGCCACCATCAAAGAAGCGCATGCCGATTCCATCATGTGCGCCTACAACGCCATCGACGGCGTCCCGGCTTGCGCGAACACGCAGTTGCTGCAGCATTATCTGCGCGAAGACTGGGGCTTCCACGGATTCGTCACGTCCGACTGCGGCGCAATCTCGGATTTTTACTCTGCCATCGGCCACCACTTCTCCCCTGATGCTGCCCACGCCAGCGCCGTCGCGGTGAAAGCCGGCACCGATACCAGCTGCGGCGACGAGTACAAGTCCCTCGTCCAGGCGGTGCACGAGAACCTGATCTCTGAATCCGAAATCGCCGCCGCCGTCGAGCGCCTCTTCACCGCGCGCTTCAAACTCGGCATGTTCGACCCGGCCGCGGAAGTGAGGTACGCGCAGATCCCCTACTCCGCCGTCGACTCGCCCGAGCATCGCGCGCTCGCGTTGAAGACAGCCGAAGAATCCATCGTCCTGCTCAAGAACGACGGCACGCTGCCGCTGAAACCCAGCCTTCAACGCATCGCCGTCATCGGCCCCAACGCCGCCTCGCTCGCGGCCATCGAAGGCAACTACAACGCGATTCCCTCGCACCCCTCCTTGCCGCTGGACGGCATCGAAGAAGCCTTACGCGGCAAGGCCACCGTCGCTTATGTTCAGGGATCGGGTTACGTCGACGCCCTCCCGATCGTGCTGCCGCGCACCGCGCTGCATCCCAGCGCGGAGGCGCAGGAGACCGGCCTGAAAGCCGAGTACTTCAGCAATCCCAGCTTTTCAGGAGCGCCGGCCGCCACGCGCATCGATCAACAGATCGACTTCGACTGGAATGCGGCCGCTCCGGTGCCGCAACTGGGCAAGACCAACTACAGCGTGCGCTGGACCGGCGTCTTCACGCCGCCCGCGTCCGGCAGCTATCAGCTGGCCTTCAAGCGCAGCCGCTGCAACCGTTGCGGTGCCGATGAGGTCTATGCTCTCTGGCTCGATGGAAAACAGGTCTATGACAGCGCCGCGCATGCGTCGCCCAATCGCCGCGGCGCTCCTGATCCCACCGTTGATGTCGAGTTCGCCGATACGCATCCGCACGCCATTCGCGTCGAATACTCGCTGAAGAACCAGCTGCTCGGCGCTGGAATCACCCTGGAGTGGCACGCTCCCGCCGATGTTCTGCGCAACGAAGCCGTGCAGGCTGCGAAAGATTCCGATGTGGTTCTCGCCTTTGTCGGGATCTCTCCCAACCTCGAAGGCGAAGAGATGCCCGTCCATGTCACCGGCTTCAACGGCGGCGACCGCACCGACATCGATCTGCCAAAGACCCAGCAGGATCTGCTGCAGGCGGTTGCCGCAACCGGCAAGCCGGTGGTCGTTGTTCTCATGAGCGGCAGCGCCATCGCGATGAACTGGTCGAAGGAGCACGCCGCTGCGCTCCTCGAAGCCTGGTACCCGGGCGAGACCGGCGGCGAAGCCGTTGCCAACATCCTCACCGGGAAGACGAATCCGTCGGGCCGCCTGCCGCTTACCTTCTACGCGTCGGATACGCAGCTCCCGCCTTTCACCGACTACAGCATGAAGGACCGCACGTATCGCTATTTCACCGGCGAGCCGCTCTATCGGTTTGGCTATGGCTTGAGTTATTCGACGTATCGCTATTCGGATCTCAGGCTCTCCTCGGGCTCGCTCAACGCCGGCGATCCGCTCACTGCGGACGTGACGATCACGAATACCGGGAAGCTGGCCGGGGATGAAGTTGCCGAGCTCTACGTGATTCCGCCTTCGGGCAATGGCTATCCGCTCCGCAGTCTGGAAGGCTTCAAGCGCGTGCACCTCGCGCCCGAGGCCAGCGCCACGGTCCACTTCCACCTCGCCCCGCGCGCTCTCAGCGAGGTCGACAGCGCAGGCCATCGTGGTGTTCGCGCCGGCGAGTATCGGATTTACGTGGGGGGATCCTCACCGGAGACAACCCTCGCGGGTGGAGTCTCGGGGAAAATCACCATCACCGGTTCGAAAGACTTGCCCGAATAGGGCGAGCGCGCCTGGACCGCGCCTCGATCTAATTCTTGGGTTGGGCCTTGCTCCGCCAGGCGTGGCGGAGCAGGGTGAGCTTGCCGCTCGCCTCAGGGTCTTCCTTCAGACGAGCCATTCCCGCCTGAGCGAAGGCGATTAGCACGCCAATGAAGAAACCGGCCAGCGTTGAAACGAGAACGATCAGGCTGCGCTTGGGAAAGGACTTCTTATCCGGTGGAATGGCCGGATCCACCACCTGAATCAGCGAGCCCTCTTTTGCCTCATCGAGCTTGGCGATCTCGAACTGCCGCGCCAGAATGTCAAAGATCGTCTCGTAGTACTTCACATCGCGCAGCTTGCGGACGTAGTCGAGCCCGGCTTCCGTTAGCTTGCCTCTCGGCATGATCAGAGCATTCGGATTGGATTCACTGCCTCCCAGCTTGGCCAGTTGTGCCCGCATCCCATCCAGTTCCTGCTGCGCCTGGATCAGCTGCGCGTTGCCGCCGGAGGCAAAGGTCTGCATCGCCTGGATCTGGACTTCCTTCGCGGCAATCTGTGCCCGCAGACTCGCCGCCGATTCGATCAGCGCGCGCGCCTGACTGTCCAGCTGGATCAGCCCGGTCGTCTGCTCCGTCTTCTGCATCGCGACTTCCGCGTTGGCGAGACTGTTCTTGGTCTGCTCCAGCTGCTTCTGAAAGAACAGCGCCCGCTGCTGCGCCTCGGTAATGGCCAGATGCTGCGACAGCCCGCGGAACTCCTCGACGTAACCATTGGCCAGCTGCGCGGCGCGTTGGGGGCTCCGTGCCTCTACTGAAATGTGGATCAGCCCGTCCTTGCCGGATCCATCCACGGTCGCGTGGCTCTCGAAGGCCTTGCGCGCGTCGGAAAGCCGTTTCTTGTGATACTCCTGCTGCAGATGGAATTCCTGCACCATGCCGTCTTCCACGGTCTGGCCTTTCAGCATTCCCGCGTACATGTCGTTCGGATTCTTCAGAAGGCTGGAGCCCCCGCCTGCCAGCATCGCCATGGAGCCTAAACCCCCCAGCTGTGAGGCAATGGCCGACCCGAGAGACTGGTTTTGCTGCGGAGGCAGGAGCGTCACTTCCGCGGTGTACCACGTGGGCAACAGCAGAGACACCACCACCGCGATCACCGCAAAGGCGACAACGACAGAGAGGATCATTCTCTTCCGCTCGGCCAGAACGATCAGCAGGTCCAGCAGGGAAATCTCGTCGTCATTCGCCGCAGGCTTATCCCTGCGCGGCGGCAATTGTTCCGCGCGTTCTTCAAGATCGGAGTAGTGAGTCTCAGTTGCCATCAGAAATCGCCGACCTGCCGCTTCCCGCCTATGAACGCCATCTTACAAGTTCACCTGTGCCGCTGGCATGCCTACGGCAGGATCGTCAAAGCCGCTGCGCCGAGCGCGAACTGCGAGAACAACTGCGACCAGTCGAGGATGCCTCCCAGCACCGACGGCTTGAATGTCTTGTCCGGAATCACGATCGTATCGCCCGGATTCATGCGCAGGTTGTCGAACTCGTTGCCCCAGATGCCATTCTCCGCCTCGCGGCTGATGACCGAACCGTCCGCCCGAATAATGAAAATGTGCTTTCGATCCGCGTCTCGATTCGGGCCGCCCGCCAGGCGCAGATAAGATCCGGCCCGCCGCCCGGTCTCGTACAGGAACGAATTCTGGTCGTACACGGCGCCTACCACGTTCACGCTGGCCGGCACTGGCGGCACGACAAAACGGTCCCCGTTCTCCAGTGCGATGTCCGGCAGCGCATCGATTCCGCTGCTGCCTGCCCTGAACTCGAGCACGATTCTGCCGGTGGCTCGCATCTGCCGAAGCCGGCCCAGGAGCTGCTGTTCGCTCGTCTGTGCGGCTGCTCCGCTGGCCAGCTGCGCCGGGTTGGCCGTGGCCGCCGCCGCCAGGGACAGATTCCCGCGCTGCATCTGCATCTCGAGCGCCTCGACGTATTCGTCCATGCGCCGCTGCTGGATCTGGCGTGTCGATTCCCGGCTGAATTCCGATCCGTACAGATAGGCACTGGAGGTGAACCCGCCCGCCCGCTGCACCAGATCGCGCAGCGTCTCGCCCGGCTGCGCCGTATAGACACCCGCGTGGACGAACTCGCCTTCCAGATGGATGAACTTGGTCTGCTGTGCGACAGGAACCTGGATATCGCCCTGGGAGAAAATCGAAACCACATCGCCCTGCTTCAGGGCCAGGTCCTGGCTCGAATCGTGCTGCAGCACCAACTTGCCCAGATCGAAGGGGATCAGCACGGTTTTCAGCGTGTCCGGATCGAGCCGCTCGATCACGGCATAATTCCAGTCGATCTCCGGCGCGATCGGCCCAACCTCGGTGCGCTCGGCGGGCGGCGTCAACGCCGATGTGCTGCCCTGCTCGGCCGCCAGGGATGCGCTCCCTGCACGCTGCGATGCCGGAAGGGGACGCGTGGACATCGTGCCCAGCTGGCCGGCCGCACCCGCCATCGCGGGAGAGTTCAGATCGGCCTGTCCGCTCAGACCGTTCAGGCCGTTCAGATTGAGCTGGTTGAACTGGTAATCCTGGGCGCTGGTCAGATCGGTATTCTGTCCGGTCTGCGAGGAACCGCCCGGCATCTGAGCGCCATTCAGAGTTCGCGGCTGGGTCATCAACCGCCGCGGGATCTCCGTCGCCGAGCTGGGCTGGCGAAGATTCGGCAGCCGCTGCAGGGGTTCAAACTCCGGTCCCGGTAATCCCAACTGCGCCCGTTTCCACCAGTAGTTTCGCGTGATCAGCGAGTCCTTGTCCGGGATCAGATCGCTGACGCGCATCCCCTCGTGCCATGCGAATCGCCCGGGGTTCGCGATGTTCCCGCGCAGCGTCACGGTCTTTTGATACTGGGGAATGATCGGAAACACGTACAACAGATCGCCGTCGGCCAGGGGTGTAGCCAGTCCTGCTTTGTCCCAGGCGACCTCCATGGCATACCGGTCGCGATGTTCGTCGATGCGCTCGACCGAGATGCGCCTCTCGGCTGCAACCCCCGAAGCTCCGCCCGCA
>JBKICP010000026.1:0-9553 GCA_046567085.1 Acidobacteriota bacterium
GCAATTGCTTTGACGAGAGTCATCGGAGGGCGTTTGCTTCTTGCTGTGGGGTGAACCTGGCCATTCCCCGCAGTTCGGGATTTCTTGGGGTTGGGGCGATCTGCATTGTCCGTTTGTTACTGGTGAGGCACGGTGGGGCAGCGGTGGGGCTCAGGTCACTCCCGGTGGACCGATTGCGGTTCTGCGCCTCCAGAACGCGCGCCGCGCGAATCTGGCCTCCCCCGCGGTGCGGGTTTCGGTATTGCGGTTCTGCGCCTCCAGGACGCGCGCCGCGTGAACCTGGCCTCCCCCGCGGTGCGGGGTTTCGGTATTGCGGTTCTGCGCCTCCAGGACGCGCGCCGCGTGAACCTGGCCTCCCCCGCGGTGCGGGGTTTCGGGGGTAAGCTCAGGGGCGATTCACGGTGGTGGGTCACGCGGCCTCCTGGGCACATCAGGGGCCGCTCCGGAGGCTCATCCGGGGGCCGGAGGCTCAGGCCGGGGCACTCCGGGTTTCACGCAGGCACTCCCTGGGCTCACGCGGGAGCACTCTCGATGATGAAAGCGCACCGCGGACCCTCGGGCGAGCGCGCTGCGACGCGCCGTCGAGCGCAACACTTCGGCGGCTCAGGCGAGCGCACTGCGGACGCTCATGCAGGCGTTTTCCGGAAACTCGGGCAGCGGCCTTTGTTCGCTCCCTCGCGATTTCCGTTCGAGCCTTGTGCTGATCGCGCGGATTTCGGAGGCGGCTTTATTCGCTGCGGGCGAAGGCGGGGAGGGAGCGGAGGACGTCTTCGGGTTCGGGGCGGACGCGGAAGTCGGCGTGGGCTTCGGCGTAGAGGACTTTGCCTTCGGGAGAGAGGACGTAGGTGGCGGGGAGGGGCAGGCGCCAGCTGTCGTCGCCGTTGACGAAGGGGATGTTGAGGAGGATGCCGCGGTAGTAGCGCTGGAGGTATTCGGGGACCGTCCAGAGGAGGCCAAATTTGTTGGCGACAGCACAGCCGTGGTCGGTAAGGAGGGGGAAGGGGATGGTGTGCTGGCCGGCGGTGAAGTCGGACTGGCGCTGGGTTTGGGGGGAGATGCCGATGATGAGGGCGCCGCGCTCGCGGAGGCCGGGGTAGAGGTCACGCCAGGCTTCGAGCTCGGTGACGCAGTAGGGGCACCAGCGGCCACGGAAGAAGTTGACGACGAGGGGGCCGAGGGCGAGGAGATCGGCGGAGCGAACGATTTTGCCGGAGAAGTCGGGGAGGGCGAAGGAGGGTGCCTGGGCGCCTACGGGAAGGATGCGGTCCTCGATACCGGTGGCAAAGAGCTCTTCGATGGCGCGTTCGCCGATGGCGAGGCGTTCGGGCTGGACCAGGGTGCGGGTTTGAGCGGTGATTTCGTCGAGCTGGTCCTGGAGGTGCGCCATGACCTCAGTTTAGATGTAGTGCGGTGAATTGAAGCAGAGGAATTGTGGGACGTGGGGTTACGATGGAGGTCGGTGCGAGCACCCGAAGGTGCATTGGGGCCGCGGCACGTTGGGGACTACAGAAAGAGGGTACGAAGATGCGGGGTCTGGGACCGAGGAGTGGGCGGTGGCTGGGGCTGGCGGTATTGCTGTCGGGGCTGGTGGCGTGGGGGCAGAATTACACGCCCGTGACGGTAGTAGTGACGGGTCCGGATGGAGCGGCGGTGGCGGGTGCGGAGATTCGCGTGACGCCGGGGAGTCCGGCGGGCGACAAGCTGATCACCGACGACCAGGGGCGGGCGCAGCTGGGGATGCCCGCGGGGCAGTACCAGCTGCATGTTGCGGCACAGGGATTTGCGGAGGCGGACCGTTCACTGGTGGTAGCGGATCAGCCGCAGACCCTGACGGTGGCGCTGCAGACGGCGAGGGCGGCGAGCGGCAATGAGGGAACGGGAGCGGGTCCGATGCCTCCAGGAGCGGTGCCGCTGGGGATGACAACCGGTGCGACGGGTTCGGCGGAGCCGGGCAAGCCTGCCGTGCAGGCGGCCAATGTGCTGACGGTGGTGGGGGAGGGCGGATTGCGGGGCGTATTTACGGCGAAGAGTCTCGGGGAGTATCCGCAACAGACGGTTGCAGTGATGGACCGAATGGCGAAGCAGCAAAGGACGTATGCGGGAGTTCCGCTGATGGAGCTGCTGGCGCATCTGGGCGTGCCGAAGGCGGCGATGGGCAAGGCACTGGCGCGGTATGTGGTGGCAACCGGATCGGATGGATTCACGGCGGTGCTGTCGCTGGGTGAGGTGGATCCCGCGGTGCATGCGGGGACGGTACTGGTGGCCGACGCGGTGGATGGCAAGCCGCTGGATGCGAAGGCGGGGCCGTTCCAACTGGTGGTGAGCGGGGACAAGCGACCGGTGCGGAGCGTGAGGAATCTGGTGAAGATTGAAGTCAGGCCTGTGGACTAGAGGACGCGAGGAGAACGGAGTGAAGGCAGTATTCAGAGATTCAGCGTTGGGTGGTGGGTGTTCAGCTCAAAGCGAAGTGCGCGGGGTTCAGCGTGCGTGGGGCGTTCGGATCTGCGCGATCGTCTGGGCGGTTGTTGCGGTCCTGTCGCAGGGATGTGTGGCGACGGCTGGGGCGCAGAGCGTGGCGGCACCGAAGGTGCTGGCTCCTTATACGAGCTGCGTATTTCCGGATGGACTGCGCGTGGTGCATGCCGATCCGCTGGCGCCGCGGGCGCTGACGGAGACGGTGCAGACCGCGTCGGGGATGCAAACGCTGAATGCTGTGGCAGGAGAGCAGGTGCTGTTTGCGTATCCGATGACGGACTATTTCGCGAACGCGAAGGCGGAACTGTTGCCGGCCGACCGCTATGCGGCGCTGAAGCAGACGCTGATTGGGAATCTGCATTTGATGGAGTCCCAGCGGGGAGGGCCTTCACCGGCGGAGGCGCTGCCGGTGGGGCTGCACGGCTTTGAGGTGCATGGCAACGACCGGCGGCGGATGGAAGGCAACGTGATGGGGATGTATCTGCTGTTCGACGATCAGGCGCACGTGGAAACGACGATCCGCTTTCTGAATCAACAGGCGTGGAAGCGGAAGTTCCAGAGCATTGACGAGTACGGTCGGCTGCGGGATGAATTTCTGCGCGTGTATACGGGGTGCGTGCGGCAGAATCAGGCCCTGGGGAGATAGCGGCCAGCGGCTAGCGGACAGGAAATGCGCTTCTCGCCGTTATTCGAAATTGTTGAGGTCGGTATCGGGGGCGGGGTGGCCGAGAATGCGGCACATGGCTGCGATCTGGCCCTTGTGGTGGAACGCGTGCGTGAGCATGTGGTGAAGGATGAGGGCCGGGGTGCGGGTGGCGGTATCGCCGTCGGGGAAGTGAAGGGTCGTGGGGGTGTTGAGTTGCTGGTCGTTCAGGCGTGAGAGGTAGTCGATGGTTTGCGCGGTAACGCGACTCTCGAAGGCGCGGGCGTCGGCGACGGTGGGGAAGCGGGCGCGTTCTTCGTCGGCGTAGGGCAGTCCCTGCAGGACGTGGATCCAGAAGGCTTCGCAGTTGATGCAGTGAATGACCTGGTCGCGGAGGTTGGGGGAGCCGAAGCCGGAGACGTTCTTTGTGTAGTCCGTCAGGGGCAGGGTGGCGAGGTGGTCGAGGGCGCGGTCGAAGCAGAGGTGGGTCCAGAGGTGGAATTGGCGGATGCCGTCGAGGGTGAACATGCTTAGTCCTCCAGGCCGAGGGATTTCCAGAGCTGGTCGATGCGGGATTTTGTCGCAGTGTCCATCACAATTTCTTTGGGCCAGGGGCGGGTGAAGCCTTCGGCAGACCATTTGCGGGTGGCGTCGATGCCCATCTTGCTGCCGTAGTTGGGCAGGCGCGAGGCATGGTCGAGGGAGTCGATGGGGCCGAGGGTGAACTGGATGTCGCGCTCGGGGTCGATGTTGTTGGCGACGCGGAGGGTGACCTCGGCGAGGTTCTGGACATCGCAGTCTTCGTCGACAACGATGATGCATTTGGTGAACATGGCCTGACCCATGGCCCAGATGCCGTTCATGACCTTGCGCGCCTGGCCCGCGTAGCTCTTGCGGATGGAAACGATCATGAGGTTGTGGAAGACGGCTTCGGAGGGGAGGTTGATGTCGACGATCTCGGGAAGGGTGAGGCGGAAGAGCGGAAGGAAGATGCGCTCGACGGCCTTACCCATCCACGCATCTTCCTGGGGTGGCTTCCCGACGATGGTGGCGGAGTAGATGGGATCTTTGCGGTGGGTGATGCAGGTGAGGTGGAAGACGGGGTAGTCCTCGGCGGCGGTGTAGAAGCCGGTGTGGTCGCCGAAGGGGCCTTCGCTGCGTAGCTCGTCGAGGCGGACGTAGCCTTCGAGGATAATTTCGGCGTGCGCGGGAACTTCGAGGTCGACGGTCTCGCATTTGACGAGTTCGACCGGCTCTTCGCGCAGGAAGCCGGCGATGAGGAATTCTTCGACTTCGGGCGGGGCGGGAACGATGGCGGAGAAGGTGGTGGCCGGGTCGGTGCCGATGGCGACGGCGACCTCTAATTTGTCACCGTTGATGTGACTCATGGCGATGGTGCCGCCGGCGGTTTCTGCCATGGCGGAAACGCGGTCTGCGGCATTGGCGGCGGAGGCGCGGAGGCGATCGCGGAGATGTTCAGCGGCGTTCTTCTGGCGCTGCCAGTGCATGCCGGTGGTTTGGCCGTCGTAGACCTGCATGCGGTACATGCCCATGTTGCGCTTGCCGGTTTTGGGGTCGCGGGTGAAGACGCAGGGCAGGGTGATGAAGCGGCCGCCGTCGAGAGGCCAGCACTGCAGGATCGGGAACTGATCGAGGGAGAAGTTGTCGCGGAGGATGACTTCTTTGCAGGCGGCATCGCGGGAGGAGATGGTTTTGGGGAAGACGTTGCCGATGGCCGCCAGTTGCGGGAGCATCTTCAGTTTTTCGAGGAGGCCTTCGGGGGATTTGATTTCCATCAGGGCGCGGATGCGGCCGGCGATCGCGTCGAGCGAGCCCTTGTCGGGATCGAGGCCGAGGGCGAGCTTCATGCGGCGTTCCGAGCCGAACTGATTGATGAGGATGCGCGCGCCGGGGAAGCCTTTGACGTTTTCAAAGAGGAGGGCGGGGCCGCCAGGCGCGATTTTCGAGTTGCGAGAGACGCCGGATTTGCTGACGCGGTCGACGATCTCGGGGATTTCGAGGATGGGGGATACTTCCTGGCGGATGCGGCGGAGTTCGCCGGACTTGTCGAGGAGTTTAATCCAGTCTCTGAGGTCGTCGCAGGGCAGGGTAGTGGCTCCGTAGGGTACGACTTCAACTATAAAACCACGACCCCGGTCAGCGAGTCAGCCAGTCAGCAGCCTCTATCGGCGAGAGGGGACGCCAGCGAGGAGGATGTTGAGGACATCGGCCGCGCTGTAGGTTGTTGCTCCTTCGGGCAGGAATTGGGCGATTTCGGTGAGGTCGTCGCCGGCGGTGACGAGGGGTGGCTCGACGCGGTGGCCACAGCGGACCTGGGCGTGGCCGATGTTGGCCATGAGGGCGTTGCAGAGGCATTTGCGGCCCTGGGCGTCGTCAGCGGCGCCGCCTTTGGCGAGGAAGAGCGAGAGGGGCTCCGCGGGGCAGCGGTGGACGAAGGCGCCGTCTTCGGTGCGCACGACTTCACTGAGGAATCCGAGGTCGCAGATGCGGGGGCGCGCGGTGAAGACCTCGGGGTCGGAGGCGGTGCCTTCGAGTTGCGCGACTTTAAAAGGGAATCCGGCGGGAGAGGCGAGCGGATCGGTGAAGACGCGGGCTTCGTGGTTGCGGGCTTTTTCGAGGAGGGCCTGCCTGAGGTCCTCGCGGAGGCCGGATTCGCGGGCGAAGGCGAAGGCGGTGCCGACCTGGATGCCGGTGGCGCCGAGGGCGAGGGCTTCGCGCAGTTTTGAGGGGGAACCGTAGCCGCCGGCGAGCCAGAAGGGCGCGCCGAGTTCGCATATTTTGGCGTAATCGATGGTGTCGCGCAGGCCGTAGACCGGCTCGCCCTGGGCGGTGAGCTGGAGCTTGCCGCGGGGCGGGGCGTTGTGTCCGCCGGCGGTGCGGGTTTCGATGACGAGGCCGTCGACGCGGCCGTTTGCCTTGCGCAGCATGGTGGCAGCGAGGGTGTTGGAGGAGACGATTGCGAGGAAGGCGGGGCGGTGGAGAGGAGGCAGGCTGGGCGCGCCGTAGTCGCCGGGATCGAAGCGCAGGGTGGTGTCGTCGCCTTCGCGGGCGCCGGTCACGTTGAGTCCATATTCAACAGGGAGGTGTTGGGCGAGGCGATCGAGGACGGCAGGAACGTGCAGCGGGATGCCGGCGCCCATGAGCACGTAACCGACGCCGGCCAGCATTGCTCCATAGAGGGAGGGCAGCAGGGGGATCTGAACTTTTTCGAGGTAGTTGATGCCGACGGGGTTGGAGTGGCCCTGGCGGGCGAGGAAGACTTCGACGAAGTTGGCGGCGACGATGTGTTCGGTGAGGTGGCGTGGATCGTCTTTGGTGTGGGTGGGTGGGGTGCGGTAGGGGGCGGCGGCGGATTTACCGCCGGGGATGAAGTAGTCGCGCAGGATGCGCTCGGCTACAGCGGGAAAGGGAAATGCCGCCAGGCCGCGGCGCATATGGCCGCCGGGGTCGCCATCCTGAAGGCGGCGAATGAGGATCTGATCGAGAGCTGTGCCGGAGACGACGCCAAGTTGTCCGAGGCGGGAAACGGCCTGGGCGAGGGGCCAGCCAGAGACACCTGCGCCCATTCCGCCCTGAATAATGACCGGATGCTGGAGCATGCTGCTTTCATGTTTTCATCCTGGGGGTGGGGCGCACTGTCGCAGAAATGTAATACCGCGATTTTGGAAGGAGCAGCGGAAAACCTTAGTACCGTGCCGGGAGATCGGTGAGGGTGGGCGCCGGAAAAGAGGGAGACGGGCATGGCAAGTTGCCGATGCCCGTCTTCGAGTGGTCTGACGCTGGTTTACTTCAGGCCGTAGACGTCGATTTCGCCGTGCGGGTTGGTGGTGGAAGGGAGGTCGTGACCGGTGGAGATGTAGACCTTGCCATTGGCGACGATGGGGGAGGTGAACTTGATGCCGTAGCCGGGCGTATCGGCGGAGTTCTGGGAACTGTCGTAGAGTTCCGTGGGATAGCTGGCCGCGTTGTAGGCGTAGAGGGTGGCGTTGGTGGGGGGCTCGGTGGTGCCCGGGTTGCTGGGATCGTTCTGGGTGTTCTGGATGGGGTAGCCCTCGTCGATCATCCAGACGATGCCGTTGTTGCTGCCGTTGGCGGAGATGAAGGGGCTGGTGCCGCGCGTTCCCTGGTTGATGGTGGGCGAGGCATCGGCAAAGGGCGAGAGGGTGCCGGAGTACTCGAACTGGCGGACGCCGCCCGGGGCTGTCGATGAGGTGGGTGTGACGCCGAGGTAGACGTAATTGTTGAAGTAGGCGGAGGTTCCGAAGATTTCGTAGGAGGTGACGTTGGCATTGTTGGTGCCTGTGGCGTCGGTACAGGTGTTGGGATAGGTGTTGCCGGATGGCAATCCCGCGCCCCAGACCTGTTCCTGGATGGCTCCCGAATCATTGGCGGACTCGTGGCCAAGGCTATTGCTGTCGACCAGGAACATGGTTCCGGTCTTGCCGCCGGCGATCAGCGAGGTGGTGCCTGGGATCATCATGAGGCCGCCGGCGGCGAGGTCGGCGTCATTGCAATCCATGTACTGGTAGATGGAGGGGGTGAAATAGTCGGAGGGCTGCATGGTGCCGTTGGCACCTGCGACAGGCTTCGGGGGGAACTTGAGGATGGAATCGCCCCAGGCATCTGTGCCGTTCCAGGGACCGTTGCCGGTCGTGATGTAGACGTTGCCGGAGCTGTCGGCCACAGGGCCGCCGCCACCCATCCAGACACCGCCGGCGCTGGCGTAGGGGCCTTCGCCGTCGAGACGGGTGCTGGCATTAAATACACCGGCAAGCTTGAGGCTGAGGGCGTTATAGGCGACGAGCCAGCCGGAGTGGCAGCTGCCAAAGCCGATGTAGATATTGCCGTTGGCTTCGAGGAGCGCGGCGCGCTGGATGCAGGAGGTGGTGAGGGTTTGGACTCCATTGACCGAATCGCTGTTGGTGGCGGGCACGGAGACGTTGAGGGTTACCGGTCCTGCGAGCTTCTCGCCTCCGTTGGTGATGTCGAGCGCATGCAGGCGGAAAGTGCCGCCTGCAGCGGCGGAGGTTTGCGCGGAAACCACGTAGAGGGTGCCGGTGCTGCGATCGATGACGGGCGTGGAGGTAATGCCAAGCCAGGGTTTGATGGCCGCACCGCTGAGAGGCGTTTCACCGGACTGGAGCAGCGAGACCTGCCAGAGCTGGGCGCCGGTATCGGCGTCGAAGGCATAGACGCTGTCGTATTCGGTGGCGACATAGAGGACGTTGTGCAGCGCGCCGTTGATGGAGAGGTTGGAGACGATCAGAGGGGAGGCGTAGACGTATCCATCGACGGAGATGGAGAAGAGCTTGCCGAAGGTGGTGCTGTTGACGTTGGAGGGAGTGAGGGTGGTTTCCTGGGAATTCAGACCGCTGCGGGTATTATCCACGTGCCAGGTAAGGACGTCGAAGCCCTGGCCGGTGGCATTGGTGACATTCAGAACGGCATCGGCGGCATAGCCTCCGTAGTTGGCTCCTATGTCGGTGGTTCCGGGCAGGACGCCGGTTGCCAGTCCGGAGGAGTTGATGGTGGCGTAGTTCGAATTGGTCGAGGTCCATGGGACGAGAGTGGTTACGTCCTGCTGGGTGCTGTCGGTATAGGTGGCCTCGGCGGTAAATTGCTGCGTCGCTTTTGCCGCGATGGTTGCGCTGGTGGGCGCGATGGTGAGTTTGGAAACAGTCTTGACGCTGGCGCTCACGCTGCCGGTGACGCCACTGAGGGAGGCGCTGATGGTGGTGGTTCCGGGGCTGACGCCATAGGCGAAGCCGCCGGGGGCGATGGTTGCGGCGGCGGTACTGGAGCTGGACCAGGTGGCGGTGGAAGTGATGTCGGCGGTGGACCCATCGCTATAGGCGGCCGTGGCGTGGAAGTTGAAAAGCGCCTTCGTGGGAATGATGGCGCCGGCCGGGGTAACCGTGATGGAGGTAACGGTCTTTGAGGCAGCGGTGACCGTGAGGGCGGCTTTTCCCGCAACCCCGCTCACCGCGGCTGTGATGGTGGTGGATCCTGCTGCGACACCGGACGCAAGGCCGGATGAGTTGATTGTGGCCGCGGCGGTGTTCGAAGAAGTCCAGGTTGCGGTTGAGGTGACGTTGGTGGTGGTGCCGTTGCTGTAGGTGGCGGTTGCCGTGAATTGCTGGGTTGCGCCGGCGGCGATGCTTGCGCTGGCCGGGGTGACGGACACGGAGGTTATGGTGGCCACCGCTGCGGTGACGGTGAGATTGGCTGTGGCGGTGACGCCACTGAGGGCGGCCGTCATGGTGGCGGATCCGGCAGCGACGCCGGTGGCGAGGCCCGCGGCATTGATGGTGGCGACGCTGGTGGCAGAACTGGTCCAGGTCACCGTGGAGGTGATGTTCTGGGTCGAGCCGTCGCTGTAGGTTCCGGTGGCGGTGAACTGCTGGGTGGCGCCGG
>JBKICP010000027.1:0-12895 GCA_046567085.1 Acidobacteriota bacterium
CAAAGTCTGGGCCTTCATCGGCGATGGCGAAACGGACGAAGTCGACACGCTCGGCGCACTGTCGCTCGGCCGCCGCGAGCACCTCGATAACCTCATCTTCGTCGTGAACTGCAACCTGCAGCGCCTCGACGGACCTGTCCGCGGCAACGGCCGCATCATCGACGAACTGGAAGCCGTCTTCCTCGGCGCCGGCTGGAACGTCATCAAAGTCATCTGGGGCTCGGACTGGGATGAACTCTTCGAGCGCGATCACACCGGTCTGCTGCTCAAGCGCATGGAAGAGTGCGTCGACGGTGAGTACCAGGCCTTCAAGGCCAAGGGTGGCGCGTATATCCGCCAGGAGTTCTTCGGCAAGTACCCCGAACTGCTCAAGCTCGTCGAGCACATGACCGACGACGAGATATTCCACCTGCATCGCGGCGGCCACGACGCGAGAAAGATCTACAACGCCTATAAGCGCGCCGTCGAGCACAAAGGCGGGCCCACGGTCATCCTCGCAAAAACCGTCAAAGGCTACGGCCTCGGCAGCACGCAGGCGCGCAACGCCTCGCACCAGGAAAAGAAAGTCGCCGACGATGCGCTCGTCGACTTCATCCGCCGCTACGACCTCCCCATTCCCGAAGCCGATGCCCGCGCCGGCAAGCTCTACCGTCCCGCCGCCGATGCTCCGGAGATGGTCTACATGCAGGGCCGCCGCGAGGGACTCGGCGGCTACATGCCGCGCCGCGACACCCCAAAGATCGACCTGACCGCACCGAAGCTCGAAACCTTTGCCGAGTGGACCGGCGGATCGAAGGGCCGCGCCGTCTCCACCACCATGGGCTTCGTCAGCATTCTGCGCGCGCTCATGAAGGATCCGAAGATCGGCAAGCTCATCGTGCCGATCGTGCCCGACGAAGGCCGCACCTTTGGCCTCGAGTCCGCCATCAAGCAGGTGGGCATCTACGCCAGCGAAGGCCAGAAGTACAAGCCGCACGACGTGGACATGCTGCTCTCCTATCGCGAAGAGAAGGACGGTCAGATCCTCGAAGAAGGCATCACCGAAGCCGGATCGATGGCCTCCTTCACCGCGGCCGGCACCGGCTATTCGAATTACCTCGTCCCCACGATCCCGTTCTACATGTACTACTCGATGTTCGGATTCCAGCGTGTCGGCGACATGATGTGGGCGTTCGCCGATGCGCGCGGCAAGGGCTTCCTGATGGCGGGCACCGCCGGCCGCACTACCATGACCGGCGAAGGCCTCCAGCATCAGGATGGCCACAGCCACCTGCTCATGAGCGTGATCCCCACCTGCCTCAGCTATGATCCGGCCTACGTCTACGAACTGGCCGTCATTGTGCAGGACGGCATGAAGCGGATGTACGAGAACGGCGAAGACGTCTTCTACTACATCACCATGTACAACGAGGACTACGCCATGCCGGAGATGCCGAAGGGCGCCGAGGAAGGCATCCTGCGCGGCATCTACAAGCTCAGCACGTCAGCCAGCGGCAAGGCGGTCGCGCAGCTCTTCGGCAGTGGCCCCATCCTCAATGAGGTGCTCCGCGCGCAGCAGATTCTCGCCGAAAAGTACAGCGTCGAAACCGACGTCTGGAGCGTGACCAGCTACAACCAGCTGCGGCGCGAAGCGCTTGGCGTGGAGCGCTGGAACCGCCTGCATCCCGCCGAGGCCGAGAAGACGCCCTACATCGTCTCCGCGCTGAACAAGACCAAAGGCCCCATTATCGCAGCCACCGACTACATGAAGGCCATCCCCGACCAGCTCGCGCCCTGGCTCACCAGCCGGCTCGTCAGCCTCGGTACCGATGGCTTTGGACGCAGCGATAACCGCGAACACCTGCGCCGTCACTTCGAGGTCAACGCCGAATCCATCGTCGCGGCCACGCTCTCCAGGCTGGCCCGCGACGGCAAGTTCGACGCAAAGAAAGCCCAGAAGGCGATGGCCGAGCTCGCAGTCGATACCGAGCGCGGCGATCCGGCGCACCTGTGAGCGAAGAAACATGCATCCAGGCGAGCGAATATGAAGCTGAAGTCCGGGTGAAAACGGACGCTGCGCGTGGCGCAATTCCTTATCGACCCGCCCTGCTGCTCCATCCGCTCGCCATTCCACTCGTTTCTTCGCTCGCGGCTGCGCTTGCCCTTCGCCGCCGCTTGACAGTCCACATTCGATCCTGGAGTCTGAATGCAGAGGCGCGCGTCGCACTCCACAATCGCGCCTTGTACGGCAGAATCCAACCGAGGTCCGCTTGAGATCCTCCTTTTTCCTGTCCGCAGTCCTCTTGTCCGGCGCCTTACTCACCGCTGAAGCTCAGGTCACTACCCAGCAGCCCTTCCCTCCCGGCTATCAGCCGCCCGCTGAGACCATCACCACCAGTTCGGAAGGCTCGACCTACGTTCCCATGGACAGCTGGATCTATCCGGCCCTCGATCGCCTGCACTCCCTCGGGTACATCGATTCGGCGTTTATGGGCATCCGCCCCTGGACCCGCCTCAGCATCGCCCACATGCTGCAGCTCAGCGCGGACCGCATCGACAGCGACACCAACGACGACGAAGCGAAGAGCATCTACCTGGCCGTCCTCCAGGAAGTTCAGCCGGACATCGATAACGCCACGGAGCTGAATCACCCGAACGCACAGCTGGAGAGCGTGTACACCACTCTGCGCGGCATCCATGGAACGCCGCTCCGCGACAGCTTCCACCTCGGTCAAACCCTCATCGACGACTACGGCCGCCCCTACGAGGGTGGATTCAATAACTAT
Organism: Acidobacteriota bacterium; assembly: GCA_046567085.1. Taxonomy (GTDB): domain Bacteria; phylum Acidobacteriota; class Terriglobia; order Terriglobales; family Acidobacteriaceae; genus Palsa-343. The sequence continues at coordinate 2,766 of JBKICP010000027.1, forward strand.
TCCGGCTTCAGCGGCCGGGCTGAGGCGGGACGATTCACCCTCTACTTCCGCGGCGAGTTTCAGCATGCGCCCAGCGCAACCGGCTATTCTCCGGCCCTGGCCACGTTTCTTTCTCAGAACATCGACGGCATCCCCATCGCGACCAATCCGGTCCAGGACACCATCCCGCAGGGGCCGATCGCGTCGGCCAACTTCGCCCGCATCGTGGAGGCGAACCTCTCCTACCACCTCCTCGGGCATGAAGTCTCCTTCGGGAAGAGCGATCACTGGCTCGGCCCCGATCAGGGCGCCGCCATGCTCTGGAGCACCAACGCCGAGGACATCTATAACTTCCAGATCGATCGCGTCGAACCCCTCCGCATCCCCGGCCTCTCCAGACTGACTGGCCCTTTTCGTTACGACTTTTACGTCGGCAGCCTCAAAGGGCACACCGACCCGAACGAGCCCTGGGTCCATATGGAGAAGGTCAGCTTCAAGCCGTACCGCGACCTGGAGTTCGGCTTCAGCCGCCTCGTCGTCTGGGGCGGCAAGGGTCACGAACCCATCACGCTGCACACCTTCCTGAAAAGCTTCTTCAGCTTCCAGAACGTGACCGCTGCCGAAAAGCTCTCACGGACGGATCCCGGTGCGCGCTTCGGCAACTTCGACTTCGACTGGCGCCTGCCCTATCTGCGGAAGTGGGTCACCCTTTACTCGGATTCTCTCGTGCACGACGACGTCAGCCCCATCAGTGCGCCACGGCGTTCCGGCCTTCACCCCGGAATTTACCTCGCCCAGTTCCCGTACCTGCACCACCTCGACCTGCGGCTGGAGGGTGCCAGTACGGAACCCGCAAGCCACTCCACTCCTACCAACTCGCCGATCGATCAGGGTCAGTTTCTCTATTACGAAACCATCCAGAAACAGGGCCCAACCAACAAGGGCTTTCTTCCCGATTGGGTGGGACGCCAGGGCAAAGGCGGCCAGGCGTGGCTGACCTATCACCTCTCCGCCAATGAAAATATCCAGTTCATGTACCGCAACGCGAAGGCCTCCGCCCAGTTCATCCCCGGCGGAACCACGCAAAACGACTTCGCCGGCTCCGTGGTGAAGCGCATCGGTCCCGATATCGAAGTGAAGGGCTTGGTGCAGTACGAATCCTGGAAGGCGCCCATTTACAAATCCGGTTCGCAGAGCGACACAACGGCCGCGGCACAGATCACCTGGTATCCCAGACAGAAGGATTGACGTCAGCGGCAAGCCGCGAAGGCACGCTGCTTCCCGGTGCACACGCAGTTGCGGCCCAGCCGCTTGGCACGATACAGCGCCTCGTCGGCCAGATGGATCAGGTCTTCGGTGGGCATAACGTCGTCATAAACGGCCACGCCCAGGCTGCAGGTCACGGCCAGCGATCCGGTCCCTGTCACAAACGGCGTCTCCGCGATCGCGCGGCGAAATTGCTCGGCGCGCTGCAGCCCGTTTTCCGGCGAGCAGCTCGGCAGCACCACCAGGAATTCCTCTCCGCCGTAGCGCCCTGCAAAGTCATAAGGACGCATCGCCTCGACCAGACGAGCCGCCGTTTCCCGCAGCACCTCATCCCCGGTCAGGTGGCCCCAGGTGTCGTTGATGCTCTTGAAATGGTCGAGATCGATCATGAGAAGGATTACGGGGAAGCGATCGCGCTGCGCCCGGTAAGTTTCCCTCTCGAGCATGGCGAACGTCGCTCTTCGGTTCCACAAACCTGTCAGACCATCCTTCAGGGCCTGCTCCTTCAGGGCTTCCTGAGCGTCGCCCGCGCTCTTCGCCGTCTGAGTGAGTTCGGCCTTCGTCTGGCTCACCGTCTCCTGCAGCTTCCGGTTGTGCCGCTGCAGGCGGCCGACGCGCAGCTTGTAAAGAATCAGAATCAGGACCAGCAGGGAAAAGATCGTGAGCATCCGCAAACGCAACGTTCCGCCCGCCGGTGTGGTCACCATGATAGGCAGCGTTTCGACGGCAGAACCTCGCAGCGTGCCGCTGTCGGCCTCCTGGAAGTCGAGTTCATAGCGGCCAGGCGCGAGGCCGGGATAGTGAATCTCGCGGCTTTTTCCTGCCTCCTTCCACTCCGTATCGACGCCGAGCAGCCTGTAACGGACACGATCGTCGGCCCCCGATCGCGGAGTTCCGAAGACAACGTCCAGATCTCCCGGGCCGGGACCCGCCACCACTCCCCCTCCAAAGGCAAGTGGCTTCTGATTGAACCGCACCTCGTCGATCAGGGAGCGGAGATGGCTTGCCTGTCCCTCGGCGCGAACCGCATGAACCCCGGAGATGCGTGCCGTTCCAACCAGCCAGAGGCGTCCACTCGCTGTGTCCGCATCAGAAACGCGCAAAGCCGAACAAAACGGAGTCATGACGCTGAGGAGAACGAGCAGCAGGAACCGCGCTCCTCGGCTGCCGGAACTTCTGCCCTGCTGTTGCCCTCGACCGGTCGCGCTCCGGAGCCTGCTCCAGCCGCGCTCTGCGTCGCTTAGACCCTGCTCGGTGCGAGCTTCGATACGATGCCTGGCCGTTGGTTTCAACTCCCTCACTCTCCGCGTCACCGAGGTAACTTTCCTGCCTGTCAGGCATGCGGAGGTGTCGCGACGGTGGGAAGATAGCCCCGAGCAACATCCCGCACTTCTCGTAAAGTAAGTCGAAGCCCGCCAATCAACAATGGCAAGAGGGTTGTAAGTGGGGTGGGCTTCCGTTATCTGTGCAGGTAATCAGATGTCTGTAGTAATCCATCCGGCGTTCCGGCCGGTCGGAACGCGAATGGCATCCCACGCTCCAGCGATGCAGTTTCCGTCCAACGGCAGGATGCAGGTTCGATCCCGTGGAGCCCTGACTGCGTTGCTCCTCACCGTCGAGGTGCCGCACTCTCAAAGCTGGCGGAGATACTCGATCAATCGTTCGGGGTGGACCGGTTTCGCAAGCAGTTCGAACGCGTATCCCCGCTCCCTCGCACTCTGCAGGATTTCAGAGACTCCAGCCTGCCCCGAAAACAAGAGCACTTTCGTCGCAGGGCATACCTGGCGGATAGCGATCGCCAGTTCCGCGCCATTCATGCGCGGCATCAGCACATCGGAAAGCAGATAGTCCGGGCGAAAGCGCTGGAGCGCATCCAGCGCCGACCAGCCATCGTAGGCGGCGACCGCTTCGAATCCGGCGGCATTCAGGATTTCGGAGACCGTATCGGCAATCCGCTTTTCGTCGTCGACGACCAGCACTTTCGGCCGCTCCGGCTCGGCCTCCTCCGATTGATCGTCCCTCGATGCGACAGGGTACGAACCCGAATCCGATTCGCCCGCAGCCGTGAACGCGCCGAGAAATTCGTGCAGCATAGACCAGCCTCCCAGAGACACCGCTATGCAGGAGCCGGCATAGCAAACGGAATCAAGATGGTGAAAACAGTACCACGGCGCTTCGGCTCAACGCTGCTTGTCACCGATATGCGGCCTCCGCGGCTTTCAATCAGCTGGCGGGCAAACCACAGACCGATCCCGGTGCCCAGCTCGCCCTTGGTGGTAAAGAACGGCTCGAAGATACGGGAGAGATGTTCCTGCCGAATGCCGGTTCCCGTATCGCCGATGCGGACCTCCATGCCGGCCTCGCCATCGGAATCAACCTTGCGCGTGCTGACCGTCAGGGTTCCTCCATCGCTCATCGCATCGATGGCGTTGGCAATGATGTTGGAAAACACCTGCAGCATTTCGCCCTTGCTGGCCACAATCTTCTGTTGGTCATGAAACCGGGCATCGACCGCGATTCCTGTGGACAGCAGCCTTGAGTTATAAACCGTGAGCACGTTCTGCAGGAGCTCGTGCAGAACCACCGGCGTCGGCGCACTTGTGTCGCGGTAGTATCCGAGCGTTTGCCGGGCCAGATGGGAAACCCTTTCCAGCTCCTGCTCCGCGGTCACCAGGTACGCGTGCGCTTTGCTCTGGCCGTCGCAATGCTGACGTGCCAGGAAGACCAGGTTCATCAGCGATTCAAGCGGATTGTTGATCTCGTGGGCGATGGTCGCAGCCATCCGGCCCGTGGCGCTGAGCTTCTCGCTCTGCATCAGGATGCGCTCCATGCGCCGGCGATCGGAAATATCACGCGCAATCTTTGAAGCGCCCGTCACCCGGCCGGCCTTATCCCGGATCGGCGAAATCGTAATGGAGACGTCGAACCGCTCCCCGTTCTTCTTCACCCGCACCGTTTCGAAATGGTCGATGCGATTCCCCGCCCTGAGCTGCGCAAGAATCTGATCTTCCTCGTAGCTCAGTTCCTCGGGAATCAGCATCAGGATCGAACGCCCGATCGCTTCTTCCTGCGTGTATCCGAACATCCGCGTTGCGCCTTCGTTCCAGGTGCGGATCACGCTGTCCAGCCCTTTGCTGATGATGGCGTCGTCGGCCGAATCGACGATGGCGGCCAGCCGCGACTGGCTCTCCTGATAGTGCTTCTGCTCGGTGATGTCGCTGGCCGCGCCAAACCATTCGGTGATCTCGCCGCCTTCGTCCAGCAGCGGAATCGCCCGCGAGAGCGCCCAGCCCACGCTGCCGTCCGCGCGTCGCACCCGATGCTCGAGCACAAACATGCTCTTCGTGCGGATCGCTTCCGCGATGGCGCGCAGCACCTCCGGCTGGTCTTCCGGCAGGATGTACTCCTCGATCCAGCCCGCCTTCGGTGCTTCCGTGTGGGTGAGGAAGTCGCCGCCGGTCATCTGTCGCATCTCCGACCAGTCGGCGCTCATGCGGTAAACCGAGTAAAAGCTGGCAACGGCCAGGGAACGGAAACGCTCTTCGCTCTGCCGGATGCGTGAATCCGATTCGCGGCGCAGACGGGAGAGGAGCAGATGGTTCTCCACTCGCGCCAGCAGTTCGCGGGCGGAAAACGGCTTCACCAGGTAGTCGTCCGCTCCGGCTTCGGCTCCCTCCACCAGCGCCTCTTCGCCGGCGCGGGCCGAGAGCATGATGACGGGAACCACGGCGGTGCGCTCGTGTGCGCGCATCGCCTTCAGCAGTCCGAAGCCGTCCAGCCCCGGCATCATCACATCCGTGAGCACCAGGTCGGGGGGATCGCGCAGTACGGCTTCGAGCGCGGCGTGCCCGTCGGCAACCGCAACGACTTCATGCTGTCCCTCCAGCAGGTGCTGCACATAATCCAGCATGTCGCGGTTGTCGTCCGCAACGACGATCCGCGTCCGTGTGCCGCGCCCCGAAGCTGGAAGACCTGGCAGCGGAAAAGGGGCCGCCTCCCCCGCTGCCCCCGCCGCGTCCCAGCGCCCCGCCTCCTGCAGAAAAGCATCGCTGCCCAGCGACGACGAGGCGGCTCGGGTTGCGCCAATCCGTTCCTGCGGCAGGTGCGCAGAGCCCAGAGGAATCGATACCGTGAAGACCGTGCCCTTGTCGATTTCACTCTCGACACGCACCGACCCGCCGTTCATCTTCACCAGTTCCTGCACCAGCGCCAGGCCGATCCCCGATCCTTCATAGCTCCGCCCGCGCGCCTGCGTCACGCGGTAGAACCTCTCGAAGATGTGGGGCAGATCGCCGGCAGGGATTCCGGTGCCGGAATCCCGAACTTGCAGCTGCACTTCCTGGCCCGCTGTGCGGAGGCTCACCGCGATCGAGCCGCTGAAGGTGAACTTGAACGCGTTCGAGATGAGATTGAAGACGATCTTCTCCCACATCTCCCGGTCGACATAGGCCGGATGCTCCAGACGCGGGCAGTCGACCGTGTACGTCAGCCCGGCACGCTCGATCAGCGACCGGAAGACGCTTGCCAGCTCCGCCGTGAACGCGGCCAGATCGACGGCCTCGTAGACCGCCTGCACGCGCCCCGCTTCAATGCGGGAGAAATCGAGCAGCGTGTTCACCAGCTTCAGCAGGCGCAGCGCGTTGCGGCGCACAACGCCGATCTGCTCGCGTTGCCTGGAACCGAGCCCGTCCGGTGCTTCGCCGAGCAGATCCTCCAGCGGTCCCAGCATCAGCGTCAGCGGCGTACGGAACTCATGGCTGACGTTGCTGAAGAAGCGCGTTTTGGCAAGGTCCACCTCGGCCAGTTGCTCGGCCCGCCGGCGCTCGGCTTCATAGGCGTTGGCATTGGCCAGAGCTCCGGCAATCTGCGTCGAGAGCACCGTCACGAATCCCCGGAACGGCTCATCAAAAGGGCGATGCGGATTCAGACCCGCCACCAAAACGCCTGCCGGCCGCTTCTGTCCCTGCTGCGCGATCGGCAGCAGCACGGCCGAATCCGGCGGCTGATTCCACTCCCCGTGCGGCAAGTCCGCGAACCGCGCGCCGAGATTCTCCAGCAGCACCGGTTCACCCGTCTCGATCACCTGCTGCAACGGCCATTGCGCCTCTTCGTCATCCACCGCGACGCCTGGCACCGCCGCGGGATGGGCGGCATCGATGCCGGCCCGCCCCGCGCACCGCAGAATGCCATCCGCCTCCAGCAGATACAAAAGACTGAACGGAAGATCCCTCCGCGCCTCTTCGAGGCGTCGCGCGGCAGCCCTGCAAACCTCCTGCGGCGTCCGTGCCTCGGCCGTTGCAGCCGTCACCTCGCGCAGCAGGGCCAGACGGCGCTTATCGATCACCCCTTCTGTCTCTTCGGTGACCGCGCAGAAAATGCCGCCGATCCGTCCGTCATCGGTGGGCAGCGGGCTGTAGGAGAAGGTGAAGTACGTCTCCTCGATGTAGCCGTGCCGCGCCATCATCAGCAGCAGCGCCTTGTCGAACGTAGACTCGCCGCGCAGGAGCACCGCTTCGGTGCGCGGGCCAATCGCATCCCAGATCTCCGACCACACCTCGCGCGCCGACCGGCCCAGCGCCGCCGGATGTTTCACCCCCAGGAACGCCCGGTAGGGATCGTTATAGATGTTCAGCAGCTCCGGGCCCCACCAGATAAACATCGCGTAGCGCGAGTTCAGGATGATCTGGACCGCAGTCCGCAGGCTCTGTGGCCAGGAGGCAATCGGACCGAGCGAGCTGTCCTGCCAGCGAAAGGTCCGCACCAGGTCGCCCATCTCGCCGCCGCCGGAGAGCACCGGAAAGCTGAGCAGTTCGCCGGAGGCGCCGGAGCGCTGCAACCGCGGAACAGGCTCGAACAGCTCTGACGATTGGCCCACGAAAGCTCCTTGGATAGAAAGCCGTACTCCTGCCGAGCACAGCAAGGCTCCCGCAAAACTTCCCTCAAAACAGGGATCGGCGCTACCAGCGAGATTGTATTAAGATGCCGGCGTTCCTGCGAACCGTTGCCAGGGGCCGCGATCGCCGGCCGTGTCAGGCGCTCTCCACCGGCAGACGGAGCAGAAAGGTCGTTCCGCTCCCCACCTGGCTCTGGAAGGTCAGTGACCCCTTGTGCCGGTCGACGACGGCCCGCGCGATCGCCAGTCCCTGCCCCGTGCCCCGTCCCACCTCCTTGGTCGTAAAGAAAGGATCGAAGATGCGGTCCCGAATGCTCTCCGGAATGCCGGCCCCGTTATCCGCGATGGTGACGAGGATCTGCCTGCCGTCCGATTCGGTGTGCACGCGGATCTTGCCCTTTCTGCCGGATTGCCCAACCACATCCGCAATAGCATGAGCGGCGTTGACCAGCAGGTTGAGAAACACCTGGTTCAGATCGCTGACGCTGCAGACAACCAGCGGCAGTTCGCCAAAATCGGTTTCGACATCGGCAACGTACTTGAGCTCGTTGCGCGCAACCGTGAGCGTGTTCTGCAGAGCCTTGTTCAGGTCGGTGCGAACCTGTTCCCGGCTGTCCGGATGCGCGAACTCCTTCATGGCGCGAACGATCGTGACCACCCGCTCGACGCCCTCCTGCGTCTGACGAAGAGCTTCGGGGATCTCGCGCAGCAGGTACCCGGTGTCCAGCTTCTTTTCGAGCCGCTGGAACGCGGCCTTCACCCCTTCCCCGTTGCCCTCGCAGAATGCGCGCAGCTCGGTAAGCAGCGCCTCGACCTCCTCGAAAGAATCGTGCAGGAAGCGCACGTTGTCGCCCACAAACTGCATCGGCGTATTGATCTCGTGGGCGATCCCGGAGGCCAGCCGTCCCACCGATTCCAGCTTCTGCGCCTGGCGGAGTTCCATCTCCGCCAGCCCGCGTCCGGTGATATCGCGCGCAATCGCCTGGATCTCGACCGCAGCGTCATCGCGATAGATGAGGCGAGGACTCACTTCGAGCGCGATCCGCCGCAGATCCTTGCTGCGCATCGCCAGTTCGAACTTGACCGGAGGCTCCCCCGCCACCATGCGCGCGATCAGGCTGCGCAGCGACTCGCATTGTCCCGGGTCCAGCAGGCTGCAGAAACTCATCCCCTGCGCTTCCTCGCGCGAATACCCCGTGGTCTGCTCGGCGAGCCGGTTGAGCGAGGTGATCCGCAAATCGAGATCGAGCGTGTAGACCAGATCGCTGGCATTCTCAAACAGCTCCCGATACCGCTCTTCGGAGGCGCGCAGCCGGTCTTCGGCCAGCTTGCGCAGCGTGATGTCCTCGATCTGAGTGATGTAGTGCGAGAGCCTTCCGGAACCGTCCTGCGCGGCAAGGATCTTCACGCGGGTCCACAGCACCTGGCCGTCCCTGCGGAGATACCGCTTCTCCATCTCCGCGGTCCGGATCTCCCCGCGACGGAACTGGATTGCTGCCTCGCGCGAACGCTGGAGATCGTCCAGATACGTGATCTGCTGCCACGCCCCGCCCAGCAGTTCTTTCTGCGAGTAGCCCAGCATCTGGCACAGCGCCGCATTGGCCTCGAGGAAGCGGCCGTCCGGCGCCACCATGCACATACCGTACGGAGCGTCCTCGAAGGCGGTGCGAAAGCGGTCCTCGCTCTCCCGCAGGAAGACCTCGGCCCGCTTGCGCTCCACAAACTGCGCAATGCTGTGCACCACCGAGACGAAGGACTGCCGTGCGGCTTCGGTAAGAGGCCGGCGCGCAAACACCGCCGCAACCCCGAGAATCTGCTCGCCGACTTTCAGCGGACAGCCGGCGAAGGCCGTCATCTGCTCCCGGCTGGCCCACTCCGGATCGCCCAGCCACGGCTGCTGGCCCTCCAGGTTCGTGAACTCCGCCATCCCCGTCGCGGCAATGTGCCGGATGCCGAAAGCATCCCGCACCCCGATATCGTCGGCGCCCCTGCGCGCCAGAGTCCCCGCTGCGGCCTGCAGTTCGAACTGGCCGTCGGCTTCGCGCAGCGTCCAGATACGCGAGCAGGCAACCTGCATATGGCGCACCAGCACCTCGGCACAGGCCTGCAGCGCGCGCTCCAGTCCTTCGGCGCCGGTGAGAACCGCGCCGATTTCCGCTGCCAGCGTCGCCAGCCGATGGCGCTCCTCCATCTCCGCATCGATCCGGCGGCGCTCCGTGATGTCCTGATAGAGCGCCAGAATCTCCGGAGGATTCGCACCGATCACCAGCGGCACGCCGTAGATCTCGACGTCGAGCAGGACGCCGTCCCGGCGCCGCCGCCGGCTGATGAAGTGGACGGTCCTGCCCGCCAGACAATCGCTGCTGTAACTCCGCGCCTCGGCCAGCAGGTCTTCCGGGATCAGCGTCGCGTCCACCGTCGCGCCCTGCAGTTCCTCGCGCGTGTAGAGGAAAAGGCGCTCCAGCGTGGTGTTGCACAAGCGCACGCGGCCCTCTCCGTCGAGCACCGCAATCCCCAGCGGGCTCACTTCGATCAGCGTGTTCAGATACGCGGTCTGTTCCGCAAGGCTCTGCTCGGCGCGCTTGCGGTCGCTGATGTCGAGAAAACTCTCCAGAAGATAACGGTGGCCGCCCATCTCCACCGGACGAACCGTCTTGATAATGGCGCGCTTTTCCCCGCCCACCGTCAGCAGTACCCGCTCGGAGTTGTCCACCGTCTGGCCCAGATCGGTGACCGGGCAGCGCCCCGCTTCGGCGGGGCAAACAAACTCGTGGCAGACGGCGCCGGCAATCTTCTCCAGCGGCGCACCTACCAGCGAAAGAGCGACGGGATTGGCATCGACAATGCGGTGCGTCTCCGGATCGATCACGAAGATGCCGGTTTCGACGCCGTCGAAAAGCGCCTGAACCCGGTCCCGCATCTGGTGCAGTACCCGCTCGCAGTGCGGGAAAGTCTGCTCGCACTGGAACAGCGGCAGCAGAGGGCTGAGCCT
>JBKICP010000028.1:0-4854 GCA_046567085.1 Acidobacteriota bacterium
CTTATGTCGCCGCCGCGGCCGGGGTACCTCTGCGCACAATCGAGATACTTCATGTCGACACCGCCTATATACGCGGTCCAGGCGAGATCGACTGGCCAGCGTTTTTCGCGCGTGCGCATGTCACCGACTCCATTGCTGCCCTGGTCGCCAAAGTGCCCGACCGATTGCCGGCCATGCTCCAGAGCCTAGGCCAGCAGGCGCCTCCCTACGCCGAGCCCGGCAAGCATTGCAGTAATCCGTATGCTTGCCAGTTCTGGGATCGCTGCACCGCGGACAAGCCATCCGACTGGATCTTTTACATGCCGCGGCTGAGCGCCGCCCAAGCGGACAGCCTGGACGCGCTCGACATTGCCTCGATCTCGGCGATCCCCTCCGACTTTCCGTTGACCGGAAAGCAAGCCATCATTCGCGATGCGGTTGTAAGTGGCCAGCCCTACGTGGCGCCAGACCTGGCGCGGCAACTGCGTCCTTTCGGACCGCCGGCTTGCTACCTGGATTTCGAGGCCATGGTCCCGGCAATCCCGCTCTATGAAGGCACGAGGCCGTATCAGACCCTGCCGTTCCAGTGGTCGCTGCATGTTCTCGAGGCTGACGGAACGCTGAGCCATCAGGCATTTCTGGCAGCGGTTCATGGAGATCCACGACGGGCATTTGCCGAAACGCTGATCGCAGCACTTCGCGGTTCAGACCTGCCAATCATTGTCTATTCGGCGTATGAGAAGACGCAGTTGAAGGCGTTAGCCGCGTATTTCAGCGACCTGGCTGAACCGATATCCGCCATTATCGGTCGCCTCGTTGATCTTCTGCCAGTCGTGCGGCGAGCGATTTATAATCCCGAGTTCGACTTCAGTAATTCGATCAAGGCTGTCGCACCTGCACTCAGCCCTGGCTTTGGTTACGACGATCTTGAAGGCATTGCCGATGGCGGAGCCGCTTCCCAGGCATTTGTCCAAATGGCATCGGGAGCGATTTCCGATCCCGCTGAGATCATGCGCCTGAGGGAGGCACTGCTGGCCTATTGTCACCGCGACACGATGGCGATGGTCGAAGTTCATCGTGCGCTACAGCAATTGAGCGAGGAGGCGAGTTAACGCTGGCTCGGAGACCTAACCTGACCGAGACTATCAAGCTCACGTCTGCTGCTGTGTCACGAGCCGGAAAACAGCCTACGCGGAATGCCAGCGCGCAACACGAAGGGAGAGCCGCTGACACTAACTACCTCTCTTGCGATATTCCGCGGCGGATAGCATCAATCGCATACCTCCGGACGGGCCAGAACCCACGAGTGAACCGGCGTTTCAATCCATGCCTCCGGGCGGTAGCATCCGTTGGCCGATCCAGCGTCCGGCCACCGTTAGTGTTTCGGTCCGCGCCATGCCACCAGCGGCAGCGACACGCGACGCCGGCAGCAGTAGTGCGAATCGCCTAGTACCAGCGTGGACGCGGGGAGCCGCCACACTTTTCGGACCGCAGAAACAAACGGTTCCTCCATGACACTCCGATCCATCAGCAGCAGCCATGCGTCGTCTTCCGCACGCCAGTTCGCTCTCCCCCTGGGAAAATCCTCGTAGGGATACCACCGCAACGCCGGGATCCGGCGTACAACCTTTTGCCAGACTTCCAGGTGACCAGGATCGTAAGTCTTGAAGCCCCCAACCTCTGGGATTTCCGCGGCCGGGATCGACTCTTCAATCAGCTTCGCCCCGCCGCCATCCGCAGGGACAAACCAGAATATGCCGAGCCTGGGCTTGCCATCGCCATTACCCGCCACAACCTCATCCGATGTTGTCAGAGACGTCATCCCATTACCGTTCGACTGGTTTTTGCTGATACCAAGTATATCATCGTGTTCGAGACCAGGTTGACTATCTGGCACCCGGACCTGAAAATTCCGCCGGAACTTGGAAACAGCACTCGAATAACGACATTGCCTCCCGAAAATCACTTATTCTGACGACAACAGCTGGGACCATAGCCTCCCGTGCGTCCCTCTGAGTCATGCATCGAACAGCACAAAACGCTGCAACGCTCGCACAAAAAAAGCGGCACCACCAGGCGCCGTTCAAACCGTACCCAGGACACCAGAACACAATCCTCGCTGAGACGCACATGGAAGACAGATCGCTTTCGTGCGCCATCCCTCGCCGCTCGTGATGCCATCTCCCCAGTTCCCGAGATGGACGCGCAGTTTCTCAAATTGGCGACGTCGCCAATATAAACTGGAGTATCTTTGCTTGTTGACGGTAAGCCTTGGCAATTTTCGATAATTTGAGTTCCAGAGACGACAGATATATGCGTCCTGTTTTGACACATCAGAATGAGATCTACTCGCTTTAGGGCATTAACGCTTCGGACCAGCGTTTATTCATTGACGCATTGATGTGTGCCGTTCCGGCCAGTCCCAGCCGCACGCCGCTTGTTGAGGAACCTGGAAACCGAGCCCATGCTGCCCTTTTGTTTTGCTTTTCAAGACCGAAGTGGAGATCTCCCTGTGCCACAACGATTGCCGTTTACGAGGCTGGCACACTCTACGCAGGCTTCGATGTTGCTGTGCCCACGGACCTCGCAGAGCGCAGCATTGCAAATGCCCCTAGCCTCCTCGAACGCCGCGCAAGCCCGTTAGATTGACGTGCTGTTAACCGTAGTGCCCCATTGAATTCCCGCTATGAGAAGGCAAATCGCTAATGTCCCAGATACCACCTGATCCCGATTACTCAATTCACACGGAGCTTGTCGTCGTTGACGATATCGCTGCACAAGCGCTCAGGGCAGTCGATCCGGGCATAATGGAGGTTTTCACGATTGTTCATGGCGCTCCCAGAACCGCGGATGTGCACGTGAGTATCCTGCTTTCAGGCGATGCGAGACAGGCCGATGCATTGGCCACCAGACTTGCCCATCAGCGCCTGCTCGTTTTTACGATTTTTCTGGCCGACACATCCCAGCAGGGCCTTTCGGGTCCATACATCGTCTGCTCACGCCGTCCACAACATCTCGGCCCGCTTCTGGCAGCCCTGGACCGCCTCTTTTCTAAGGACTCCCTGGTAGGCCTCGATTTTACCGATTTTGCGCCCCTGTTCAGAACACGTGGCGAGATCAGCTTTATTGATCGCGCAGTGTCTCCGGGTACATCCATCACTCAAGCCGGAAACGAAATTGGAAGCCTTCTCTCTGCAAACGGCCAACTCCCCTCCCCGCTGGTCCTTGTAATCGCCTTTGGCGAGGCTTTCAGAGACGACGAAAATAACGAGCCTTCCCTCCTCATGCTTGAACGTGCCCTTGAATCTATCGTCGATCCGGATGGCGACGATTCTCACGATGAGGTCTGGTGCGCGTTTTTTCGGACACAATCCTCTCATGACTTTTTGATCAGCGTGTTCCATGCTGGCAGACGATAATTCAAAAAGGCGACGAAAGGACGATGCGCTGCTGCCCATTGCTGGCCCCGGAAATGGGAGGTTCCGGCCTCTGCGCGATGCCGGTTCTGGATCGAACACGAAATGTGTCGCTGGTCGCAGCGGGCGTGGCTTCGCGCGATGCTTCAGGACTCGGAGGAAGGAGTAGCATGATTACATCCCCGTTCGCCCCTCTGCCACGTGAGGACGGCGCTTCAAAGCGAGCGGACATCCGGCCGTGCCCTGAGAGTTATTCCGGGGCCACCGTGCGCCGCTTCCCCCTCAACCGGGATGGCCGTGACTTCGTGGTCGGCGATCTTCACGGCTCCTACGGGCTTCTGTGGGACGCCCTGGTCAGCATCGGTTTTTCCTTCGGCAGGGACCGGCTGTTCTGCGTCGGGGATCTCGCCGACCGGGGTCGCCGCTCGACCGACGTGGTGCCGTTCCTTCGCTGGCTCGACAAGGGAGGAGGAGGGTCGGTGCGCGGCAATCACGAGGCCATGCTCGTGGACCTCTATGCAGGCCGGCTTCCCGCCTTTCACCAGGAACAAGCGGTTCTCGGGAAAAACGGCATGTCCTGGCTGCTTAGCCTCGAGCTTGAGCAGCGCATCGCCGTTGCCAACGCGTTCGCCGCACTTCCGCTAGCGATTGAAATAGAGAGCCCGGGTGGGATAGTCGGCATCGTTCATGCCGACGTTCCGCACCGCATGTCGTGGGGTCAATTCATCAGTATCCTCGACCAGGGAAAAAATGATGACCAGTTCCCGGACGTGGTCGAATTCGCGCTATGGTCCCGCCTTCGCATTGAACGGGGTATCCGGCGGCAGGTCGCCGGGATCGACGCGGTCTTTGTCGGCCATTCGATGCTCGAGGAACCCTTTACGCTCGGGAACGTCCACTTCATCGACACAGGCGCTGTATGCGGTGATCTCGCACAAGATTCGGAATTCGGTGTCCTAACCATGGTAGAGACCACGGCCATTGCCCCCGGACACATGGCCTCCTTCTCGGTTGCTACCTACTCCCGAACCTTCTTGCCTGGCCGCGGCCTGCAGACCGACGGCAGCGGAGGGGCTCAGTGCCGGTATTGTCAAAGGAACTCGGCTTGAGACAGGCTAGCCGCTTGCGTAGCGTCTCGGAATGACCCAGCGAAGCCCGTTTCGCTACTTCAAGACGTCGCCCGAGATCATCCGCCTAGCGGTGATGATGTACATCCGGTTCCCGCTGTCACTGCGCAACGTCGAGGATCTGCTGCACGAGCGCGGCATCGACATCTGCCACGAAGCAGTCCGGTTCTGGTGGGGCCGGTTCGGTCCGATGTTCGCGGTCGAGATCCGGAAACGACAGGTCGATGGTATGCGATCGAGCCGGTGGCGCTGGCATTTCGACGAGGTCTTCGTGAAGATCAACGGCGAACGACACTATCTCTGGCGGGCCGTCGATCATGAGGGCGAGGTGC